>NZ_JAHSQD010000626.1 GCF_020103755.1 Streptomyces sp. LS1784
CCCCCGCCCTCGGCGTCCCGCTCCAGGCCGGCGCACCCGACCCCGACGCGCTCTGCGTCGCCGTGGCCGGCCGACTGCCCGAACGGCCCGCCGGGGACGTCCGGGCCCTGCTGTACGGCCCGCCCCCGACCGACGACGCCGCGCTGCTGCGGCTCGCCGACGACCTCGATTCCCTCGAAAGGCAGGTACGGAACCCGTGACCGACCAGGCAACCGCCCAGCTCCGCTCCGTCCCCGGCACGGCACCCGCTACCCCCGCCACCGACCCGCGCACCGCGCTGACCGCCCTGCGCGCCGAGATCGGCAAGGCCGTGGTCGGCCAGGACGCCGCCGTCACCGGCCTGGTCGTCGCCCTGCTCTGCGGCGGCCACGTGCTGCTGGAGGGCGTCCCCGGCGTCGCCAAGACCCTGCTGGTGCGCACCCTGTCCACCGCGCTCAGCCTGGAGACCAAGCGCATCCAGTTCACCCCCGACCTGATGCCCGGCGACGTCACCGGCTCGCTCGTCTACGACGCCCGCACCGCCGAGTTCTCGTTCCAGCCCGGCCCGGTCTTCACCAACCTGCTGCTCGCCGACGAGATCAACCGCACCCCGCCGAAGACCCAGGCCGCCCTGCTGGAGGCCATGGAGGAGCACCAGGTCACGGTGGACGGCGTACCGCGCGCGCTGCCCGTCCCGTTCCTGGTCGCCGCGACCCAGAACCCGGTCGAGTACGAGGGCACCTACCCGCTGCCCGAGGCCCAGCTGGACCGCTTCCTGCTCAAGCTGATCCTGCCGCTGCCCGACCGCGACCAGGAGTTCCAGGTACTCTCCCGGCACGCCGCCGGCTTCGACCCGCGCGACCTCGGCGCGGCCGGCGTCCGCCCGGTCGCCGGGCCCGAGCACCTGGCCGCCGCCCGCGAGCAGATCGCCAAGCTGACCGTCTCCCCCGAGGTCCTCGCCTACATCGTCGACCTCTGCCGGGCCACCCGGCAGTCCCCGTCGCTGTCCATCGGCGTCTCCCCGCGCGGCGCCACCGCCCTGCTCGCCGCCTCCCGCGCCTGGGCCTGGCTGGCCGGCCGCGACTACGTCACCCCGGACGACGTCAAGGCACTCGCCCTGCCCACCCTGCGGCACCGGGTCGCGCTGCGCGCCGAAGCCGAGATGGAGGGCGTCACCGCCGACTCCGTCATCCAGGCCGTCCTCGCCCAGACGCCCGCACCCCGCTGACCCCACCCCCACCGCACCGCACCCGTTCCGGCCCTCCGGCCCACGGGCTTCCGTCGCACGGGCTTCCGAAGGAGCGCACCGCATGGCCCTCACCGGGCGAACCGCCCTGCTCGCCGCACTCGGCGCGCTCGTCGTGGGCCTGCTGCTGCCGTCCCGGACCGGGATCGGCCTGGTCACCGGTGCGGTGCTGATCGCCGTCGCGGTCGACCTGGTGCTCGCCGCCCCGGTCCGCAGCCTGCGGTTCGGGCGGGGCGGCGACACCACCGTCCGGCTCGGCGAGCCCGCCACGGTCGAACTGACCGTCACCAACCCGTCCGGCCGGCTGCTCCGAGGCCTGGTCCGCGATGCCTGGGCCCCGTCCGCCTGGCGCCCCGGCACCGCCGAGGCCGCCTCCCGGCACACCCTGGCCCTCCCCGGCGGCGAGCGGCGCCGGATCACCACCGTGCTCACCCCCACCCGCCGCGGCGACCACCAGGCCCACCGGGTGACGGTCCGCTCGCTCGGCCCGCTCGGCCTGGCCGGCCGCCAGGGCTCGCACCTCGTCCCCTGGACGGTCCGCGCGCTGCCCCCGTTCGCCAGCCGCAAGCACCTGCCCTCCCGGCTCGCCCGGCTGCGCGAACTCGACGGCCGCACCTCGGTGCTGACCCGCGGCCAGGGCACCGAGTTCGACTCCCTGCGCGAGTACCTGCCCGGCGACGACGTCCGCTCCATCGACTGGCGCGCCAGCGCCCGCCGGGCAGCGAACACGGCCGCCGGCGCGGGGGGCCTCGCCGTCCGCACCTGGCGCCCCGAACGCGACCGGCACATCCTCGTCGTCCTCGACACCGGCCGCACCTCGGCCGGCCGGGTCGGCGACGCGCCCCGACTGGACGCCGCCCTCGACGCCGCGCTGCTGCTCACCGCCCTCGCCACCCGGGCCGGCGACCGGATCGACCTGCTCGCCCACGACTCCCGCAAGCGCGTCACGGTGGCCGGCAGTTCGGCCCACGAGGTGCTGCCCGCCTTCACCAACGCGATGGCCGGCCTGGAACCCGCGCTGCACGAGACCGACATGCGCAAGCTGGTCGCCACGGCACTCAAGATGGCGCCGCAGCGCTCGCTGATCGTGCTGCTCACCGGCCTCGACGCGGCCCCGGTCGAGGACGGCCTGCGCCCGCTGCTGCCGGTGCTCACCAAGCGCCACGAGGTCGTCCTCGCCTCGGTCGCCGACCCGCAGCTGGACGTCCTCGCCGCCGGGCGGGGCACCCTGGAGGCGGTCTACGGCGCGGCCGCCGCCGAGCAGACCCGCGCCGACCGCCGCGCCACCGCCGAGCGCCTCACCCGCCACGGCGTCACCGTCCTGGACGCCCCTCCCGCCCGGATCGCCCCGGCCCTGGCCGACACCTACCTGGCGCTGAAGGCCGCCGGCCGGCTCTGAGGGGCCCCGGCGCCCCGGCACCACCCGCGTCAGCTCGTCCGACCGCCCCTCAGTCCCTCGTTGAGCCGGGCCGCCCGGCGGGTCAGGTAGTCGCGCTCGGCGAGGTTGGGCGCTTTGTGCGCCGCCTCCGCGTACAGCCGGGCCGCCGTCACCAGATCCCCTTCGCGCTCGTGGAGGTACGCCGCCACCGCGGTGTACCTGGGCAGCGCGCCGTCCAGCTCCGCCAGCGCCGCCAGCCCGGCGCGCGGACCGTCGGCCTCGCCGACCGCCACCGCGCGGTTGAGCCGCACCACCGGGCTCGCGGTCAGCCGGACGAGCTCGTCGTACCACTCGACGATCTGCACCCAGTCCGTCTCCTCGGCGGTGAGCGCGTCGGCGTGCAACGCCGCGATGGCCGCCTGCGCCTGGAACTCGCCCAGCCGGTCCCGGGCCAGCGCCGTCCGGAGGATCCCGATGCCCTCGGTGATCAACCCGGTGTCCCACCGGCCGCGGTCCTGCTCGGCCAGTGGCACCAGCGCGCCGTCCGGCCCGGTCCGGCCGGCCCGCCGGGCGTGGTGCAGCAGCATCAGAGCCAGCAGTCCCGCCACCTCGGGGTGGTCGATCACCGCCGCGAGCTGCCGGGTGAGCCGGATGGCCTCGGCCGCGAGGTCGACATCACCGGAGTAGCCCTCGTTGAAGACCAGATAGAGGACCCGGAGCACGGTGGCGACGTCCCCCGGCTGGTCGAACCGGACGCCCGAGACGGTGCGCTTGGCCCGGCTGATCCGCTGCGCCATGGTCGCCTCGGGCACCAGATAGGCCTGCGCGATCTGGCGGGTGGTCAGCCCGCCCACCGCACGCAGGGTCAGCGCGACTGCCGACGAGGGCGTCAACGCCGGGTGGGCGCACAGGAAGTAGAGCCGGAGCGTGTCGTCCACGTCGGCTGAGGGTCCCGGCCCCGGCTCCTGGTCGACCAGGTCCTCCCGGCGCCGACGGGCGGCGTCCGACCGGGCCGCGTCCAGGAACTTGCGCCAGGCCACCGTGACCAGCCAGCCCTTGGGATCACGCGGCTGCTCGACGGCCCAGAGCCGGACCGCCTCGACCAGCGCCTCCTGCACGGCGTCCTCGGCCGCCGCGAAGTCTGCTCCGCGGCGGCCGAGGACGCCGATGACGCTCGGCGTGAGGCTCCGCAACAGGGCCTCGTCCATCGGAGAGGTCACTCCGTGATGGTCGGCGGCATGGCCAGGAACGGGCGCAGTTCCAGCCACTCGTGGATCGGCTTCCCCCCGGCCCCGGGGGCGGCCGACAGTTCCCCGGCCAGCTCGACGGCGCGCTCGTAGCTGTCGACGTCGATCACCATCCAGCCGGCGATGAGGTCCTTGGTCTCGGCGAACGGACCGTCGGTGACCGGCGGGCGCCCCTCGCCGTCGTACCGGACCCACGTCCCCTCGGGCGCGAGCGCCTGACCGTCGACGAACTCGCCGGTCTGCTCCAGGCGGGCCGCGAAGTCCTGCATGTACGTGATGTGCGCCGTGACCTCCTCCGGCGTCCACTGGTCCATCGGCACGCAGTTGACCGCGGCCGGGGCACCCCGGTAGTGCTTCAGCAACAGGTACTTGGCCATCGTCTTCTCCTCGGAGCCGGTGCGACCATTCTGGCCGCGCTCACCCCGGGGACGGTGCCGGGCACGGGTTCTCGACACGGCTGACCAAGATTTTTTCGGTCCGTCGCGGACGGCCGGCCCCAGGTTCGTCCAGCACCGCTCGCCCGGCACACCTGATCCGCCCCGGAAATGCGAAGAACCCCCATCCGGGACCCGGATGGGGGTTCTTTCTGAAGAATTGTTCGGCGGCGTCCTACTCTCCCACAGGGTCCCCCCTGCAGTACCATCGGCGCTGTAAGGCTTAGCTTCCGGGTTCGG
>NZ_JAHSQD010000627.1 GCF_020103755.1 Streptomyces sp. LS1784
GCCTGGTACGGCTGCTGCTGGTAGCCCTGGTAGCCCTGCTGCTGGTAGCCGTACGGGTCCTGCCCGTACACCGGCTGCCCGTACTGGTCGTACTGCTGCTGCTCGTACGACTGCGGCTCGTACGACTGCGACTGCTGCTGCGGGAACGGCCCGGTCCGGCCGCCCTGCTGGTACCCGTCGTAGCCCTGGTAGCCCTGCTGCTGGTAACCGTACGGGTCCTGCCCGTACACCGGCTGCCCGTACTGGTCGTACTGCTGCTGCTCGTACGACTGCGGCTCCTGCTGTGGGTGCTGGTAGCCCTGGTACGGCTGCTGGTACTGCCCGGTGGACCAGTCCTCCGGCCGCCGGCCGTCGCTGCGATCAGTCATGCACCGCTCCCGGATCAGTCCCCGCGCGGCGCGTACAGCGCCCGCTTGTCGATGTAGCGGACCACGCCGTCCGGGACGAGGTACCAGACCGGCTCGCCCTGGGCGACCCGGTTGCGGCAGTCCGTGGAGGAGATGGCCAGCGCCGGGACCTCCACCAGGGAGACCCCGCCCGCCGGAAGCCCGGCGTCCGACAGAGTGTGCCCCGGGCGGGTGCATCCGATGAAGTGGGCCAGCGAGAAGAGTTCGTCGGAGTCGCGCCAGGACAGGATCTGGGCGAGCGCGTCGGCACCGGTGATGAAGAAGAGGTCGGCGTCCGGGTGCACGGCGTGCAGGTCGCGCAGGGTGTCGACGGTGTACGTCGGGCCCTCGCGGTCGATGTCGATCCGGCTGACCGAGAACTGCGGGTTCTCGGCGGTCGCGATGACCGTCATCAGGTAGCGGTCCTCGGCCGGGGTGACGTGACGGTCGCTCTTCTGCCACGGCTGCCCGGTCGGCACGAAGATCACTTCGTCCAGGTGGAACGCACTCGCGACCTCACTGGCGGCGACGAGGTGGCCGTGGTGGATCGGGTCGAAGGTGCCGCCCATCACGCCGAGGCGCTTCTTCACCGGTTCCGGTCCGCCGGGACTCCCGGCCTGCTCTCCCATGCCGCCACACCTTACGCGACACCCGTTACGGTGCGGGAACGGCCGGGTGGCGGTCCCCCGCAGACCGCGTGAGGGTTGTCCGCAGATGCGTGAGGGAGCGGCCGGCCCGTGGCCGGACGCTCCCCGAGCGGTCCCGGAACGCGGCTCAGCGGTCCCGGTTGAAGCGGGTGGTGATGAAGAGCAGGAGCAGCAGGATGACCAGCGCGGCGCCACCGGTCAGGGCCGGGTTCAGACTGTCGTGGTTGCCCCCCTCGCCCTCGGCGAGGAGGTTCAGAACGGGGAGTGCGGCAGCAGTGCTCATGGTCGGCGGGACCTTCTCGGCTCGGTGAACGGACCTGGGGGTTGTTCCGGGCCGGGTGAGGGCCCACCCGTCATCGTACGGGGGGTTACACGGCAACCGCTCGGCGGCCCACCGCCGCTGACCGGGCGTGAGCGCGGGCCCGGGGAAGGGGCCGGGAAAGAGCCGGGGAGGGCCCTGGCCTAGTTGTTCTTGAAGGCGCGCGCCATGATCCAGACCAGCAGGCCGATGCCCACGAAGGACGCGACCACGATAATCCGCAGGAGCAGGCCGGGGCCGGACTCGTCGGAGATGGGCGCGGCCAGGCTGACAAGCGTGTCGGTGGACATCTGCGGGGCTCCTCGAACTGCTCGGTACCGCGGCCGGGTCCGGTCTCGGTCGTCCAGGCCTCAGGGTAAACCGGCCTCACACCGGCGCAGCCCACCGACCCCTGTGACGTGCCCGCCGCCCGCGCGGCGGCCCGCCCGTACGCCGGCTCCGGGGACGAGTACGCAACCACGTACGTTGCACAGGCAGTCGTTGCAGGCGAAGACCAGCGGGGGGAGCGGGCCAGTGGGCCGCAGCCGCCGTCGACCAGGAGGGACCCAGACCATGACCGACACGACCGCGAAGACCCCGAGCCGCC
Organism: Streptomyces sp. LS1784; assembly: GCF_020103755.1. Taxonomy (GTDB): domain Bacteria; phylum Actinomycetota; class Actinomycetes; order Streptomycetales; family Streptomycetaceae; genus Kitasatospora. Next base: position 1,939 of record NZ_JAHSQD010000627.1, read on the forward strand.
GCCGCGAGCGCTTCCCCGGGATCTCCACCCGGGCCTGGGAACACCCGGCGGACCGCTCCGCCCTGGTCGCCCTGCGCAGGCTGACCGGCTTCGACGACATCCTGAAGAAGCTCGCCGGCCTGGTCTCCGAGCGGGCGATCCGGCTGATGTTCCTGGCCACCGCCGTGAAGACCTCCGAGCGCCAGTTCCCGGAGCTGCACGACATGGTGCGCGACGCCGCCTACGTGCTCGACCTGGAGCAGGTCCCCGACCTGTACGTCACCCAGGACCCGACGGTCAACGCGTACTGCATCGGCATCGACACCCCGGTCATCGTGGTCACCAGCGGTCTGGTCGAGCTGCTCGACGAGGAGGAGCTGCGCTCGGTCATCGGCCACGAGGTCGGCCACGCGATGTCCGGCCACGCCGTCTACCGGACGATGCTGATGATCCTCACCAACATCGCCACCCGGATCGCCTGGGTGCCGCTCGGCAACCTGGCGATCACCGCGATCATCACCGCGCTCAAGGAGTGGTTCCGCAAGGCGGAGCTGTCCAGCGACCGGGCCGGCCTGCTCGCCGGGCAGGACCTCCAGGCGTCCATGCGGGCCCTGATGAAGCTGGCCGGCGGCCACAACCTGGCCGAGATGAACGTCGACGCCTTCCTGGAGCAGGCCGAGGAGTACGAGAAGGCCGGCGACCTGCGCGACGGCGTGCTCAAGGTGCTCCAGGTGCTGCCGCAGACCCACCCCTTCGCGGTGGTCCGGGTCGCCCAGCTGAAGAAGTGGGCGGAGAGCGACGACTACCGCTCGATCCTGGCCGGCGCCTACCCGCGCCGCTCGGACGACCCGGACACCTCGGTCACCGAGCAGTGGAAGGCCGCCGCCGAGCACTACACCACCTCGGTCAAGGAGAGCAAGGACCCGCTGATGGGCCTGCTCCGGGACGTCGCCGGCGGCGCCGCGACCGTCGGCGGCAAGCTCCGCGACACCTTCACCGGCAGCGGAAACCGCAACGGCTCCTCGGGCAGCGGCGCCTCGGGCACCGGTTCCTCGGGCAACGGCGCCTCGGGCAGCAGCGACAACTGACCCGCCCGGTCCGCGACGGCGGCCGGTGTCCCGCCCGGGGCACCGGCCGCCGCGCCGTTCCACGGCCCGGGCGCCTCAGCTGCCCGCCAACACCCCGCACACCTGCCAGCCCGGCCGGGCGTGGTTGCCGGGGTCGACCGGCGTCGGCGGCGCGACCACCGTGCCCTGCGCGGTGGCCAGCACCGGCTGCAGGAAGCCCGCCGTCGAGGTGCCGCAGGGCTCCGGCCCGGCCTGCACCACCGAGTCCACCAGCCGCAGCTGCGCCGAGGCCAGGTCGACCCGGTCGAACTCGAAGGTCAGCTGCCGCCGCACGGTCTCCAGGGTGACCGGCGCTCCGGCCGGGGCGCCGGCCGGCTTCAGCGCGTAGACGAAGGTGTGGTCGGTGGTGATCTGCAGGGTCCCGCTGTCCGCCTCGTCGATCCGCATCGCGCCGGCCACCTTCACGGTGTTCGAGGCCAGCGCGACCTGCGCCGGGTCGAAACGGACCATCCAGCCGGTCACCGCGTGGTGCCGGTCGTCCACCGGCTGCGCCACGCTCGCGTCGAACTCCGCCTGCTCACCGGACGTGACGAAGGCCCGGACGTCCGCGGTGGCGCCCTGGACCAGCGTGGCCGGGGACAGCGAGGAGGCGACCAGGTAGCGCTGGACGGTGTCGAGCGCCTTGGCCACCTCGACCCGGCTGAAGTGCCCGCTGGCGGCCCCGGTCGGGGTGTTCAGCCCGATCGTGCCGTCCCCGTACCCCGGCGGCAGCACGGCGAACGGGTTCGCCGGGTCGGCGACCGGGTGGACGGCCGAAGCCGGGCTCAACGCGACCAGGCTGACGGTCAGTTGGCTTCCCTCGGGCCGTACCGCGACCCCCTTCGGCGAGCTCACCCCGAAGTACACCGCGGCCCCGAAGGCGAGCAGGATGAGCAGCAGCAGGGCGAACGCCTGACGCGGGACGGTGCCCAGCAGGCCGAACCGCCCCCGCGGCCGGGTGGCCTTGCCGAAGGAGCCCGCCAGCCGCTCCCGGGCGGACAGTTCCTGGATGCGGGCAGCCCTCACGAACGATTCGTCGAACACGACGGACCGGAATTCGTCCTCGTTGCCGGAACCGCCCTCGGGCGTACCCTCCGGAGGCTCTCGCGGGTCACCCACACCACCAGGGTAGGCGGACACCGGCGCCGCCACGAGGGTCAGGGCGCACATTCCCGGGAACGCTCCGTGACCACCGCCCCGGGGCGTACGCCCGCGCTAGCCGGCGGGCGCGGTCACCACCAGCGGGGGCTCGGCCGGTGTCTGCCCCGGCTCGACCCCGGCGCTGCTGCTGCCGGACTCGGGGCGCCGGGGCGTGCCCGAGGAGCCGCCCACGCCCTGGTAGACCGCCGCGACCGCGACCGCCACCAGGCTCACGCCCATGATCACGGCGAGCACCCAGGCCACCGGCCGGTGCCAGCGCTGCTGGGCCACGTACCGCCCGCGGGCGCGCACCGGGTCGTAGCCGCGTCGCCACCGCCGCCGGAC
>NZ_JAHSQD010000628.1 GCF_020103755.1 Streptomyces sp. LS1784
GGCGCGGACTGGAAGACCAACCCGACCACCCAGATCAAGTGGGCGCTGGACTACATGAACACCCGCTACGGCAGCCCGAACGCTGCCTGGAACTTCTGGCAGTCCCACCACTGGTACTAAGCCGACCTTTCGGCTTCCCCTCGCCCCGGGGGCCGGACAGGGACCACCGGAGTGACCCACGAGGGCCCGTGCCGCGCGATCCGCGCGGCACGGGCCCTCTCGCGGTCGTACAGGCTCGTACAGGCCCTTCGAGTGGATCCCCGGGACCGGCTTCCCTCGCTGCTGATCGCGGGAAGGAAGGTCTGCCCCTGCAGTAATAGTCCAATGATCGGACTTCGGGGGGCGTGGCATGTCGACCGGCAGAAATGGCGCCGCGCTCCATATCACGCGCATATCATTCGGGCGTGATCAAGGACACCGATCCTCTGGAGAATTCGCAGGCTGCTGATGTCGCCGAGAATTCTCTGCCGAGCCGACGCAAGCTGCTCAGAACCACGGTCGCGACAGTCGGTGCCGTGGGTTTTTCCGGCGCACTTGCGGACGGGCATGCCTACGCGGTCGATTCTCTGCCCGGTCCGGTTGCTCTTCGGCACGGTCGGCACCATCCGCACCCTTCGCGGCCGTCGGGAGGCGCGCTCGATCCGTCGTCCGTACCCAAGTACAGGACGCCGCTGTTCCTTCTCGGTGAAATGCCCGGCGAGGGCCGGGACTCCTACCGCATCGCGATCCGTCAGTTCCGACAGCAAATGCTGCCAAGCGGGATGCCGGCCACCACGATCTGGGGTTACGGAGCCGTGGGCCACCAGCAGTCATTTCACACGCCAGGCCTGACCATCGAAGCCCGTGTGGATCGGCCGATCTCCGTGACATGGGTCAACGACCTCGTCACCTCGCTCGGCTTCTATCTGCCCCATCTGTGCGCTGTGGACCCCACGTTGCACTGGGCGAACCCTCCCGGCGGAAGGGCCGGACGTGATTCGCGGCCCACCTTCTCGACCACTCCCGGGCCGTACACGGGACCGGTGCCCATCGTGACCCATCTGCACGGCGGGTACAGCCGGGAAGAGAGCGACGGATACCCCGAAGCCTGGTACCTGCCGGCATCCCGTGACATCCCTCGTGACTATGCTCGCGTAGGCACCTATTACGATCGGTTCGCCGAGCAGTTCCGCGACCGCTGCGGCGTCCGCTGGCGCCCCGGGTCGGCAACGTTCGCGTACAGCAATGACCAGCGTCCCGCAACTCTCTGGTACCACGATCACACTCTGGGCATGACTCGGGTGAATGTCTACGCGGGCCTCGCCGGTTTCTACCTGCTGCGAGGCGGACCTGCCGATCTCCCCTCGGGGGTACTTCCCGGGCCGGCGCCGGGGCGAGACGGTGCGCACGGTACCCGCCCCTACGAAATCCCCCTGGTGGTTCAGGACAAGTCCTTCAATGCGGACGGGTCGATTTTCTTCCCCGGCAGTCGCGGATACTTCGGGGACACCCCGCCGGATGGTCCGTGGATTCCCGACACCGATATTCCGCCGATCTGGAACCCGGAGTTCTTCGGCACCACGATGGTCGTCAACGGGAACACCTGGCCGGTACTCGACGTGGAACCGCGCCGGTACCGCCTGCGCATCCTCAACGCAAGCAACGCCCGTACTCTCATCCTGAAGATCGCGGCTGACGCCACAGCCCCCCGCCCCGTCAGCCCCGCATTGCCCTTCTGGCAGATCGGGAACGACCAGGGATTCCTGCCGGCCCCGGTCCAGTCGGATCGACTCCTGTTGGCTCCCGCAGAACGCGCCGACGTGGTGGTCGACTTCACCGGCACCCCGGTCGGCACCGGGCTCTACCTGATCAATGAAGGCCCGGACGAGGCGTACGGCGGCGGCGCGCCGGGCACCGACTTCACGCCGGCGAATATCACGACCACGGGGCAGGTCATGAAATTCACCGTCGTTCCCCTTGCCTCCACCGACACCAGTGTCCCGCCGTCACGGATCGTGCTCCCTCCGATCCCGGCGCTTCCCGAGAGCCGGACGGTCCGGAAGCTGTCACTCAACGAAGAGGACTCCGCCTACTTCGCCGGCGCGCCCACGATGGACACGCTCGGCACGGTGACGCCAAGCGGCTCGGCCACCCCGCTCCTGTGGTCGGACCCGGTCACCGAGACGCCGGTGAAGGACGACACCGAAATCTGGGAACTGTACAACTTCACCCCCGACGCGCACCCCGTCCACATCCATCAGATCGGATTCCAGGTCCTCGACCGCCAAGCCATCACGGGCGGCGCATCGTCACCCCCGCAACCGGGGGAAGGCGGATACAAGGACACCGTGATCGCATTGCCGAGCAATATCACCCGCGTCAAGGTTCGCTTCGGACTTGCGGGACGGTACGTCTGGCACTGTCACATCATCGACCATGAGGACAATGAAATGATGCGACCGCTGCAAGTACTTGATCAGCACAGCCGTTGAGGTCGTTTCAGCGGTGATCACTCGGCGGCGGGATCAAGGAAGCGGGAGCCTGAGCCCGGCTGCCCCGGTGACTGCGGTGCGCGTTTCCTGGGCACCCGTCAGTCGTGGACACGGTCAGCGGACGGACGCTCCGCCGTCCACGGTGAGCAGGGCGCCGTTGACGTAGGAGGCCGCGTCGGACACGAGGAAGGCCACGGCCTCGGCGACCTCGCCGGGCAGGCCGACCCGGCCGGCGGGGGTCATGGCGAGGAAGTCGCTGCGATTCTCATCGGCGAGCGAGGCCTGCACGCCTTCGGTCTCGATCACGCCCGGAAGGACGGCGTTGACCCGTACGCCGGCCGGGCCGTACTCGGCCGCCCAGATCCGGGTGAGCTGGTTGACCGCGGACTTGCTCGAACCGTAGGCGGTGGCCCCGACCACGGCCTTGTCGGCCGCGACGGAGCTCACGTTGACGATCGCGCCGCCGCCCTTGTCGACCATGCCGGGGACCAGCTCGGCGGCCAGGAAGAAGGGCGCCTTGACGTTCACGTCGAAGACCTGGTCGAAGACCTCCTCGGTGGTGTCGGTGGTGCCGGCGAACGGATAGATACCGGCGTTGTTGACCAGGATGTCGATGCCGCCGGTCAGCTGTCTCGCCTCGTGGGCCAGTCGGCGGGCGGCGGCTGCACTGCCCAGGTCGGCCTGAACGAAGTCGGCCTTCCCGCCTGCCGCACGGATCTCCCGCACGGCCTGCTCCCCACGGGCGGCATCGCGGCCGGAGACGACCACATGTGCGCCCCGCTCGGCCAGAACCTGCGCGATCGCCCGGCCGAGGCCACTGGTCGCGCCGGTGACCAGGGCGGTCGAGCCATTCAGCGACGGAGTCATGAGAACTCCTCGCAATCCAGTCGGAACCACCTCTGCCGACCTACAACCACAGGCTCGGAAAGCTCATTCCAGTCCGAGTGAGAAGCCGTTGTCCTACCGGACGCTTCGCCCGCAACGTCCGCACGGTCGAGGTCCTCCGAGGTCCTCCTCGACCGCGACGGCGTCACCTCCGCAGCCGCGGCCACCGGTGAACCACGGCAGTACTACGATCTCGGTCACGGGCCGTGCTCCTACTCGTTCTTCGAACAGTGCCGGCACCGGATGGCCTGCGCCCGCTGCGACTTCTGCACCCCCAAGGAATCGACGAAAGCCCAACTCGTCGAAGCCAAGGCCGACTCGCAGCGCATGCTCGTGAGCATTCCGCTCACGGAAGAGGAACGCGCCGCCGTCGAGGACGGCCAGAGTGCCCTCGACCGCCTGCCCGGGCGTCTCGCCGAGGCGGTTACCCAACCGGCCGGACCCCGCGCGAGTTCCGCGCCGGACCCGGTCGCCCCTGCCCCTGACCGTCCGGTCACCACCTGACTCCACCGACCGAAAGTGCTGCCGACATGCGACCCGCCCTCTTCACCATCGACCTCCCCGGCCCGGGACGACTGAGCACCATGGCCAGACCCCGCGGTCACGACTGGCTTGAAGACGAGATGGCCGCGCTGAAGAGCCGCGGCATCGACGTCCTGGTCTGCGCGCTCACCGCTCCGGAACTCGACGAACTCGGCCTCGCAGACGAACCCGGGGCAGCCGCGGCGGCCGGGCTGCAGTTCGTCGCGATACCCATCCCCGACCGCACCGTCCCCGACCGCACCGTCCCCGACCGCACCACGATCCTGCCCACCCTGCACGAACTCGCTGAACGGCTACAGGACGGCGCACACGTCGTCACCCACTGCCGAGCCGGCATCGGACGCTCATCCCTCCTCGCGGCCGCACTCCTCGTCCTCAACGGCGTCGATCCCGACACCGCCTGGAAGCGCATCGAACGAGCTCGCGGACTCGCTGTCCCGGACACCGCCGAGCAGCGAGAGTGGACGACGGAACTGCCCGAACAGGCATGATGCCGACGAATCCACGACGGCGACCACCCCGGTCGGCAGCAGGGCGACCGCGCCGGCGCCCGGCAGCGCACCGCCGGGCGCCGGCAGGCCGCCGCC
>NZ_JAHSQD010000629.1 GCF_020103755.1 Streptomyces sp. LS1784
CTGGCCGGCTGCAGCAGCGGCTCGTCCTCCTCGTCCACCGCCGCCGCCACCGCCGCCGCCACCGGCTCGCCCACGGCCACCGGCTCGCCCACGGCCTCCGGCTCCCCGCAGGCCTCGCCGACGCCCGGCCAGCCGAACGGCGGGACCCAGTTGCAGGACGCCTACCAGATGGTGATCGCCAACGTGCTTCCCTCCGTGGTGCAGATCACCACCGGCGAGAGCCTCGGCTCCGGGATCGTCTACGACGACAAGGGCGACATCGTCACCAACGCCCACGTGGTCGGCACCGCGACCACCTTCACGGTGACCCTCGCCAACAGCACCACGGCGCTGGACGCCACCCTGGTCGGCAGCTACCCCGACTCCGATCTCGCGGTGATCCGGCTGAGCAGCCCGCCGAGCGGTCTCAAGCCGGCGAGCTTCGGCGACTCGAGCAAGGTCCAGATCGGCCAGATCACCCTCGCCATGGGCAGCCCGCTGGGGCTCTCCAGCAGCGTCACCCAGGGCATCGTCTCGGCCGTCGGGCGGACCGTCACCGAGCCCCAGGGCGCCGGGTCGCCGGGCGCCACCATCGGCAACATGGTGCAGACCTCGGCGGCGATCAACCCGGGCAACAGCGGTGGCGCGCTGACGAACCTGGACAGCCAGGTGATCGGCATCAACACGCTCGCCGCGACCGAGCCGCAGACCAACGGCGCGGCCGCTCCCGGCATCGGTTTCGCCATCCCGGCGAGCACCATCACCAACATCGCCAACCAGCTGATCAATCAGGGCAAGGTCACCAACTCCGGCCGGGCCGCGCTCGGCGTCACCGCCCGGACCAGCTTCAACCAGCAGTTCCAGCCGGCCGGCGCGGTCATCGTGGCGGTCACCCCGGGCGGCGCGGCGGCCTCGGCGGGGCTCCAGGCCGGGGATGTCATCACCAAGATCGACGACACCCAGGTCGACTCGCTGAACGCGCTCACCACCGCGCTCGCCTCGCTCACCCCGGGCAGGCACGTCACCGTCACCTACACCCGGGGCGGCACCACCAAGACCGTCGACGTCACCCTCGGTGAACTGGGAACGCCCTGACCGCCTCCCCCCAGCCCCGGTACGGGGACGCCGGGCCGCACGCCGCGCAAGGGTTCAGCGGACCGGGTGCCGTACCGGACCGGCGCCGGGACCCCGCCTCGCCTCGACGGGGTCCCGGCGCACTGCCGTGTCCGTGCCGTGCCGCCCCTTGCCGGGTGGCTGCGCGGGCGGGGTCAGCGCCGGGCGGGGTCAGTGCCGGGCGGTGCGGGTGCGCCAGGGGAGTTCGACGGTGACGGTGGTCGGGCCGCCCTCGGGGCTGTCCACCACGAAGACCCCGTCCACCGCCCGGATCCGCTCGGCCAGCCCGGCCAGGCCGCTGCCCGGGTAGGGGGCCGCGCCACCCTTGCCGTCGTCCTGGACCAGCACCATCAGCTGGTTGTCCGAGCGCCAGACCTCGACCGAGGCGGAGCGGGCGCCGGCGTGCTTGGAGACGTTGGTCAGCAGCTCGCTGACGGTGAAGTAGGCGATGCCCTCGACCGCCGAGTCCGGGCGCTCGGGCTGCCCGTCCGGGCCGCTCAGGTCGACGTTCACCCGGACCCCGCCGGGGACGGTGCAGCGGGCGGCGACCGAGGACAGTGCGGCGTCCAGGCCGCGGTCGGTGAGCACCGCCGGGTGGATGCCGCGGGCCAGGTCGCGCAGCTCCTGGAGGGCCAGCTTCACCTCGCCGTGGGCGTTGTCGACCATCCGGGTGGCGGCCGCCATGTCGTCCTCGGTCTCCACCTCGCGCAGCCGCTCCTTGGCCATGCCGAGGTCCATCGCCAGCGCGACCAGCCGGGCCTGGGCGCCGTCGTGCAGGTCGCGCTCGATGCGGCGCAGGTCGGCGGCGGCGGTGTCGACCACGGTGCCGCGGTCGTCCTCCAGCTCGCGCACCCGCTCGGCCAGGGCGCCCGGGAAGAGCAGCGACTCGATCAGGATGCGGTCGACCGCGGCCAGCGCGCGGACCACCCAGGGCAGCACCGGCCAGAGCACGATCACCGAGACCAGGGTCAGCGTGAAGCTGAGCACGCCCCAGGGCAGCATCAGCACGTTGTAGAGCGCCGAGCGCCAGTTCAGCAGGTCGGTGAGCTGGGCGATGGTGTAGCCGACCATCCCCGGGCGGCGGGGCTTCACCGGTTCCGGCTCGTCGATCCCGGAGCCGTACGCCGACCGGGCCCGCTGCCGGCCCAGCGCCCCCAGGGAGCGCGAGACGGCCAGGCCGCCGGCCAGCAGCGGCAGGCCGATCACGGTGATCGACAGCCCCAGGCCGACCGAGAGCGTGGTCACGGCCAGCACGAAGCCGAAGATGCCGAGCGGCAGGTTGAGCAGCAGTCGGCCGATCTGGTGCCACATCCTCTTGCCGTACAGCGGCGGGCGCTCCATCCGAGCGTCCTGCTCCTTGATGGCGTCCACGGCGCGGTGCAGCGGCTTCATCCGGATCTACCGTCCCTCTTCGTCGTGCGGCTGGACCAAGCTTCCCGAACCGGGGGCGGCGTATGCCATGGGGGTGATACATCTTCCCAGCCGGGGGTTATCCCCACCCCCGGGCCCGGTCGCCGGACGCCCGACAGGGTGTCCACCGGCCGTCTTGCGGATCGGGCAGGGTTCGGGCGGAGCGGAGCCGTCCCCTTAGACTCACGCTTTGGCCATGGTTGGGCCTGGGAGAACAAACGTCGTAGAACTGTCCTGAGGGCGGGTTCACGGCCGAGGTGGAGGCGAAGACATGGAGGGGAAGCACACGGCTGCCGTCGTGGCCGACCCGGCGGTCGGCAGCGGCTACTTCGACGCGTACGCCGCGATGGGCCTCATGGCCGTCGTCGGGGTGCTCTTCGTCGCCGTGGCGTTCACCGCCAACCGGTTGCTGCGGCCCGTGGTGTACTCGCCCGAGAAACTCCTCGCCTACGAGTGCGGAGTGGACCCGGTGGGCGAGGACTGGGCGCACACCCAGATCCGCTACTACGTGTACGCCTTCCTGTACGTGATCTTCGCGGTCGACGCGATCTACCTGTTCCCCTGGGCAACCGTCTTCGCCTCCGCCGGTTACGGCGCCGGAACGCTGGTCGAGATGTTCCTGTTCATCGGCTTCCTCGCGGTCGGGCTGCTCTACGCCTGGAAGAAGGGTGTTCTGGAATGGACGTGACGCACTCCCACTCGCACGGCGGCGCGCAGGGCGGTCCCGTCCCGCTCGGCCTGCCGGACCCCGCGCGCCCCGGCGCCGTCGAGCGCCGCGGCATCGGCCCGCTGGCCCGGCTCGCGCCGGACCCCGTCAAGGTGGTGCTCAACTGGGGCCGCCGCTACAGCCTCTGGTGCTTCAACTTCGGGCTGGCCTGCTGCGCGATCGAGTTCATCGCCGCGTCCATGGCCAAGCACGACTTCATCCGGATGGGGGTCATCCCGTTCGCGCCCGGACCTCGTCAGGCTGATCTGATGATCGTTTCCGGGACGGTCACCGACAAGATGGCGCCCGCCGTCAAGCGCCTCTACGAGCAGATGCCCGAGCCGAAGTACGTCATCTCCTTCGGCGCCTGCTCCAACTCCGGCGGCCCGTACTGGGACTCGTACTCGGTCACCAAGGGCGTGGACCAGATCATCCCGGTGGACGTCTACGTGCCCGGCTGCCCGCCGCGGCCGGAGGCGCTGCTCCAGGGCATCCTCAAGCTCCAGGAGAAGATCGCCGCCGAGTCCCTGCCGGACCGCTACACCGCGCCCGCGGCGGCGCTGCGCCGCCCGCTGGTGGCCGGGCCCGCGGGCGGTTCCGAGGCCGGTTCCCCGACCGGGGCGCCGACCGGCCCTTCGACCCAGGGAGGGGTCTCGTGACGTCCGCCGAGCAGTGCGCGGCGTCGGTCGGGGAGTGGGCGACCGGCGCCGAGGCGTACGGGCTGATCACCGTCGACGTCCCGGCCGAGAACTGGATCGAGGCGCTCACCAACGCCCGGGACGTCCTGGGTCTGGGCTTCTTCGACTGGCTGAGCGCCGTCGACGAGCTCGCCGAGGGCTTCTCCGTGGTCGCGCACCTGGCCGCCGTCGAGGCGCCGGGCGTGCGGCACCTCGCGCTGCGCACCCGGGTGCCGCGCGACCGGGCGGCGCTGCCGACCGCGGTCCCCGTGTACGCGGGTGCCGCCTGGCACGAGCGCGAGACCCACGAGATGTTCGGCATCGACTTCCCCGGGCACCCTTACCTGGCCACCCTGCTGCTGCCGGACGGCTTCGAGGGGCACCCGCTGCGCAAGGAGTTCGTGCTCGCCGCCCGGGTCGCCAAGGACTGGCCGGGAGCCAAGGAGCCGGGCGAGTCCGACCACGGCGCCGGGCCGGCCCGGCGCAAGATGCAGCCGGCCGGTGTGCCGGACCCGAACGAGTGGGGGCCGCTCAAGGGCACCCTGCCGCCGGTCGCCGAGCGGCCCGCGCGCGGTGCGCGGGCGGCGGGTGCGGC
>NZ_JAHSQD010000063.1 GCF_020103755.1 Streptomyces sp. LS1784
GCGGCGGCGGCCCGCAGGACCGCACGGCGTGCCCGGCGGGCCGGATGGCGCCCCTCGGCGGGGCGCTCGGCCCGTCCAGGCTGTCGGTGCGCCCCCAGGCCCGAGTGCCGTGCCGGCTCACTCACTCGCTTCGCCCTCGCCGTTCTCGATCGTTCGCTGCTGATGCTGTCCGTCCGGCGCGGTCCGCCCGACGGTCTTCGCTTGACTCTTCTGGAACTCTTCGCCCGACGCCGTCGCCGCACCGATGCCGCGGGGAATCCGCGGGTGGTGGCGGCGCGAGACACCGCATCCCCTGTCCGGTGCCCGAGACTCGTCCACCGGCATGGTAACGATGCGGCCCGCGGTGCAGTGTTGCGGGCTGTGGGGTGAGACGCCCAGAACGCGCGGGCGGTTGACCTGTCGGGGCACGTACCCTTGTGAGCCGTGTCCACTGCCAATGAGCCCACCGCGCGCACCGACCGTTCCAGCACCGCCGTCCAGGTCGTACCAGGCCTGAGCGAGGCCCAGACCCTCGGCCTCCAAGAGCTGCTGCGGGTGTCGCCGGTCGCCGACGAGATCGCCCGCCGGTTCCAGGCGGCCGGTCACCGGCTGGCGCTGGTCGGCGGGTCGGTCCGGGACGCGCTGCTCGGTCGGCTCGGCAACGACCTGGACTTCACCACCGACGCCCGCCCGCAGCAGGTGCTCAAGCTGGTCAAGGGCTGGGCGGACGCGGTCTGGGACGTCGGCATCGCCTTCGGCACGGTCGGCGCCCGCAAGGACACCCCCGAGGGCTCCTTCCTGATCGAGATCACCACCTACCGCTCCGAGGCGTACGACCGCACCTCGCGCAAGCCCGAGGTCAGCTACGGCGACACCATCGAGGAGGACCTGGTCCGCCGGGACTTCACGGTCAACGCGATGGCCGTCGACCTGCCCGGCCGCGGCTTCGTCGACCCGCACCACGGCCTGGAGGACCTGGAGGCCCGGGTGCTGCGCACCCCCGCCACCCCCGAGGAGTCCTTCTCCGACGACCCGCTGCGGATGATGCGGGCCGCCCGCTTCGCCGCCCAGCTGGACTTCGACCCGGTGCCCGAGGTGGTCGCCGCGATGACCGCGATGGCCGAGCGGATCACCATCGTCTCCGCCGAGCGGGTCCAGGCCGAGCTGAACAAGCTGCTGCTGGCCAAGCACCCGGTGAAGGGCCTGCGGCTGCTGGTCGACACCGGTCTGGCCGGGTACGTGCTGCCCGAGCTGCCCGCACTGCGGCTGGAGCGGGACGAGCACCACCGGCACAAGGACGTCTACGAGCACTCGCTGACCGTCCTGGAGCAGGCCATCGGCCTGGAGCAGGACGGTCCGGACCTCACCCTGCGGCTGGCCTCGCTGCTGCACGACATCGGCAAGCCGCGCACCCGCCGCTTCGAGTCGGACGGCCGGGTCTCCTTCCACCACCACGAGGTGGTCGGCGCCAAGATGACCCGCAAGCGGATGCGCGAGCTCAAGTACTCCAAGGAGCTCACCGAGGACGTCTCGCGCCTGGTCGAGCTGCACCTGCGCTTCCACGGCTACGGCGGCGGCGAGTGGACCGACTCCGCGGTGCGCCGCTACGTCACCGACGCCGGGCCGCTGCTGGAGCGCCTGCACAAGCTGACCCGCTCCGACTGCACCACCCGCAACAAGAAGAAGGCGGCCGCGCTCTCCCGCACCTACGACGGTCTGGAGGTCCGGATCGGCGAGCTGAAGGCGCAGGAGGAGCTGGACGCCATCCGCCCGGCGCTGGACGGCAACCAGATCATGGAGCTGCTCGGCCTCAAGCCCGGCCCGCAGGTCGGCAAGGCGTACAAGCACATGCTCGAACTCCGGCTGGAGCACGGCCCGCTGGAGCACGACGAGGCGGTCTCGGCGCTGCGCGCCTGGTGGGCCGGGCAGCCACAGGGCTGAGGAACGCGAAGAGGGGGTGGCCCGGGCCCGGGCCACCCCCTCTTCGCGTTCCTCAGCCGACCGCCCGCAGGCACAGGACGTAGTCGAGGGACGGAAGAAGGGGGTGCTTGACCCAGTACGTGCTGGTCGTCTTCGGCTGCTTGCTGCAGGACTCCTTGTCGGACGTGCCGGTGTACTTGTAGATCACCTTGTACTGGGCCTTGGCGTCCGTGCAGGGCAGCACAGTCATCTTCGGGTCGGTGTCGCTTCCGTCGTTGTGCAGGCAGTCTCCGGCCTTGGCGGCGTCGGCCGGGTCGGCGGCCGGCGGGGTGTAGGACGGCAGGGTGTACGTCGGGGTGGGCAGCGGCGGCGGGGTGTAGGGCGGCAGGGTGAAGGTGGGGCTGGGCAGCGGTGGCGGGATGGTGTACCGGCTCGGGCTCGGCGAGGGGTCGACGACCGTGTGCGAGTCGTCGGGCTTCTGGCCGATCACCCCGCTGAGGGCCAGGGTCAGGGCGACCGCCAGCGAGACCGGCACCAGCAGCATCGCCATGTGCGGCCGGCGGGTCAGCGCGACGCCCGGGTTCAGCTGCGGGCCGTGGCTGCCCGGGACGGGTGGCGGCAGCTGCTTGAACTTGTTGTGCGGGCCGAGGTTCAGCAGCAGCGTGATCGGGGTCAGCAGCCAGGACACCGGGCTCCACCAGCCCTGGACCAGCGTTCGGGCCGACATGTCGCGCACCGTCGCGGTGCCGCAGGTGCGGCAGAACGGGCCGGTCATCCGCAGCATCCGGTAGGCGATGGCCAGGCCCTGGTGGCCGCGGACGGTGGCGTTCACCGCCGGGTAGCCGCCGCAGAACCGGCAGGTGGTCCCGTCCACCGGGGGCGGCGGCGGATACCCGTAGCCGTAACCGCCCGGTGGGGGCTGGACGCCGTACGGCTGCTCGGGCGGCGGCGGAGCGCTCGGGTAGCCGTACCCGGGCGGGGCCGGCGGCGGGGGCGGGGCGCCGTAGGAGCCGCCGGAGGCGTACGGGTTGCCGGCGCCCGGCGGTGGGCCGTACGGCATCTGGGGCGGAGGCGGAGGCGGAGCGGACAAGGAGGTCCCCCGGGAAAGGAGAGGCGGAAGAGTTCAGGACTTCTTCACCGGCGGGACACCGGTGGTGGCGGGTGCCAGCGGGCCGAGGCAGAGCACGTACCGCTTCTTGTTCCAGCGGCGGCCGCTCTGGCCCGAGACCACGCTCGTGGCTTGCGGGGTCTGCTTGCAGCGGGTCACGTCCGTGGTGCCCTCGAACTTCGACAGCACGCGGTAATTCGCTTTGGAATCAGTGCACTTGACGATCTCGACGTCGCGGGAGCCGCTCGTCCGCACACAGTCGCCGGGCTTGGCGCTGCTGACGCTCGGCCCGGCCACGAAGTAGCCAACCGCCAGCGCCACGCAGCCGCCGACCACCCCGACGATCCGCAGCTTGGACCGGATGCCGCGCTTGGCGGCCGGCGCGGCCGGCGTCGCCGGGGCGGGCTGCGGCTGTCCGTACGGCCCGGGGGGCGGCTGCTGCCCGTAGGGCTGTTGGCCGTAGGGCTGCTGTCCGTACGCCGGAGGCGGTCCGTAGCCGGGCGGGGCCGGTGGCGCGGGCTGCCCGTAGGCCGGCGGCGGTCCGTACGGCGCGGCCGGCGGGGGAGCGGGTGCCCCGTACGGCGGGGGAGCGGGTGCCCCGTACGACGGGGGAACGGGTGCCCCGTACGGCGGTGCGCCGGGCGGGCCGACCGGGGCCGGCGAGGGCGGTCCGTACGGATTGGGCGGTGTGCTCATCAGGTCGTCCCCCGAGACAGAGTTCTGTCGTTCCGACAGGTTTGAGTACCTTAGCGAGTCGGTCGGACGCCATCGGCCCCGTACCCCCATGGGGCCCAGGAGGCCAGGTCACCGGGAGAGCGGGTTCCGGTGGGCGGCGCGCAGGTAGAGGACCGCCGTCAGGGCGTACACCCCGGCGAGCCCGAGCACCACCGCGACCGAGCGGCCGGACAGCGGCAGCACCAGCGCGGTGACCAGGGCGGCGGCCACGAAGGCGACGTTGAACAGGACGTCGTAGATGGCGAAGACCCGGCCGCGGTACTCGTCCTCGACCGACTCCTGCACCACCGTGTCGGCGCAGATCTTGGTGCCCTGGGTGACCACCCCGAGCAGCAGGGCGGCGAGCAGGCAGGGCGCCAGCGTGAAGCTCAGCCCCAGGGCGGGGACGAAGACCACCGGGGCGACCAGGCAGACCGTCATCCACCCGGCCAGGCCCAGCCGGCGGGTGCACCCGGGGCTGACCAGTGCGGCGACGAAGAACCCGGCGGCGGACAGACCGACCGCCTGGCCGAGGGTGACCAGCCCGGCCGCGCTGTCGGTCGGGTCGTTGAAGGTGTACCGGGCGAGCATCACCACGACCACGATCAGCACGCCGTAGCAGAACCGGGCCGCGGTGACGGCGGCCAGCGCGTGCACGGCGGGCCGGCAGTCCCGGACCAGGTGGCGCACCGCGGCACCGAGTTCGACGGCGGCCCGGACCAGCGCCTGGCCGATCCCGGGCCGGTCCTCGTGCTGCTCCGGGCCGAGCAGGTCGCGGTCCATCCGCCGGGCGGCCAGCGCGGCCGACAGGTAGAGCAGTGCGGCCACCGCGACCAGGGCGGCGTCGGCCTTCGGCCCGGGGGCCATCAGCTGGTGCAGCAGGAAGCCGATGCCCCCGCCCGAGGCGGCGGCGACCGTTCCGAGGGTGGGGGAGAGGGCGTTGGCGGTGACGAGCTGGTCCTGCTCCACCACCCGGGGCAGGGCCGCGGACAGGCCGGCCAGGATGAAACGGTTGAGCGCGGTGACCAGCAGGGCCGAGGCGAAGAACAGCCAGGTCGGCGCCTCCGCCAGCAGCAGCGCGCCGGTGCCCAGGCCCAGCCCGAAGCGGGCCAGGTTGCCGAAGTAGAGCACCTGGCGGCGGCGCCAGCGGTCCAGCAGCACACCGGCGAACGGGCCGATCACCGAGAACGGCAGCAGCATCACGGCCAGCACCGAGGCGATGTCGGCGGGGGAGGACTGCTTCTCGGGGGAGAAGACCACGTACGCGGCGAGCGAGACCTGGAAGACGCCGTCCGAGAGCTGGGAGAGCACCCGGGCGGTCAGCAGCCGCCGGAAGTCGCGGCCCTTCAACAGGTCCAGGAGCGTGGCGCGGTGCGCGGACTGGTGGGTGCTGCCGTTCTCGGTGATCGCCACCCGCCCAGAGTGCCATGGAACCGGCCGTCGTTTCACGTGAAACATTGGCCGCGAAAACGTGAAGGGCCCACGATCCGGAGACCGTGGGCCCTTCCGACGAGCTACGGGCGGTCAGCCGTTCAGCGCTCGACCTCGCCGCGGATGAACTTCTCGACGTTCTCCCTGGCCTCGTCGTCGAAGTACTGGACCGGCGGGGACTTCATGAAGTACGAGGAGGCCGACAGGATCGGGCCGCCGATGCCGCGGTCCTTGGCGATCTTCGCGGCGCGCACGGCGTCGATGATGACACCGGCGGAGTTCGGGGAGTCCCAGACCTCGAGCTTGTACTCCAGGTTCAGCGGGACGTCACCGAACGCGCGACCCTCCAGGCGGACGTAGGCCCACTTGCGGTCGTCCAGCCAGGCCACGTAGTCCGAGGGGCCGATGTGGACGTTCTTGGCGCCCAGCTCGCGGTCACGGATCTGCGAGGTGACGGCCTGGGTCTTGGAGATCTTCTTGGACTCCAGGCGCTCGCGCTCGAGCATGTTCTTGAAGTCCATGTTGCCGCCGACGTTCAGCTGCATGGTGCGCTCGAGGATGACACCGCGGTCCTCGAACAGCTTGGCCATCACGCGGTGCGTGATGGTCGCGCCGACCTGGGACTTGATGTCGTCACCGACGATCGGCACGCCGGCCTCGGTGAACTTGTCGGCCCACTCCTTGGTGCCCGCGATGAACACCGGCAGGGCGTTCACGAAGGCGACCTTGGCGTCGATGGCGCACTGGGCGTAGAACTTGGCCGCGTCCTCGGAACCGACGGGCAGGTAGCAGACCAGGACGTCGACCTGCTGGTCCTTGAGGACCTGGACGACGTCGACCGGCGCCTCGTCCGACTCCTCGATGGTCTCCAGGTAGTACTTGCCCAGGCCGTCGAGGGTGTGGCCGCGCTGGACGGTCACGCCGGTCGGCGGCACGTCGCAGATCTTGATGGTGTTGTTCTCGCTGTTGCCGATGGCGTCGGCCAGGTCGAAGCCGACCTTCTTGGCGTCGACGTCGAAGGCGGCGACGAACTCCACGTCACGGACGTGGTAGTCACCGAACTGGACGTGCATCAGCCCGGGGACCTTGCCGGCCGGGTCGGCGTCCTTGTAGTACTCGACACCCTGCACCAGCGACGCGGCGCAGTTGCCCACGCCCACGATGGCTACGCGAACCGAACCCATTCCGGTTGCTCCCTGTGATCTCATGAGGACCGCCGGGGTCGGCGGAACTCGTCCTGCTTCTTCGATGACTGCATGTAAGGGCGCGAGGCGCCCAATCCTGCCGCGCGGCACAGGGCTGGCGCGGTGTCAGCGCTCCTGGGCGGAGCGCCCCGGGCGGTCGTACGGTGGCCCGGACGGGTCCGGGGACCCGGTCTCCTGGCCACGGCCGTCCGAAGTCTTGCGGGGATCGGCGGCGGTGCCGCCGGTGTCGGGGCCGGTCCGGCCGGTGCGGTTGGACCGCTCGGTCTCGATCAGCTCGTTGAGCCAGCGGACCTCGCGCTCCACCGACTCCAGTCCGTGCCGCTGGAGTTCGACGGTGTAGTCGTCGAACCGCTCGCGGGCGCGGGCCAGCGAGTTGCGCATCCGCTCCAGCCGCTCCTCCAGCCGGCTGCGGCGTCCTTCCAGGACGCGCATCCGCACGGCGCGGTCGGTCTGGCCGAAGAACGCGAAGTGCACGCCGAAGTGCTCGTCCTCCCAGGCGTCCGGGCCGGAGTCGGCGAGCAACTCCTCGAAGCGCTGCTTCCCCTCGGCGGAGAGCCGGTAGACGATCTTGGACCGCTTGCCGTTGAGCGCGGTGGCCGGGACGTACTCGACGTCCGGGTTGTCCTCGACCAGGAAGCCCTGGGCGACCAGGCTCTTCAGGCAGGGGTAGAGCGTCCCGTAGGAGAGCGCCCGGAACGTTCCGAGCAGGATGTTCAGCCGCTTGCGCAGCTCGTAGCCGTGCATCGGGGCGTCATGGAGCAGTCCGAGGACGGCGAACTCCAGCACTCCTGAGCGTCTGCCCACTGCCGTCGTCCTCCTCCCTCTCGGCGTCCGTCCGGCCGCTGCATCCGGCGGTATTCCGCTTCGATGTATCGGCTCGATATATCGAGAACAGTAAACCCGGCCCCCGGAACCGGCAAGGGGGGCACGCGTGAATGTGATCACAAGCCGACGCGCGGGCGGGATTGGCAACGGGCGTGTAATGATCTGTCGCCGTTTTGCGGGCATTGGCAACTGATGTCCGATTAGTTGTGTTTCCGTGCTGCGTACGCTGTCGCGTGTGCACGAGGACCACCTCCGTGATCAGGGCGGTTTGCGGGCATCGGACGTGAACCCTGCCTTCAGGCTGGAAACGCCTGGCGAGGAGTGGCTGGAAGATGAGCGAGCGACGGCGAAGGACGCCCGACCCGGGCGGTGACGGGCAGCAGCCCCCGGGCGGCGGCGGCCGTCGGGGAGGTGGGCCGGGGCCCGACGAGCTGCGCTCGGACGGCGTCGGCCGACGACGCCCCTCGGGTGTCAGGGAGACCGCGCAGCAGCCCCGGATGACCCGTGCGGAGATGCGCAAGGCTGCCCAGAAGAAGGGCAAGGGAGGCGGCCGGCGCGATGCCGTCGCGGCCTCCGCCGCCGCGGCCGCCGGCCCCGGCAAGAAGCGCTTCATCGACTACCCGCGGTTCGGCAAGACCGGCGTCCGGCGCTGGCTGCCGTCCTGGAAGCAGTGGCTGAGCGGCTTCCTGCTGGTCTTCGGCTGCTTCGTGGGCCTGGTGTTCTACCTGTACCAGACCACCGAGGTCCCCGAGCTGAACAAGCTGGTGAACAACCAGAACACGATCTACTACTGGGCCGACAACACGGAGATGACCCGCAAGGGCCAGACCAACCGTCAGATCGTCGAGCTCAAGGACATCAGCCCCAACCTCCAGAACGCCGTCATCGCCGCGGAGAACAAGAGCTTCAAGACCGACAGCGGCATCGACCCCAAGGGCATGCTCCGCGCCGTCTGGAACATGGCGAAGGGAGGTGAGACCCAGGGCGCCTCGACGATCACCCAGCAGTACGTGAAGAACGCCTACCTGAGCCAGGAACAGACCCTCAGCCGCAAGGTGCGGGAGTTCTTCATCACGCTGAAGATCAACCAGGACAAGGACAAGAACGAGATCCTCACCGGCTACCTGAACACCAGCTGGTTCGGCCGCGGTGCGAACGGTGCCCAGGCGGCCGCCGAGGCGTACTACGGGGTGAACGCCAAGGACCTCAACGTCTGCCAGAGCGCCATGCTGGCCGGTCTGCTCAAGGGTGCGACGTACTACGACCCCACCAACCCGGCCAACAAGGAACGGGCCCAGGGCCGGTGGAACTGGATCCTGGACCAGATGGTGGACACCAAGGCCATCACCCCGGACGAGCGCGCCAAGTGCACCGCCTTCCCGGACCCGATCCCGCAGAAGCCCAGCTCCAACATGAACGGTGAGATCAGCTACCTGGTCGACACCGCCAACAAGTACGTGATGGCCACCGACAAGACGATCACCCCGCAGATGATCGACCGCGGCGGCCTGAAGATCTACACCACCTTCGAGAAGGACAAGGTCGACGCGCTGAAGAGCGCCGTCGACGCCGTCAAGGCGGAGAACCTCAACCCGCAGAAGCGGCCGGACAACGACACCAACATCCAGTTCGGTTCCGCCAGCATCCGCCCCGGCGACGGCGCGATCGTCGCCCTCTACGGCGGCGACGGCGTGGAGAACGGCCACTTCGACAACAACGCCGACGCCACCGGCGTCCAGGTCGGCTCGACCTTCAAGCCCTTCGTGCTGGCCACCGCGATGCAGACCGGCGTGCAGACCGCGAAGGACGACAAGGGCAAGCCGAAGCGGATAAACGCCGACAGCCGCTACCTCGCCGACGACATGTCCGAGATCCGCAAGCCGGACGGCTCGCTGGTGATCGGCGACGACGGCAAGCCGTACCGGCAGAAGAACGAGGACTCCGGCAAGCGCGGCTACGTCTCGCTGCGGATGGCCATGCAGTACTCGTACAACGTGCCCTTCGTGCAGCTCAACCAGGACGTCGGCGGCCAGAACGTGGCCGACATCGCGGTGCAGATGGGCGTCAAGAAGGACAGCCTCGCCGACCCGAAGACGGCGACCTTCCCGCTCGGCACCTCCACCATCAGCCCGATCCGGATGGCCACCGCCTACGGCACCCTGGCGGCCAGCGGCAAGGAGGCCGAGCCGTACTCGGTCACCAAGGTCGAGGTGAGCGGCGTGGAGCGCCCGGGCTTCGGCAAGAAGGAGCCCAAGGTCGCGCTGGAGCCGGCCGTCGCCGACAACGTCACCGACGTGCTGGTGAACGTGGCGGTGAACGGTACCGGTAAGAAGACCAAGGACCTGGGCCGCCCGGTGGCCGGCAAGACCGGTACCACCGACCAGAACAAGTCGGCCTGGTGGGTGGGCTACACCCCGCAGCTGGTGACCAGCGTGGCGATGTGGCGCGAGGACCCGGCCAAGCACGAGCGGCAGTCGCTCAACGGCACCGGCGGCAAGGAGTCCATCCACGGTGGTGACATCCCGACCGATGTCTTCACCCGGTACATGAAGGCCGCGCTGGCCAACGAGAAGAAGATGGACTTCCCGACCCCGCAGCCGGTCGGCACCGAGGTGGACTCCTCCGGCGCGCCGTCCACGGCCACCGCGACGACGGCCCCGAGCACGACCGACAGCCCGTCGGCCCAGACGCCCCAGTCGCAGGCGCCGCAGCCGCCGGTGCAGCCGCAGCCCACCCAGACCTGCGTGCCCGGTGTCGACTGCCCCGGCGACCAGCCGAGCCCGTCGAACAGCAGGAACCCGCACCCGGGCAACACCTGTCTGCCGGTGATCGGCTGCCCGACGCAGCCCTCGCCGACGGACAGTACGCCGCCGGGCAACGGTGGCGGCGGGGGCGGCAAGCCGGGCGGCGGTGGCGGCGGCGGCAAGCCGACGCCGAGCAACACCGGCGGCCAACAGGGCATGCCTCCCGGGCAGTAGCCCGGCGGAACCCGGAACGGCGGTGGCGGTCCTCCTCGGAGGGCCGCCACCGCCGTCTTCGTCGCAGCGCCCGTTCTCGTCGCAGCCCCGTTCCCGTCGGGACCGCCGCCGTCCGCGGCACGGCCGTTTCGTCACGATTGGCGGGCCGGCCCGCCACGCAGGGGCGCAGACCGTTGCGGGGTCCTCCTCGTCCCGGCGGGACCGGTGCGGCAGGATGTCCGGCATGACGTCGAGCGATCGTGACGAAACCGCCGGCCCGGTCGGGTCCGGCGCCGCCGCAGGGCCCCACCCGGCAGCCGTCGCCACGGCCGCGCCGCCGGCCAACACCGTGGTCGTCCCGGCCGACGAGGACCCGGTGGCGGCGGCCGGCAGCGAGGTGATCGGCGGGCCCCCGGGCCGCCGGGCGCTGCTCGGAGTCTCCTGGTGGATCCCGGCGCGCTTCCTGGCGCTCGCGGTGATCGTGGTGTCGGTGCTCGGCATGGTGCAGAAGCTGCCCTGCTACGAGCAGGCCTGGTTCCAGCCGGGCTCGCCGCAGTACATCCACGCCTGCTACAGCGACATCCCGCACCTGTTCTCCGGGCGCGGCTTCGCGGCCGGGCTGCACCCGTACGTGGACCGCATCCCGGGCTCCTCGGGGGACCTCCAGTACCTGGAGTACCCGGTGCTCACCGGCCTGTTCATGCAGGTCGCGGCCTGGCTGACGCCCGGCGGCGGGGACCAGCAGAGCCAGGAGCAGTGGTTCTGGGCGATCAACGCCGGGATGCTGATGGCCTGCGCGGTGGTCGCCGTCGTGGCGCTCTCGCGCACCCACCGGCGCCGCCCGTGGGACGCGCTGCTGTTCGCGCTCGCCCCCGTCCTGCTGCTCAACGGCACCGTCAACTGGGACCTGCTCGCGGTCGCCCTGGCCGCCGTGGCGATGGCCTGGTGGGCCGGCGCCCGGCCGGGCTGGGCCGGCGTCTTCATCGGCCTGGCCACCGCGGCCAAGCTCTATCCGCTGCTGCTGCTCGGCCCGCTGCTGGTGCTCTGCTGGCGGGCCGGCAAGTGGCGCGAGTTCCGGCTGGTGCTGGGCGGTGCGCTCGGCTCGTGGCTGGTGGTCAACCTGCCGATCATGCTGGCCAACTGGCGGGGCTGGTCGACGTTCTACGTGTTCAGCAAGCACCGTGGCGAGGACTACGGCTCGTTCTGGCTGATCCTGATGCAGCGCCGCGGCGCCGGGCTGGCCGACCTCGACGTCTACATCGGCGTGCTGATGGTGCTGGGCTGCCTGGCCATAGCGTGGCTCGGCTTCTCGGCCCCGCGCCGGCCGCGCCTCGCCCAGCTGGCCTTCCTGGTGGTCGCGCTGTTCGTGCTGGTCAACAAGGTGTACTCGCCGCAGTACGCGCTCTGGCTGCTGCCGCTCGCGGTGCTGGCCCGGCCGCGCTGGCGGGACTTCCTGGTCTGGCAGGCCTGCGAGGTGCTCTACACCCTGGGCATCTGGTCCCACCTGGGCCTGGTCACCGGCTCCAAGCAGCACGGGATCGGCGAGGGCTGGTACCACTTCGCGATCGGGCTGCACCTGCTGGGCACGCTCTACCTGGTCGCCCTGGTGGTCCGCGACGTCCTCCACCCGGACCGCGACCCGGTCCGTTGGGACGGCAGCGACGACCCCTCCGGCGGGGTCCTGGACCGCGCCCCGGACGTGTTCGTGCTGGGCACCGCCCGCCGGCTGCGCGAGGAGGAGAGCTACGCCGGATACGCGCCGGCCGGCCCCGAGCAGTGGCTCACCGAGCCCGGACTGCCGGAGCCGGCCGAGAAGTCCTAGCGGCTCAGCGGTCCACCACGCGGTCGAAGTGCGTGGTGGTGTGCCGGACCTGGAGACCGAGTTCCTCGCCGATCGCCGGGGGCGTGGTCTCCCCGTCCAGGAACAGCAGCGAGACCTGCATGTGCGGCGGCTCGGCGAACCACAGCTGCTTGCCGGCCCAGTGGAACGGCGACTTGGTCTTGTTGACCGTCGCCAGGCCGGCCCGGGCGATGCCCTTGGCCCGCGCCCCCATGCTCTGGAGGTACTTGGGTGCCTCCAGGCCGATGCCGTGCGCGGTTCCGCCGGCGACCACCAGGATGTGGCCGTCGGTGGGCGCCGGGTGCTGGCGGTAGCCGTAGCGGTCGCCCTTCTTCACCGGGGTGACGTCCAGGACGGTGGCCCGGACCTCCAGCGCGGCGTGGTCGCCCAGCCAGAGCCGGGTGCCGATCCGGGCGCGGAAGACCGTCTGCGGGTAGCGCTGGGCCAGCTGGTCCATGCCGGAGGCGCCGAGGTGGCTGACGAACACGGTGTGCATCGGGATGCCGGCCGCCAGGGCGGTGTCCACCCAGTACGCGACCTCCTCGACCGGGCTGGAGCCGTCCGGCCGGTCCATCGGCAGGTGCAGTGCCAGGCCCTCGAAGGCGACGCCCTCCAGGTCGGCGGCGAGGGTGCGCAGGTCGGCCGCGCTCACGCCGTGCCGGCGCATGGTGGTCATGCACTCCAGCACCACCCGGGTGCCGTGCAGCGCGCGCAGCGCGTCCACGCTGGCCACCGTCCGGATCACCCGGGCGTGCGGCAGCGGGAGCACCTCCTCGCCGACCCGGTACGGGGTGAGCACCAGCAGCTCGCCGCCGTACCACTCGGCGGCGTCGGCCGCCTCGTACGCGGTACCGACGGCGAGCACCCCGGTGCCCAGCAGCGTCGCCTCCTCGGCCAGCCGGTGGTTGCCCAGGCCGTAGCCGTTCCCCTTGGCGACCGGCACCAGGCCGGGGAACTCGGCGAGGACGGAGCGCTGGTGGGTGCGCCAGCGTTCGGTGTCGAGGTAGAGCGACAGCGTCATCGGGTCAGCCTCCTCAGCGGCGGGACATGTAGAGGTCGAGGGCCTTGTGCAGCAGCTTGTTGAGCGGGAAGTCCCACTCGCCGAGGTACTCGGCCGCCTGGCCGCCGGTGCCGACCTTGAACTGGATCAGGCCGAACAGGTGGTCGTCCTCGTCCAGGGTGTCACTGATGCCGCGCAGGTCGTACACGCCGCCGCCGAGGGCGTAGGAGTCGCGCATCATCCGCCACTGGATGGCGTTGGACGGCTTGACCTCGCGCTTGTGGTTGGCCGAGGCGCCGTAGGAGTACCAGACGTGCTCGCCGACCACCAGCATCGTGGTGGCGGCCAGCGGCTCGCCCTCGTGGTAGGCGATGTAGAGCCGCATGCGGTTCGGGTCCTCGGCGACGAGGGCCTTCCACATCCGCTGGAAGTAGGACAGCGGGCGCGGGGTGAACTTGTCGCGCTCGGCGGTGACCAGGTAGAGCTGGTGGAAGATCGGCAGGTCGTCGTAGCCGCCCTGGACCACCTCGACGCCGCTCTTCTCGGCCTTCTTGATGTTGCGGCGCCAGAGCTGGTTGAAGCCCTTCTGGATGTCGTCCAGCGAGCGGTTGGCCAGCGGAACCTGGAAGACGTAGCGCGGCTGGACGTCACCGAAACCGGCGCCGCCGTCCTCGCCCTGGAGCCAGCCGGCCTTGCGCAGACGGTCGGCCACCTCGAAGGCGCGGGCCTCGTACCAGTCGGCCTCGACGTCGCGCAGCCGCTTGGCCTGCTTGGCGGCGATGGCCTCCTTGATGGTGGGGGCGTTCCAGCGGCGGATGACCACCGGCGGGCCCATCTTCACCGAGAACGCGCCCTGCGACTTGAGGTGCGCCAGCATCGGGGAGAGCCAGCGGTCGAGGTCGCGGTCGAACCAGTCGATGACCGGGCCCTCGGGCAGGTAGGCGAGGTAGCGCTTGAGCTTCGGGAGCTGGCGGTAGAGGACCAGGCCGGCGCCGACGAGCTGGTTGGCCTCGTCGAACCAGCCGATCGACTCGGACCGCCACTCGGCCTTCACGTCACCCCACGACGGCACCTGCATGTGGCTGGCCGAGGCGCGGCTCCTGATGAAGGCGAGGTGCTCCTCGCGGGTGATCGTCCTCAGGCGCAGGCTCATTGCTCGGTGCTCCTCGTCGGTCGGGCTGCGGTGGCCCCAGGTTCTCGGGCTGACCTTATCGTCCGGGGCCCGGGCGCCCGCCGCGGCGGGCACGACGGCGCCCCCGTCGGGTACCTGTCTCCTCTGCAGATACGCGACGGGGGCGACGAGGGTTCCGGGCGGGCCCTGTGGGCTCGGTCCCAGCGGGTCGGGCGCGGGGCGGCTCAGCCCCAGAGACCGCCGCGGGCGATGCCGAGGTAGAAGCCGAGCGCGGAGGCGCCGAGCGTGATCATCAGGACGAAGCGCTCGGCGGTGGTGACCGAGACGAACATGCCCCACAGGCCCGTGATGATGCCGAACAGGCCGGTCCACGAGGTCAGCAGGTGCAGGTTGTGGAAGAACGAGGTGGTGAAGGCGATCACGCCGAGGAGAGCGGTGATGCCCACCAGGGTGTTCTCGCGGGGGTGCGGGTGGCCGTCGGTGTTCAGCGTGAGCGCGGGCATGCGGTGGACGGATTGGGCCATGGGTCCCACCTCCTGGCGGGGAGACGAACGGGCAGGAATCCCGTTCCGTCCAGATTGCGGGGGTTGGGCCGCTCTCACAACCCCTATGCGTTTTGTTCGGCTGTCCGGGTGCAGGTAGGCTGTGCCGTCTGCACTGGTGTAGTTGTGCCCCCTTGCGCCCTCTTCGGGGTGACACCCTCTTTCGGGTGGAGCGGGGCCGACTGTCCGACCCTCCCGTTACGGTGGGCCGGAGTCGTCACTGCTCCGGTGCCGACGCTACGCACAACCCTCCTGCCACGGAGAGACCGTGGCCGCTGAGTCCAAAGGAGGTGGGTTACTCATGCGTCACTACGAGCTGATGGTCATCCTCGACCCCTCGGTCGAGGAGCGCGCTGTCTCCCCCCTGATCGAGAGCTTCCTCGCTGTCGTCCGCAACGCCGGCGGCAAGGTGGAGAAGGTCGACACCTGGGGTCGCCGCCGTCTGGCTTACGAGATCAACAAGCAGTCCGAGGGCATCTACTCGGTCATCGACCTCAAGGCCACGCCTGAGGTCGTCAAGGAGCTCGACCGCCAGCTGGGCCTGAGCGAGTCGGTTCTGCGGACCAAGGTCCTGCGCCCGGACACCCACTGAGCCACCTCTGAGGCCTTCGGGTCTCGGGTAGCTCGCGTCCGCTGTTTCACGTGAAACAGCGGTGAACGGACATCTTCCCGAGAGGTCATCACCACCATGGCAGGCGAGACCGTCATCACCCTCGTCGGCAATCTCGTCGACGACCCCGAGCTGCGCTTCACCCCGTCGGGTGCGGCGGTCGCGAAGTTCCGCATCGCGTCCACCCCCCGCACCTTCGACCGTCAGACGAACGAGTGGAAGGACGGCGAGAGCCTCTTCCTCACGTGCAACGTCTGGCGTCAGCCGGCGGAGAACGTGGCCGAGTCGCTGCAGCGCGGCATGCGCGTCATCGTGCAGGGCCGACTGCGCCAGCGGTCTTACGAGACCAAGGAAGGCGAGAAGCGGACGGTCTTCGAGGTCGAGGTCGACGAGGTCGGCCCGAGCCTGCGCTCGGCGACCGCCAAGGTCACCCGGGCCAACCGGTCCGGCGGCCCCGGTGGTGGCTTCGGCGGCCAGCAGGGTGGCGGCCAGGGCGGTGGCGGCTGGGGCGGCGGCGGTGGCGGCCAGCAGGGTGGCGGCGGCTGGGGTGGAAACTCCGGCGGCGGCCAGTCCGGCCCCTCCGACGACCCCTGGGCCTCCAGTGCCCCGTCCGGTGGCAACCAGGGCGGCGGCTGGGGTGCCCCGTCCGGTGGTGGCGGCTACTCGGAAGAGCCCCCGTTCTAAGAGCTGACAGATTTCGTGCGGCCCGGCCGCCGGCGTCCCCGGACGCCCGCCGGGCCGTGAACCCCAAATGGAGCACACAATGGCGAAGCCGCCTGCTCGCAAGCCGAAGAAGAAGGTTTGCGTCTTCTGCAAGGACAAGGTCAACTACGTTGACTACAAGGACACGAACCTGCTGCGGAAGTACATCTCCGACCGCGGCAAGATCCGTGCCCGTCGGGTGACCGGCAACTGCACCCAGCACCAGCGTGACGTCGCCACGGCCGTGAAGAACAGCCGTGAGATGGCGCTGCTGCCCTACACCAGCACCGCGCGCTAAGAGAGGGTGACCGAGTAATGAAGATCATCCTCACGCACGAGGTGCCGGGTCTCGGCTCCGCCGGCGAGGTCGTCGAGGTCAAGGACGGCTACGCCCGCAACTACCTGGTCCCGCGTGGCTACGCCATCCGCTGGACCAAGGGTGGTCAGAAGGACGTCGACGCCATCCGTCGCGCCCGGAAGATCCACGAGATCCAGACCCTTGAGGCCGCCAACGAGGTCAAGGGCCAGCTCGAGGGCGTCCAGGTCAAGCTGGCCGTCCGCTCGGGCGAGGCCGGCCGCCTGTTCGGCTCGGTGACCCAGTCCGACGTCGTCGAGGCCATCAAGGCCGCCGGCGGCCCGGCCGTGGACAAGCGCGCCGTCGCGATCGCTTCGCCGATCAAGACCGTGGGCTCCCACAAGGTCTCGGTCAAGCTGCACTCGGACGTCGTGGCCAACCTCGACGTCGCCGTCGTGGCTGCCTGAGCTCCGTAGCGAAGGCCCGAGGGCCGGACTCCTCCGGGAGTCCGGCCCTCGGTCTTTTCCGGTCCGGTTCCGGACCCGGCCCGCTCCTAGCCGCGTACCGCCCCGGTGACCAGCCACTTGCCGCCGCGGGCGCGCCAGGCCAGGAAGCCGGCCCGCAGCAGCATGAACAGGTTCATCGCCCACCAGAGCCCGGCCAGTCCGGTGCCGGTGGCCGGCACCGCCAGGGCCACCGGGACGAACACCGCCAGGGTCGCGAGCCCGGCCCAGGCCAGGTAGGGGCCGTCCCCGGCGCCCATCAGCACGCCGTCCAGCACGAAGACCGGGCCGGCCACCGGCTGGGTGAGCGCGAGCAGCAGCAGGGCGGTGTCCAGCTGGGCCCGGACGGCCGGATCGGGCGTGAACAGCGGGACGTACAGCGGGCGGGCGACCACCACCAGCAGGCCGAGCACCAGCCCGGAGACGATGCCCCACTCGACCATCCGCCGGGTGGCGGCCCGGGCGCCGGGGGCGTCCGAGGCGCCCAGGTAGCGGCCGATGATGGCCTGGCCGGCGATCGCGATGGCGTCCAGCGCGAAGGCCAGGAAGTTGAACAGCGTCATGGTGATCTGGTGGGCGGCCACCTGGTCGTCGCCGAGCCGGGCGGCCACCGCGGTGGCGGTCATCAGCACCGCGCGCAGGCTGATCGTCCGGACCAGCAGCGGGCCGCCGGCCCTGGCACTGGCCCGGATGCCCGCCGCGTCCGGCCGCAGCGAGGCCCGCTCCCGGCGGGCGCCGCGGACCACCACGACCAGGTAGGCGGCGGCCATCCCGGTCTGTGCGAGCACGGTGCCCCAGGCCGAGCCGGCCACCCCGAGCCCGGCGCCGTACACCAGACCGGCGTTCAGTCCGATGTTGGCGGCGAAGCCCGCGACGGCCACCACCAGCGGGGTGCGGGTGTCCTGGAGCCCGCGCAGCACCCCGGTGGCGGCCAGCACCATGAGCATCGCGGGGATGCCCAGGGAGCTGATCCGCAGATACGTCACTGCATGCGGCGCGGCGGTCGCCGAGGCCCCCAGCGCGTCGGCCGCCCAGGGGGCCAGCAGCAGGGTGAGGAGGACCACCGGGACGGCCAGGCCCAGGGCGAGCCAGATGCCGTCGACGCCCTGCTGCACGGCGCCCCGGCGGTCCCCGGCGCCGATCCGGCGGGCGACCGCCGCGGTGGTGGCGTAGGCGAGGAAGACGAACACTCCGGTCGCCGTGGAGAGCGCCGCGGAGGCGACGCCCACCCCGGCCAGCTGGGGGGTGCCGAGGTGGCCGACGATCGCCGAGTCGGCCATCAGGAAGAGCGGTTCGGCGACGAGTGCGCCGAAGGCCGGGACGGCCAGGGCGAGGATCTCCCGGTCGTGCCGGCGTCGCGAGGCGGCCGGAGCCGGGGTCGGGGGCGGGGCGGTCATGGACTCCAGGCTACTCATCCACAGGTAATGGATGTAAGTGGCCCGTGGCTATTACTCGTCATCCTGAGCGACGTGGTTCGCCCGCTCTGTGCCCACAGCCATTCGGAGGTGTGTGAAGAATTTCTCATGCACAGGCCCGGGAAGAGGTAATCCCAGGTCAGCACGTTGACAGTGGATCGATCGTCCGGTTATCCACAGGGGCGTCCACAGGGGTGTCCACAGCTTTGCGGCAGTTCTCCACAGGACGGGGCCGTTCATCCACACCCCCTGTGGATAACCGCCTTGGCGCAACGGTGCCCGGCGCCTTAGCGTGGGCCCTCCGCCCGACACTCGTACCGCTCCGGCGTCCGATTTGTCGGAGCCGTGGCGTACAAAGAGGAGCGGATCCGCTCCACCCAGCCACCGGCAAGCCCGCTCCAACTTCGCACCACTCGCTGATCGGGGAACACGCGTGACCGGCCCCCAGTACGACGACCACGACGCCCCGCCGCCGGAGGATGACTGGCAGACCGCCGAGGACCCCTTCCCGGCCGGCACCTTCGACGACGCACCCTTCCCGGACGGCCCCGGTGACCGGCTGCCGGTCTCGCGCGGCCGCGGCGAGGGGCGTCAGGGCGGCGGCCGCGACGGGTTCCAGAAGGGCGGCTTCCAGAAGGGCGGCAAGGGCGGCCGGCCGGAGGGCGGCCGGCAGCGCCGGGGCGAGGGCGACGGCGAGGGCGGGGTGGACGGCTTCGAGCGCGTCCCCCCGCAGGACCTGGCCGCCGAACAGTCCGTCCTCGGCGGCATGCTGCTCTCCAAGGACGCCATCGCCGACGTGGTCGAGGTGCTCAAGCCGGCCGACTACTACCGGCCCGCGCACGAGATGGTGCACGGCGCGATCCTCGACCTCTACGCCCGCGGCGAGCCGGCCGACCCGATCACGGTGGCCGGAGAGCTGACCAAGCGCGGCGAGCTCCAGCGGGTCGGCGGCGCCTCGTACCTGCACACCCTGGTCAACTCCGTCCCGACCGCGGCCAACGCCGAGTACTACGCCCAGATCGTGCACGAGCGCGCGGTGCTGCGCCGACTGGTCGAGGCGGGCACCCGGATCGCCGGCATGGGCTACGCGGCCGAGGGCGACGTGGACGAGATCGTCAACGCCGCCCAGGCGGAGATCTACGCCGTCACCGAGCAGCGCACCAACGAGGACTACGCCCCGCTGGCCGACATCATGGAGGGCGCCCTCGACGAGATCGAGGCGATCGGCTCCCGGCAGGGCCAGATGTCCGGCGTGCCGACCGGCTTCGCCGACTTCGACCAGCTCACCAACGGGCTGCACCCGGGCCAGATGATCGTCATCGCGGCCCGCCCCGCGATGGGAAAGTCCACCCTCGCGCTGGACTTCGCGCGCGCCTGCTCGATCCACCACAAGCTGCCGAGCGTGATCTTCTCGCTCGAAATGGGCCGCAACGAGATCGCCATGCGTCTGCTCTCCGCCGAGGCCCGGGTGGCGCTGCACCACATGCGCTCCGGGAACATGACGGACGACGACTGGACCCGGGTCGCCCGCCGGATGCCCGACGTCAGCGAGGCACCGCTGTTCATCGACGACTCGCCGAACCTGTCGATGATGGAGATCCGCGCCAAGTGCCGCCGACTGAAGCAGCGCAACGACATCAAGCTGATCGTCATCGACTACCTCCAGCTGATGCAGTCCGGCGGCTCCCGGCGGGCCGAGAACCGTCAGCAGGAGGTCTCGGACATGTCCCGTAACCTCAAGCTGCTGGCCAAGGAACTGGAAGTCCCGGTCATCGCGCTGTCCCAGCTGAACCGTGGCCCCGAGCAGCGCACCGACAAGCGGCCGATGGTCTCGGACCTCCGCGAGTCCGGCTCGATCGAGCAGGACGCCGACATGGTCATCCTGCTGCACCGCGAGGACGCCTACGAGAAGGAGTCCCCGCGGGCGGGCGAGGCCGACCTGATCGTCGCCAAGCACCGTAACGGTCCGACCGCGACCATCACGGTGGCCTTCCAGGGCCACTACTCGCGCTTCGTCGACATGACCCGGGACTGAGGGCCCGGGTCATCCCCCACGGGGTGGTCAGACGGTGACGGTGGCACGGAAGAGCGTGGTGCCGGTGCCGGAGAGGCGGGTCGGGGTGCCGGTGGCGGGCAGGAAGGCGGACTGGCCGCGGGCGAGCTCCAGGACGGTGCCGTCGGCCCCGGTGAGGCGGGCCGCGCCCTCGGTGCAGAGCAGGATCTGCGGGGTGCGGCCGTCCATCGAGCGCTCGACGCCGTCCAGCGTGAAGCGGGAGAGCCGGAACTCGTCGATCGGGACGGGGTAGAGCTCCTCGCCCGGGGTGGCCTCGACCCGGACGGGGGCCAGCACCTCGGGGGCGCCGGCCTCGAAGACCACGATCTTCAGCAGCTCCGGCACGTCGATGTGCTTCGGGGTGAGGCCGGCCCGCAGCACGTTGTCGGAGTTGGCCTGCAGCTCGACGCAGACGCCGGACAGGTAGGCGTGCGGCACCCCCGCGCCCAGGTAGAGCGCCTCGCCGGCCCGCAGCCGGACGTGGTTGAGCAGCATGCCGGCGATCAGGCCGCGGTCGTCCGGGAAGTCCTTCGCGATCCGGGCGTACGGGGCGTAGTACCAGTCCGGATCGCCGGTGTCGTACTCCGCCAGCGTCTCGGCCGTTTCCCGGACGGTCTTCGCGGCCGTCTCGTCGTCCATGGTGAGGATGGCGGCCAGGGTGCCGCGCAGCGCCTCGGCCTCGTCCTCGACGCACAGCAGGTCGATCAGCGGCTCCAGGCCGTTCACCGAGAGCCGGGCCATCAGCTCGGCCGCCTCGGCGGGCCGGCGGAAGCCGCACAGGCCCTCGAAGTCGCCCAGTGCGCAGACCATTTCGGGCTTGTGGTTGGCGTCGCGGTAGCTGCGCTCGGGGGCGTCCAGCGGGATGCCGAGGGCGTTCTCGGCGGCGAAGCCGGCGCGGGCCTGCTCGATCGTGGGGTGGGCCTGGATCGACAGCGGGGTGCCCGCGGCCAGGACCTTGAAGAGGAACGGCAGGGTCGGGCCGAACCGGGCCGTGCACGCGGCACCCAGCTCGCCCTCGGGGTCGGCCGCGATCAGCTCGTCCAGCGGGCGCGGGCCGTCGCCGCGGTCGGCGCGGGACGGGTCGCCGGGGTGGGCGCCCATCCACAGCTCGGCCTGCGGCTCACCGGTCGGCTGCTGCCCGAGCAGTTCGGGCAGGGCGGTGAGCGACCCCCAGGCGTACGGGCGGACGGTGTTGAGGAGCCTGTCCATGCGCGCGGTCCTACTCCTTCGCTGTCTGGGCGGGTGCGCCGGCTCGCCGGGGCGGGCCCGGCGGTGCGGGCGTGGGCAAGGGAACGACCCTAGCCGAACGGGGTCACCCACGGGGAAACGGCGGGCAGCGGGCGGGAGTGCCGCGGTCGAACCGGTGGCTCCCGGGCGCGGTAGTAGACTGCCTGGACGCAGTTGCCTCCGCCCTGCGCGCAGTTCGCCACCGAGGTCCTCCCCGGCGGGTTGCCGGCGGAGCCGCGTTCCAGAGTGCGGGCGCCGGTGTTCCGAGACCCCCCGCCATCGGCCGAGAGGTTTGTACGTGACCGTGAACCAGCAGAGTTTTGCTGATCTCGGCAAGGTCCTGGTGATCATCCCGACCTACAACGAGGCGGAGAACGTCGAGCGGATCGTCGGCCGGGTCCGGGCCGCCGTGCCCGAGGCGCACGTTCTGGTCGCCGACGACAACAGCCCCGACGGCACCGGCGAGCTGGCCGACAAGCTGGCCGTCGAGGACCAGCACGTCCACGTGATGCACCGCAAGGGCAAGGAGGGCCTGGGCGCCGCCTACCTCGCGGGCTTCCGTTGGGGCATCGACAACGGCTACGACGTCCTGGTCGAGATGGACGCGGACGGCTCGCACCAGCCCGAGGAGCTGGACCGGCTGCTGGGCGCGCTGCGCGGCGCCGACCTGGTGCTGGGCTCGCGCTGGGTGCCGGGCGGCCGGGTGGTGAACTGGCCGAAGTCGCGGCTGCTGCTCTCGCGCGGCGGCTCGACCTACTCGCGGCTGATGCTGGGCGTGCCGATCCGGGACGTCACCGGCGGCTACCGGGCGTTCCGCAAGGAGACCCTGCTGGGCCTGGGCATGGACGAGGTCGCCTCGGCCGGGTACTGCTTCCAGGTCGACCTGGCCTGGCGCACGGTGAAGGCCGGATTCAAGGTCGCCGAGGTGCCGATCACCTTCGTCGAGCGCGAGCTCGGGGCGTCGAAGATGAGCCGCAACATCGTCGTCGAGGCGCTGTGGCGGGTGACCACCTGGGGTGTCACCGACCGCCTGGCCCGGCTGCGCGGCGCGCAGAAGCGCTGAGGACTCCGCGCGCCGTGGATTGCGCGCCGGCGATTGCGCTTCGAGGTTCCGCGCCGGGGGTTCCGCCCGGGTGAAGGGCCCGTCTGCTGGTGACAGCAGGCGGGCCCTTCCGCATGTCCGGGGGCGGTCCGGCGCGGCCGGTGCGGGTCAGCAGCCGCCGCTCCTGAGGGCGCTCTCCGGCAGGTAGCGGTCGGCCCAGACGGCCAGTTCGTGCAGCGCGGGCTTGAGCGCGACGCCGCCTTCGGTGAGCCGGTAGCTGACCCGCAGGGGCGGGCCGGCGTCGACCTCGCGGACCACCAGTCCGGCCTCGGCCAGTTCGGTCAGCCGGTCGGAGAGCATCCGCTCGCTGATGCCCGGGACGGCGCGGCGCAGCTCGGAGAAGTAGGCCTGGCCGCCGTTGTTGAGCACGCCCAGCAGCATTCCGGTCCAGCGCTTGCCGAGCAGGGTGAACACCCGGCCCAGGGCCAGGTCGGTGTTCTGGCAGGCGTTCCGGGCGCCCACGTCGCACGCGGCGGGGGCGGTCGGGACTCCGTCGGTCACTACCTCGTGCTGGGCCATGGATCCAGCGTACTCGACCCGTCACTAGCAACTGTAGAAAAGTAAGCTGCTACTGTACTTTCAGTTGCAGCGAAATCGGCAGCTGCTTATTCTCTGGAGGCCCCACCATGCCCACGCTCCTGCACATCGACTCCTCCGCGATCACCGACGGCTCCGTCTCCCGCGAGGTCACGGCCGCCTTCCGGGCCGCCTGGGAGGCCGAGCACCCCGAGGGCACGGTGGTCTACCGGGACGTCGCCGCCGATCCGCTGCCGCACCTGGACGTGCACGGCATCAGCGCCGGGTTCGCCCCGGCCGAGGCCCACAGCGCCGAGCAGTCCGCCGCCTTCGCGCTGCGCGACGAGCTGATGGGCGAGCTGGAGCAGGCCGACGCCGTGCTGATCGGCAGCCCGATGTACAACTTCACGATCCCGTCGACCCTCAAGGCCTGGCTGGACCAGGTGATCCTGGTGGGCCGCACCGCCGGCGAGCAGCCGTCCGCCAAGGGCACCCCGGTCACCGTGGTCGCCGCCCGCGGCGGCTCGTACGCGCCCGGCGCCCCGCGCGAGCCGTACGAGTTCGTCACCACCTACCTGGAGAAGGTGCTGACCGGGATGCTCGGGCTGGAGGTCGACTTCATCGTCCCGGAGTTCACCCTGGCGCCGGCCGTCCCGGCGATGGCCGACTTCATCCCGAACGCCGCCGAGTCCAAGGCCCGGGCCCTGGAGCAGGCCGCCCGCCGGGCCAAGGAGCTCGCCGCCCGGGCCGCGGTGTGACGTGACCCGGAAGGCGCGCCCCACCGGGCGCGCCTTCCGCGGAATCGGGCAACAGTGCTCCCATGCTGTAGGGCGCAGGAGAACCGACCGCGCGGGGAGGGTCCACGCCGGGAACCTGTCCGCCGACCAGAGGGAGCAGCCCGTGACGTCGTCCCCGCCCGAGGAGAGCGCCGGCGGCGAGCCCGCGGACACCCAGCCCATCGAGCTCCCCGAGGCGGAGCGGCCCGCCCGGCCGCTGGAGGTCGCCGTCTTCACCGGCCCCGAGTCGGCCTTCTTCGCCACCTCCACGCTGATCCTCGGCGAGCGGACCGCGATCCTGGTGGACGCCCAGCTGACCCGCAGCGCCGGGCGCGAGCTGGCCGAGTGGGTCGCGGGCAAGGGCAGACGGCTGCTCGCCGTCGTGGTCACCCATCAGCACCCGGACCACTACTTCGGCGCCGAGGAGGTGCTGCGGCTCTTCCCCGACGCGCAGCTGCTGGCCGCCCCGGCCGTGGTCGACGGCATCCGGCGCACCGTCGCCGCCAAGGTCGCGCAGTGGAAGCCGGTGTACGGCGACGACATCCCGGACCACCCGCTGATCCCCGCCCCGCTGCTGCCGCAGCCGCTGATGCTGGACCGCCAGGTGATCCCGGTGCTGCTGCTCGGCCAGGCCGACTGCGGGGACTCCACGGTCGTCCACGTGCCGAGCATCCGCACCGTGATCGCCGGGGACTTCGTGCACAACGGCACCCACCCCTGGACCGCCGACACCACCCCGGCCCAGCGCACCACCTGGGGCCACAACCTCGGCCGGATCGCCGACCTCGGCGCGGACCGGGTGATCGCCGGCCACCGGGCCCCGGACCAGGGCGACGACGCCGCCCGGGTGCTGGCCTTCACCGGCGCGTACCTCCAGGACTTCGACCGGCTGCTGGCCGCGCACCCGGACGACCCGGAGGCGCTGGTCACGGCGATGAACGAGCGGTACGGGGAGCTCACCCTGCCGTCCTTCCTGGAGTTGGGCGCGGCGGCCAACACCGCCCGTGCCGCCGAGGCCGCCCCGTCCGGGGCCGAGGAGGGTCCGGAGCCGGCGGAGGACGGCGGGACCGCGGCGGAGTAGGGCGGATACTGGCCGCATGACGCCGTACGACGCGATCGTCCCGTCGGGCGGAACCGCCCGACGCCTCGGCGGGGCCGACAAACCGGGCCTGACGGTGGGCGAGGCCACCCTGCTCGACCGGGTGCTCGCCGCCTGCGCGGGCGCCCGCACCACCGTCGTGGTCGGCCCGGCCCGGCCGACCGCGCGGGCC
>NZ_JAHSQD010000630.1 GCF_020103755.1 Streptomyces sp. LS1784
ACGCCCGCCCGGTCTGCGCGATCGGCACCGCCGAGGCCCTCGCCGGGCTCGACCTGCCCGCCGGCCTGCCCACCGTCCGGCCGGAGCAGGCCGACGGCCCGCCCGAAGCCGCCGGTGAGCCCCACACCGCCCCGCCCGCACCCCAACTGCACCAGCCCGCCTACGTGCTGCACACCTCGGGCTCCACCGGCCGCCCCAAGGGCGTGGTGGTCACCCACGCCTCACTGGCCAACCTGCACGCCGGCCTCGGCGAGGACCACATCGCCCCCGCCGTGCGCCGCACCGGACGGGACCGGCTGCGCGTCGCCCACAGCGCCTCGTTCGCCTTCGACGCCTCCTGGGACCCGGTGCTCTGGATGGTCCACGGCCACGAGCTCCACCTGCTGGACGACGCCACCTACCGCGACCCGGCCGCCCTCGCCGCCCACCTCGACCGCGAGCGCATCGACTACCTCGACCTCACCCCCTCCTACCTCGAAGTCCTGCTCGCCGAAGGCATCCTGGACGAGGGCCGGCACCGCCCGTCCGTCCTCGTGGTCGGCGGCGAGGCCACCCCGCCCGCGCTCTGGCAGCGCCTGACCGCCGTCCCCGGCCTGCATCCCGTCGACCTCTACGGCCCGACCGAGACCACCGTCGACGCCTACGCCTGGACCCCGGGCCCGGACGGCGCCCCGCACGGCCGGGTGGTGCGCGGCTCCCGCGCCTACGTCCTGGACGGCTCGCTGCGCCCCGTGCCCGACGGCGTCACCGGCGAGCTGTACGTGGCCGGCGCCTGCCTGGCCCGCGGCTACCTCGGCCGCCCCGACCTCACCGCCGAGCGCTTCCTCGCCGACCCGTTCGGCCCTCCCGGCAGCCGGATGTACCGCACCGGCGACCTCGCCCGGCGCCGCCCATGGGGGTCCCCCCGGCCGGAGGCTGGGGGAGGCACCCTGGAGTTCCTCGGCCGGGCCGACGACCAGGTGAAGATCCGCGGCTTCCGGGTCGAACCCGGCGAGATCGCCGCCGTCCTCGCCGAACTGCCCGGCGTCGCCCAGGCCGTGGTGATCGCCCGCCCCGGCCCGCAGGGCAAGCGCCTGCTCGGCTACGCCGTCCCGGAGAGCGGCAGCGCGCCGGACCCGGACGGGCTGCGCGCCGCGCTCGCCGCCCGGCTGCCCGCGCACATGGTCCCGGCGGCCGTCCTGCTGCTGGACGAACTGCCGCGCACCGCCCACGACAAGCTCGACCACCGCGCCCTGCCCGAGCCGGCCGTCGCCGCCGAAGGCACGGCGGCGGCCACGCCCCGGGAGGAGCTGGTGTGCGGCCTGTTCGCCGAGGTCCTCGGCCTGCCGCAGGCGCCCGGCCGGGACGCCTCCTTCTTCGACCTCGGCGGCCACTCGCTGCTCGCCGGACGCCTGGCAGCCCGGCTGCGCGACACCTTCGCCGCCCCGGTCGGCTTCGCCGACGTGTTCCGGCAGCCGACCCCGGCGGGCCTCGCCGCCCTGCTCGGCGCGGTCCGCGGTGAGGCCGCGCAGGCCGAGGAGCGCCGTTCGGCCCCGGTGCCGGTACCACGCACCGAGCGGATGCCGCTCTCGCCCGCCCAGCGCGGCCTCTGGTTCCTGCACTGCCTCGAAGGCCCCAGCCCCACCTACAACATCCCGCTGGCGCTCACCCTCACCGGCCCGCTCGACCGGCGCGCCCTCACCCTTGCGCTCGGCGACCTCGTCGCCCGGCACGAAGTCCTGCGCACCGTCTACGGGGAGGAACCGGACGGCACCCCGTACCAGCGCATCCTGCCGCCGTCGGCCGTCGAACTGCACGACGGAACCGGCGAGTTGGCCGATGCCGTCCGGTACGCCTTCGACCTGACCGCCGAACCGCCCCTGCGCGCCACACTGTTCACCGGGATCGCCGGGCCCGCCGCATCCTCCACCGGGCCCGCCGGCGGTGCGGAGCAGCACACCCTGCTCCTGCTGCTCCACCACATCGCGAGCGACGGCGCCTCCACCACCCCGCTGCTGCGCGACCTGGCCGCCGCCCACACCGCCAGGACCGCCGGACGGGAACCCGAACTGCCGCAGCACGCCATCCAGTTCGCCGACCACGCGGCCTGGCAGCGGGAGCGGCTCGGCACCGCCGACGCGCCCAGCCCGCTCGCCGTCCGGCAGACGGAGCACTGGCGCGCCGCGCTCGCCGGACTGCCCGACCAACTGGAGCTGCCCCTCGACCGCCCCCGCCCTGCCGTCGCGGGCCATCAGGGCGCCACCGTGCCCTTCATCCTCGGCGACGAGGCGCACACCGCCCTGGCCGGGCTCGCCCGGGCCGCGGACAGCACCGTCTTCATGGCCGTCCAGGCCGGTCTCGCGGCCCTGCTCACCCGGCACGGCGCCGGCACCGACATCCCGGTCGGCACCCCGGTGGCCGGCCGCGAGGACGAGGAAACCGCCGCACTGGTCGGCTACTTCGTCAACTCGGTGGTGCTGCGCACCGACACCTCCGGCGACCCGACCTTCCGCGAACTGCTGGCCCGGGTCCGCAGCACCGTGCTCGCCGCGCACGAGCACGCCGAACTGCCCTTCGACCGCCTGGTCGAGGAACTCAACCCGGCCCGCTCGCTCGCCCGTCACCCACTGTTCCAGGTGATGCTCGCCTGGCAGAGTCGCCCGGACGAGCGGATCGCCCTGGGCGGCGGCCTCACCGCCGAGATCGCCGCGATCCCCAGCGGAACCGCCAAGTTCGACCTCACCCTCAACGCGGGCGAACTGCCCGGCGGCGGCATCGGCGGCTTCCTGGAGTACCGCACCGACCTGTTCGACGCCACCACCGTGGCCGCCCTCGGGGAGCGCCTGACCCGGCTGCTCACCGCCGCCGCGAGCGCCCCTGACACCCCGATCGGCCGGCTGCCGCTGGTCAGTGAGGAGGAGCGGCTGCGCGCCCTGGTCGAGTGGAACGGCGCCCCCGTAGCCTCCGAGCCGAGCGTGACGCTGCCCGAGCTGTTCGAGGCGGCCGCCGCCGCCAACCCGCATGCGATCGCAGTCAGTTACCAGGACGAGCAGCTCGACTACACCGAACTCGCCGCCCGAGCCGACCGGCTGGCCCGGCTGCTGGCCGCCGAGGGCATCGGCCCCGGCACCATCGTCGCGCTCGCGCTGCCGCGTTCGCTCGAACTCGTCGTCGCCCTGCTGGCGGTGGCCAAGTCCGGCGCCGCGTACCTGCCGCTCGATCCCGACTACCCGGCCGACCGCCTCGCCTACATGCTGGCCGACGCCGCCCCCGCCGCCCTGCTCACCGACCGCGCCACCGCGCCCCGGCTGCCCGCCCACGAGGTGCGCCGACTCCTGGTCGACGGGCCGGAGTCCGAGCGCCACCCGGCCGTCCCACTGGCCCAGCACGAGCGCACCCGCCCGCTGAGCGCCGAGGACACCGCGTACGTCATCTACACCTCCGGCTCCACCGGCCGGCCCAAGGGCGTGCCGGTCACCCACCACAACGTGGTCCGGCTGTTCAGCGCGACCGACCACTGGTTCGGCTTCGGCGCCGAGGACGTGTGGACGCTGTTCCACTCCTACGCCTTCGACTTCTCGGTCTGGGAGCTGTGGGGCGCCCTGCTGCACGGCGGCCGGCTGGTCGTCGTCCCGCACCTGGTCAGCCGCGACCCGGCGGCCTTCCTGGACCTGCTCGCCCGCGAGCGGGTCACCGTGCTCAACCAGACGCCGTCCGCCTTCTACCAGCTCAGCGCCGCCGACCGGGACCGCCCCGGCAGTGAACTCACCCTGCGCTACGTGGTGTTCGGCGGCGAGGCGCTCGAACTCGCCCGGCTGGACGACTGGTACGACCGGCACGCCGAGGACGCGCCCACGCTGGTCAACATGTACGGCATCACCGAGACCACCGTGCACGTCTCGTACATCGCCCTCGACCGGGCGAGCGCCGCCGCCGGGAGCAGCAGCACCATCGGCGTCAACATCCCCGACCTGCGGGTCTACGTCCTCGACCAGCACCTCCAGCCCGTCCCGCCCGGCGTCACCGGCGAGATGTACGTGGCCGGGGCCGGTCTGGCCCGCGGCTACCTCGGCCGTCCCGAGCTGACCGCCACCCGCTTCGTCGCCGACCCGTACGCCGAGCTGTTCGGCGAGCGCGGCACCCGGATGTACCGCTCCGGGGACCTCGCCCGGCGCCGCACCGACGGCGTGCTGGAATACTTCGGCCGCGCCGACCAGCAGGTCAAGCTGCGCGGCTTCCGGATCGAACTCGGCGAGATCGAGGCCGTGCTGGCCGCCCACCCGGCCGTCGCCGACGCCGCGGTGGTGGTCCGGGAGGACGTACCGGGGGACAGGCGGCTGGTGGGCTACGCGGTGGCCGCCGGTGCCGAGCCGGACGAGCTGCGCACCCACGCCGCCGCCGAACTGCCGGCGCACATGGTGCCCTCCGCCGTGGTGCTGCTCGACCGCCTCCCGCTGACCGCCAACGGCAAGCTCGACCGGCGCGCCCTGCCCGC
>NZ_JAHSQD010000631.1 GCF_020103755.1 Streptomyces sp. LS1784
ACGGCGACCGCCCCGGCGACGCCCGCGCCGGCACCGGCCAGCAGCCCGGCCCCGGCGGTGCCGAGCAGCGCCCGCCGGGTGAAGCCCGCAGGCCCCGTCGAAGCGTGGTCCATCGACACGTCCGCCACCCCGCTCATCCGATCTTGAACTGCTGGGTCGGGGTGGTCTGGTCGATGTCGGAGGAGCGGATCTGCACCGACACCACCCAGTTGCCCGCCAGCGGCAGCTGCGCGGTGCCGCTCCAGCGGCCGGTGCCCTCCGGGGTGAGCGCGACCGGCAGCGGGCCGAGGTCGCGGTCCGGCAGGGTGAAGGCGAGCTGCACCTCGGGGACGTCCACCGGCTGACCGTCCGCGCCGTCCAGCGCCAGCTTCACCTCGTTCGGCCCGGTCCGGGCCGGGTTGAGGGTGACGATCGCGGTGCCCTTGGCGTTCGGCGTCCGGCCCTTGGTGTCGTACGGGAGCTTGAGCTCGACGGTGCGACCCGGCTCGGTCTGCGCGGCCGCCGCGGCCCCGCCGGCGACCGGAGCGTCGGCCGCCCCGGCCTTGACCTCGCCCGCCACCCGCCCGGGCGGGGAGTTGGTGAGCATCGTGGTGACCACCAGCACCGCCACCGCGACCAGCGCCTCGACCAGCACCGAGCGGCGCAGCCCGGCCCGGGTCGGGGTCAGCCCGCGGTCGCGTCCGGCGCTCTGCCGGGCTGCCAGCTGGCGCTCCAGCTGCGCCTGCCGGACCGGGTCCTCGCTGTGCGCCGCCACGGCGACCGGCTCCGCCGGTTCGGCCGGTGCGACCTCCACCGCCTCGGCCGGGGCCGAGCGCAGCCGGGCGAGCCAGGAACGGGAGACCCAGGCGACGCCGAGCATCGCGACCACGCAGCCGCTCTTCACCAGCAGCAGCCGTCCGTACTCGGTGCCGGTCAGCGCGCCCCAGCTGCCCAGGCCCCGCCAGGACTGGTAGATCCCGGTCGCGGCCAGCACGGCCACCGAGCCGAAGGCGATCTTCGAGAAGCGGTCCACCACCTCAGCGCCGACGCCCTCGCGCAGCGCGACCAGCAGTGCGGCCAGCCCGCCCAGCCAGAGCGCCATGGCGATCAGGTGCAGGACGCCGAGCGGCAGCGCCAGCCAGACCTGGATGCCCACCGAGGCGTGGTCGGCGCCGACCCAGGTCGCCGAGAGGGCGACCGCCA
The DNA here is from genome assembly GCF_020103755.1 of Streptomyces sp. LS1784. Lineage (GTDB taxonomy): Bacteria > Actinomycetota > Actinomycetes > Streptomycetales > Streptomycetaceae > Kitasatospora. The sequence goes on from NZ_JAHSQD010000631.1 coordinate 1,183, forward strand.
GCACCAGCCCGGCCACGCCGAGGCCGAGCCGGACCTCGTGCTGCGGCCGTTCGGCGGCCCGCCGCTCCAGCGCGCGCAGCTCGGCGGCCTCGGCGTCCTCCTCGGAGCCCCCGGGGCCCCCGGACCCGTTCTGCTCCCCGTCCAGCGGCTCCGGGGCGACCGGCCGCGGCGTCTGCCCCAGCTGCCCGACCAGCAACGACAGGAACACCCCGCCCGCCGCGAGCAGCAGCAGCCGGGCGGCCAGCGCGGTGCCGATCCGCTCGTCCAGCGTGGCGCGCACCAGCGACAGGTCGAAGGCCTGCCCGACCCCCGAGCCGCGCTCGTACGGGCCGCGCAGCATCAGCACCGCGACGGTGGAGACCAGCAGCGCCGTCCAGCCGGTCATCAGCAGCCGCTGCACCCGGCGCCGGGCGGTGCCGGCCGGCCAGCAGACCAGCACGAAGGCGGCGACGCCGACCAGCAGCGCGAAGGCCGTGTAGGCGACGGTGCGGCCGGTGCCGTACAGCGCCGCGACCACGCCGTCGGCGTCGGCGCCCTGGAGCGCGGTGGCCGACACCGAGGTGTCCGAGGGCGCGCCGATCGAGAAGGTGAACGCCCCGCCGACCGGGTGCGAGTCGTCCGAGACGGCCCGCCAGGCCACCGTGTACGTGCCGTTGGCGAGTCCGCTCCGCAGTCCGACCCGGGCGGTGTTGCCCTTGCCGTCGGCGTGCGCCGGGTTGCCGGTGTCCACGGCCTTGCCGGCCGGGTCGAGCACCCGGACGGAGTCGCCGGAGAGCGAGACGGACTCGCTGAAGGTCAGCGTCACCGCCTGCGGGGCGGTGGCGACCACCGAGTTCTGCCGCGGGTCGGTGGAATCCAGGGTGGCGTGCGCGGAGGCCGGTCCGGCGCCCGCGAGCATCAGCGCGAGCAGGGCGCCGAGCACTCCGAGCACCCCGGCGATCCGGCGGTGGGTGGCCTTCTCCAGGCCGGCCGACAGCATGGTGGTGGTCCCCTTAACTCTGGCCGGGGCGGTAGGTGAGCTCCTTGACCGGCACCTTGACGGAGATGGTGCCGGACTTGGCGAAGGTGAGGTCGAGCTCCAGCTCGTCGCCGAGGACGGGGGCCTTCTGCCATCCCATGATCATGAGGTGGTTGCCGCCGCGGGCGAGCTGCAGGGCGCCGTGAGCGGGGACGTCCAGGCTGTCCACCTGCTCCATGGTCGACGCGGTCGAGCGGTGCATGGTGACCGACTCGGCGGCCGGGCTGGTCACCTTGAGCAGCTGGTCCTGCCCGCCGTCGTTGCGGACGGTCAGGTAGCCGGCCGCCATGCCGCCGGCCGGGGGCAGCGGGATGTAGGAGTCGGCGACGCTGAGCCTGGCCGGGCCGCCGGGGGTGCCGTCCTGGCCGCCCGTGCCGCCCCCCGTCCCGCAGGCCGCCAGGATGGCGCCGCCGCCCAGGGCCGTCGCGACGACGGCGCCGAGCAGGGCGCTGCGGCGGAAGCGGCGGGTTCCGGTCTGCGCCGAGGTCACGCCGCGACCCCCTTGGCGAGCAGCGGCAGGTCGTGCTCGTAGGTCTTCTCCTCGGTGCCGCTCATGTAGAGCACGTGAGCCTTGTCGTCCGAGGGGAGGAAGGCCAGCACCTGCGCGCCGTGGGTGGAGGTGACCGTGCCGTCCGTGTTGACCACCGGGTCCTCGATCATGATGCCGAGCGACTTGGCGGCGGTCTTCACCTTGGCCAGGTCCCCGGTGAGGCCTATGAAGTCGCTGCCCATCGAGTCCAGCCAGGTGCGCAGCACCTTGGGGGTGTCGCGCTGCGGGTCGGTGGAGACGAAGACGATGTTGATCTTCTGCCGGTCCTCCGGGGAGAGCGCCTTCATCGCGACGCCGATGTCGCCCATGGTGGTCGGGCAGACGTCCGGGCAGCTGGTGTAGCCGAAGAACAGCAGGGTGGCCTTGCCGCTGGTCTGCTGACGCAGGTCGAAGGGCTGGCCGGAGGTGTCGGTCAGCTGGAGGTCCGGCTTCTCGAAGTTCTTGGCGAGCTTGGTGCCCTGGTACGGGGTGTCCTCCTTCTGCCGGGTGACCTTGGCGGCGGTGGAGTCGCCGCCGGAGGAGCCGCAGGCGGAGAGGGTCAGGGCGGCGGCCAGCGCGAGGGCGGCCGCGCCGGCCAGACGGGTGGTGCGGGTGAGCATGGGAGTTCCGATCGTGCGCGGTGGACCGCCGGCGGGCCGCACCCGGAAGGGGGGCACGGCCCGTCGGCACGGGGGATCAGGAGGCGGAGCCGCCGCTCTTGCGGCGCAGGCCGAGTACGCCGACGGCGGTGCCGATCACACCGACCACGATGCCGACCACGCCCAGGGTGCGGGCGGTGGAGTCGCTGGACTTGGCGTCGCCGGAGGCGGCGGTGTGGTCGGAGCTGTCACTGTGGGCGCCTGCGGCCGGGGAGGCGGTGACGCCGTGGCCGTCGCCCTCGGCGGCCTTGGTGAGCTTCAGGACGGGCGCGGGCTTGGCCGGCTCCGGCTGGCCGTCCTTGCTCTCGTCGATCCAGCGGGCGACGTCGCCGTTGTCGTAGGTCTGGAGGGTCTTGAAGACCAGGTTGTCGGTGTCGGTCGGCAGCGGGCCGAGCGAGACCCGGAACTCCTGGAACTGGCCGGGGGCGATCTTGGTGCCGGCGTCGGCGGTCCAGGTGATCTTGGAGACGGCCTCGGTGACGTCGTTGCCGTGCACCTTGATCGGCTTGTCGAGCTTGGCCTTCTCGACCGTGGCGGTCCAGCCCGGCAGCGGCAGGGTCCGGACCGAGGCCAGCGGGTGGTCCAGCGGGAGGTTGACCTCCAGCTTCACCGTGCCCGCCGTGTCGCTCTCGTTCGGCACCCGGAAGTCGACGGCCGTGTAGCCGCCCTGGGCGGCCGCGCCCGGGTTCACGGTGACGTGCGCGAAGGCGGGGCCGGCCAGCGCCACCACGGAGGCGGCGGCGGTGAGGGCGACGGCGGCGAGACGGCGGGCGGGAAGGGAACGCATGATGTGGGGTCTCCGATCGGAGCCGGCGGCAGCCGGTACCGGGCGACGGGCGTGAGCCGTGCCGCGGGGGCCGCGCGCGGGGACGACGTGGGGGCAGAGCCTCGGGCCGCCCCGGTGGTCGGGGGAACGGCCGGACGGTGCGCACACCGGGCACCCGGTACGGCCGCAGGGCCGCCAGGAAACGCCGGTCAGTACGCGAGGGCCCCGCACGGCGGGCCGCGCCGCACCACGCTGTGCCGCAGCACGGCACCTGCCGGGAGCGGGCTCTCCCCGCCTCGGGCGCCGAACCGGC
>NZ_JAHSQD010000632.1 GCF_020103755.1 Streptomyces sp. LS1784
ACCCCGCCACCACACCAACGAGCACCATCTGCGCTGGTCACGCTTCCGCCGACGCAGCCAGGCCCGAGCCCGCCGCTCCCACTACAAACGCCGAGGCCACAACCCCCAGATGCGGTTGCAGTACTAGCCGAGGCCGCGCCGTGACGGCAACCCCGGCTCACCCGGGAGGCTTACCGCGCAGCGGAGTTGGACCGCATCGGGTGGTGTCCGGGTGACGGCATCCGGAGCGGTTCGTTGGGTGCTACGGCGGGGGTGGGTGCCCCGGTGGCGGGCAACTGCCACCTCCCGCCGTGCGGTCCGAGCCACCGTCGGCCGCTCCACACCGCACCACCGATCCGAAGAGGTCCCGTCATGTCCGAACCATCTGCCACGCCGCAGTTCCCGAGCAGCCCGACGGGCTCGGCCGACGGCACCTCGGCCGGACCCGCCACTCCCAAGAGCCTGCTGGAGCAGATGCAGGAACTGCTCGCCTCCGTCACCGCCGACCTCGCCGAACTCCAGGGCTCCGGCTCCGGCTCCGGCTCCGGCTCCGGCTCCGGCTCCGGGAGCGCCGACTCCACCACCTATCCGACCGGCACGGACACCTCCGAGACCTCGGACGCGCCGGGCACGCGGTAGCCCGCCGCCTGCTCCTCCTCGGCCGGCCCGCCCCCACCGGGCGGGCCGCCGCCGTCCGGGGGACCACTGCCGGAGGGCGAGCCGCTGCTGCTCGCCGCACCGCCACCACCCGGTGGGCCGGCTTCGCCCGGCGGGCCGAGCCGGACCACCAGTAACGGCGCCCCGCCACCCACCGGCTCTCGCTCACGCTCCGCCCCGCCGAGCGCCGCGGGCTCCGTCTCCCCGGACCGGACCGCCGCCTCACGCAGCCGCCCGGTCAGGTCCTTGCACTCCGACACCGCGTCCACACCGTCGATGCAGGTCCAGTAGAGGCTCTCGGTGTCCGCTCCGCAGGCCAGCACCACCAGCGTCTCCCCGACCTCCTGGAGCAATCCGTCCAGCGCCCCCAGGGCCGGCGCCAAGTCCCCGAGGTCGGTGAGCCGCGCGGCCCGGCCGCCGCTCACCAGGGCCGCCCGGAGGACGGAGCGGTCCAGGCAGACCGCCGCGTGGGCCCCGGCCTCGGACAGCTGCTGCCCCAGCCCGGTGAGCTCCTCGTCCTCCGACTCCGCCAGCCTGGCGCCCACCGCCTCGGTGAGCAGCGCGGCCTGCCGCGCCTCGGCCAGCACGTCCGGTACGTGCCTGGCCTCGGCCAGGGCGTGCCGGGCCGTCTTGATCAGTCGCAGCGCCTCCATGGCCACCGCTCCTCCCGCTCGCTGTCGCCGTCGGCCCTGGCCGCCGGAAGGGGCGGCCCGAGCACTGACGGCTGGTCACGGCGAAAGCGTGCGAGCAATGGCCCGAGTGCGCATCCACGTTGTCAGAAGCTGTGGACAAGTCCCGGGTTGTGGATAACTTCCGTCCCTCACAAGGGTTGGTCGTCCACGTCTGAGTTGACGAAAGCCGCATTTTCAGCGGCCGGGTCGGCCTCGACCGTCTCCCGGTCGGCACCGGTCGTGTCCACCGGCACCGGGAAGCGACGCTCGTTCCGCTCGATCTTGGCCGCCAGTGCCTCCAACGGATCCACCCCGACCGCCGTGCAGAACTGGAGCAGGTACGCCAGCACGTCGGCGACCTCGTCGCGCACCCGGTGCGCGCGCTCCGGATCGGACATCACCGCGGCCGCCTGCTCGGGCGTCAGCCACTGGAAGATCTCCAGCAGCTCCCCCGCCTCCACGCTCAGCGCCGCCGCCAGGTTCTTCGGCGTGTGGAAGGGTTCCCACCGCCGGGCCGCCGCGAAGTCCACCAGCCGCTGCCGCAAGGCCTCCACGGTGGGCTCCGCCGGCCCCGTCGCTCGTTCGCTCACCCCTCCAGGTCTACCGCATCGCGGCTCGCCGCCCCACCGCCGGCCGGGGACGCCCCACCACCCTCCGGGGATTCGGCCGGCCCCTCCTGCTCCGCCGACGGGCCGTCGCCCGCCGACGCACGCCCGTCCGCACGCCCGTCCACCCCACCGGCCGCTTCCCTGCGCCCACCCTGGGCCGGCACCCGCGCCGCCTCCGGCCGCAGCACCGTGAACCCGGAGTCCGGATCCCGCCGGCACTCGACCAGTACCGCCCCGCCCCCGGGCGCGCCGCCCAGCGCCTCCCGTGCCGCCGCCGGCTCCTGCACGGCCGCGACCACCCGCAGCTGGCTGCGCTCCGCCATGTCCCGCGCCAGCCGGAGCAGTCCGGCGGTCTGCTCGGCGGAGAGCCCCGCACCCAGGTCCTCGGCCAGCACGGTGAGCTGCCGGTGCGCCCAGGGCACCTCGGCGGCCACGTCGAGGTCGAGCACCCCGGCCCCGGTCAGCAGCACCGCGGAGAAGGCGAGGTGGCGCAGCATCCCGTCGGAGGCCTGGTCGGCCCCGGTGCGCCCGAGGACGCCCTCGTCGAAGACGGCGAGGACCCGCCGCACGCCCGCGCTCTCGCGCTCGGCCAGGGTGAGCCCGAGCAGCGGGTGCGGTGCGGCGGCCTGCAGGGCTCGCAGCAGCTGCCCGTACCGGCGCGGGCACTCGTTGCTCAGCCGGGCGACGACGGCGGAGATGTTGGCGGCGTTGCTGCGCAGCCGGGCCTGCTGGTCGGCCCGGGCCCAGCCGCGCATCAGCGCGGGGACGGGGTGCAGCGGGAAGACCTCGCGCAGCGCGGTGAGCAGGTCCTCGGTGGCGGCGAGGACGAGGCACTCCCCGGCCGACGAGCCCGCGACCCGCAACGGCAGCTGCGCGGTGATCATCGTGCCGCTGGGGAACGGTGCCCGGATGTCGCCCTGGCGGGTGTCGTTGTGCCAGCAGACGTTGACCCGCCGGTTGCGGACGTCCTGCTCGCCGGTGTCCATCAGGGTCCGGCCGTCGAGGGTGAGCGACTCCCGGGCGATCCGGACCGGGCCGCCGGTGCGGATCACCACGTCGAGCCGGATCAGGCCGTGCGGCGAGCGGACGGTGCAGCCGAGGATGATCGCGTCCCGCCCGTGCGGGACGCACCCGTCCAGACCGCCGCGGACGGGCCCGGCGAGCGGGCCGGTGCGTTCGGGCAGCCCGTCCAGCGAGTCGGCGATCTCCTCGCCGAGGGCGAGCCGGGACAGCACGGCCAACGCGTCGAGGGCGTTGGACTTGCCGACCCCGGCGGGCCCGTGCAGCACGGTGAGGGGCGCGAGCGGCAACACCGCACGCCGGTAGGACTTGAACGAGGTGAGCCGGAGCTCCTCGACGGTGGGGCGCGGCACGGGCGGCCGGTCGGGCCCCGGGGCGGCCGGTCGGAGGTGGGCCGGCCCTGCGGGCCTGGTGGCGTCGCGGTTCACCCATGGGACGTTAGCCGCAGGCCGACCGGCAGAAACGTACCTTCAGCGCAGATTCATCCCAACGTGGCGCTCAGCGCAGGTACGCGGCCACCGTCACCGAGGCCGTCACCTCGACCGGCTCCGGCAGCTCCGCGAGCGCGGCGCCGAGCCGCTCCGGGTCGGTGTGCCAGGCGCTCGGCCCCATGCCGACGACGGTGCGCACGTCCTGCGGGCCGAGCCGCAGGGTGAACTCGACCTCCCGCCGCCCGGCCGGCTCCAGGTACGGCCCGAGCTTGTCGTCGATCCGCCGCTGCTTCTCCTCGTCCACCGACAGCAGCCCCAGCGCGTCCACGAGTTCGCGCAGGTGGCGGGCGGTCGGAGAGACCAGCAGCAGGGTGCCGCCGGGGCGCAGCACCCGGCGGATCTCGGGCCCGTTGCGCGGGGCGAAGACGTTGAGCATCAGCTCGGCCGAGGCGTCCCGCAGCGGCAGCGGGCGCCAGGCGTCGCACACCACGGCGCCGATCCGGGGGTGCGCCCTGGCGGCACGGCGCAGCGCGAACTTGGAGATGTCGAGGGCGGCGCCGACCGTCCCGGGCAGGGCGTCCAGGACGTGCGCCAGGTAGTGGCCGGTGCCGGCACCGAGGTCGGCGACCAGGCCGCCGGACTCGCCGGCGACGTCGGAGGCGGCCTGCGCCAGCGCCTCGGCGATCGGCCGGTAGTGCCCGGCGGCCAGGAAGTCCGCGCGGGCCGCGACCATCTCGGCGGTGTCCCCGGTGCCGGTGTGGGCGTCGCCGGCGAGGAGGCTGACGTAGCCCTGCTTGGCGAGGTCGAAGCTGTGCCCGGCCGGGCAGCGCAGGCTGCGGTCGTGCCGGGTGAGGGCCTGCGCGCAGTGCGGGCAGGCCAGGTAGCGCTCGATGTCCTGGAGCAAGGTTCCGTCTTCTCTCGCCGTACGCCCCGGCCGGTCGGGGCGCCAGCCAGCCTAACGACCTCGGCGGACCAGACGCCCCGGGCCACCGCCCCGGCAGCACCCGGCAACCCCCGGCAGGACCTACCTCGTCCCCCTCCCGGGCCCGAGCCCCGCGAGCGCCCGGCCCGCACGGCCCTGCCCCGCGAGCGCCCGGCCC
>NZ_JAHSQD010000633.1 GCF_020103755.1 Streptomyces sp. LS1784
GCCGGACGGGCGCTGGGTGGCCGCCGCCGAACCGGTGCGGCGCGGCGGCGGCTCGGCCGCGGTGGTCCGGCCCGCGCGCTGATCGGGCCGGCCTGTCAGTGCCGGGCGGTATGTTCGGGGTGGGTCCCCCTCGCGAGGGGCGGCCCACCCCGTCCGTACCGAACCACCGGGAAGGCCGCCCGCCGTGACCGTCCGCATCGCCACCTGGAACATCAACTCCGTCACCGCGCGGCTGCCCAAGCTCCTGGAGTGGTTGGAGAGCGCGAAGCCCGACGTGCTCTGCCTCCAGGAGCTCAAGTGCGCGGCCGACGCCTTCCCGTACGAGGCGGTCCGCGAGCTCGGCTACGAGACGGCCGCGCACGGCAACGGTCGCTGGAACGGCGTCGCGATCGTCTCCCGGCTCGGCCTGGACGACGTCGTGCGCGGCCTGCCCGGCCAGCCCGGCTACCTCGCGGACGGCGCCCTGCTGCCCGAGGTCGAGCCGCGCGCCATCGCCGCCACCTGCGGCCCGGTCCGGGTCTGGTCGGTCTACGTGCCCAACGGCCGCGAGGTCGGCCACGCGCACTACCAGTACAAGCTGGAGTGGCTGGAGGCGCTGCGCAAGGCCGCCACCGAGGACGCCGCCGGCTCCCGACCGTTCGCCGTCCTCGGGGACTTCAACATCGCCCCGACCGACGAGGACGTCTTCGACGCCGCCGCCTTCGAGGGCCTCACCCACGTCACCCCGGTCGAGCGCGCCGCCCTGACGGCCCTCGGCGAGATCGGCCTCCAGGACGTGCTGCCCCGCCCGCTCAAGTACGACCGCCCCTACACCTACTGGGACTACCGTCAGCTGGCCTTCCCCAAGAACCGGGGCATGCGGATCGACCTCACCTACGCCAACAAGCCCTTCGCCGACGCCGTCACCGACAGCTACGTGGACCGCGAGGCCCGCAAGGGCAAGGGCACCTCGGACCACGCGCCGGTCGTGGTGGATCTCGACCTGTGAGCCGCACGGCGGGCTTCACGCTGGGTGGCGAGCCGTAACCCGAACGGTCGTGAGCGCTGGCCGAGCACGGGGCGGGTTCCTACGGTCGGTGAATGACCGGGTGCAGTTGATCGACCACGTGGACATGGGAGTCCCTGGCTGTGCCCGAGAATCCCGGAGGTTCCGGCATGCGCTCCATGCGTACGGCAGCCGCCGCCCTGATCGGGGCGACGGCGCTGACCGGTCTGACGGCCCCCCTCGCATCCGCCAGGGAGGGTGCGGCCTCGGTCAGCCCGTCCCGTGCCGCACCGGGTCAGACCGTGACGGTCACGGTCTCGTGCGAGAAGTCGGACAAGCCCGAGGCCAAGACCATCACCGCGCGCTCCGACGCCTTCGAGGGCGGTCCGGTGACCCTCACCCTGGGCCCCGACGGCAAGCACAGCGGCTCCGCCCGGCTGGCAGGCCGGCACACCGGGGGCAGCAAGGTCGACGGCACCTGCCCGGACGGCGGTGCGTTCGCCACCAACGTCGCGGTCGCCGGCACCTCCGACGGGAGACTTGGCAAGAGCCCCGACAAGAGCCTCGGCGAGTGGGGCGAGGCCGCGGGGGAGTGGGCCGGCTCGCTCGGGCAGTCCGGCGTCGGCAGCCGGCAGATCGCCCCGCACGGCTCCGTACAGACCGGCCTCGGCGGCTCGGTCGCGGCGAACCCGGCGGAGCTGGCCGGCGGCCTCGCGCTGGTCGTGGGCGGTGTCGGCGGCTTCTGGCTGCTGCGGAGGCGCGGTGCCTGACGGCCTCGCCCCCGCGCGCGTCCCTGTGCGCCCTGTGCGACGCCGCTGGAATCCGACGGGACCGGCGGCGCGGCGGTGTGTCAGGCGGTCCGCGGCTCGGTGCCCTCGTGGTGGAGCCGGTCCTGGTGCCGGAGGGTGCCGTCGGCCAGCAGGTACTGGGCCAGCACGTAGGTCGCCATGATCCAGAACTGATGGCCCGGCAGTTCCCGCCACTTCGCCAGCTGGGTGGCGATCAGCGTGTCGGAGAGCAGGAACAGTGCCCCGCCCAGCCCGGTCCGCCAGCCCAGCCCGGCCGAGGTGACGGCCGTCGAGGCGAGCAGCAGGCTGTAGCCGGCCACCGGGACCCGCAGGTCCCCGAGGTCCGGCCAGAGCTGCCCGACCAGGGCCACCCAGGCCGTCGCGTACGCGGCCGCGACGACCAGGGCCCGGCGGCGGTCGGTGAGCGCACCGCGCTTGACGAACATCGTCACGTAGCAGACGTGCGCCGCCGCGAAGGAGCCCATGCCCGCGAGGAACGCGGGGTCGTTCTTCAGCTGGAGCAGCACGTCCCCGCCCGCGCTCAGCAGCAGCGCCGGCGCCAGCAGCTTCGGCGCCTCCCGCCCGGCCTTCCTGGCCGCCGCCACGCTGTGCGCGGCCAGCAGCGGCATCAGGGCCGGCTTGGTGGCGTTCTGGAGCACCGAGGCTCCGGAGGCGATCGCGCCCAGGTGCGCCGCCGAGGTGGCCGCGAAGCCGCCCAGCAGGGCGGTGGCCGAGCGCACCCGCGCCCCGAGGCCGACGCGGGCGGTGGTACGGACAGTCATGCGTGCGCCTCTCGGTGATCCGCTGCTTCGGACCGACCCTAGAGGAGTCGAACCGGCGGCGGAAGGGCGGGTTACCGGTGCGTAACCCCGGTGGGGCGCGGCGGATGACGGGGTGGCCGGCCGGCGGAGCGCGGGCGCCCGCTTCGCGGGCTCTTGTGGAGAGTTCCTCAGGAGGGCGGTTGCTGCCCTCGGGTGACCCGGGCACCGTCTAGTCTGGACCCCGACATGGATCAGCAGGACTACGCGGTCGGCGCCACCCGGGTGGCCGCCGGCAGGCCGGACGGACGCAAGGGCGGGGCAGGGCGGGGAACCGCCGCCGCCGTCCTCGCCGTACGCGGAGCCGGTCCCGCTGACAGGAAACCCGGGGCGGCTGCGGGGAGTGGTGCCGACGACTCGCAGGCGCCGGACCGTCCGGCCGTCGACGTGATGCTCTCGCCCGACCCGGGGCTGCTGCGCCTGGCCCACTGGTTCGCCGTCGCCGCCCCCGGCACCGCCGACGACCTCTGTACCGCCTCCTTCGGCCTCTACCCCGCGCGCCACCTCGGCGCCATCGCCGATCCCGCCGCCGATCCCGGCGTCAGCTGGTGGCACGGCCCCACCGCGCACTCCGCCACGCCCGTACGCCCCCGTGAGGACCGCACCGAGGGCGGCCTGCGCCGCGCCCGGCGCGACGACGCCGCACTGCCCGTCGTCCGGTCAGGTGCCAAGCCGGGCGGGCCGGGTCGGCACCGCAGGCCCGAGCGCACGCGGGTGACGCCGCTCCCCGTGGTCGCGCAGGATCGTTCGGGCGAGGAGCTCCCGGCCGCCGAACGCCGGATCGCCGCACGGCTGTTGCTCGCCCACCCGCTGGTCACCGCCTCCGGCCCGCACGCCGACGGCTTCCCGCTGATCCGCCGTCACCGCGACTGGCTCGCCGAGCGCTTCGACACCCTGCTCGGCTACCGCCTCGTGGTCGGCCCCTGGCACGCCAGGCTCTGCAAGGCCGGCCTCGGCCCCGGCGCCGCCCGCCGCCTCGAACACCCCGTCACGGGCGAGCCGTTCACCCCGGGTGGGTACGCCCAACTCGCCCTCGCACTGGCCCTGTTGGTCGACGCCCCGGAGGAGCTGGGCTACCGGCGGCTGCTGGACGCGATGGGTGCCGCCGCTCCCGAACTCACCGCCGAACCGGACGACCTCGCCATGGCGCTGGCCGCGCTGGCCGGCTGGCAGGTGCTCGGCGAGCTGCCGGCCGACCCGGCCGACGACTCCTTCGTGCTGACCGTGGACCGCGAACTCGCCCGTGCCGTCCCGGCCGGTCCGCCCGCCCTCGCCGACGACGCCGCGGACCTGATCCGCCGCGCCGCCGAGGCCGAGCCTGCCACCGCCGTCCGCCGCCTGCTCGCCGAGACGCCCGCCGTCCTGGCCGTCGACCTCCCCGAGGAGCGCCGCGCCTGGTTGCAGGAGCACCGGCTCAGCGGCCCGGCGGCGCTCGCGGAGTTCCTCGGCCTGGAGGCCGAACTGCGGGCCGAGGGCGTCGCCCTGCTCGACCCGGCCGCCGAACTCACCGACCTCGCCCTCCCCGGCACCGGCACCCTCGCCCAGGCCGCCCTGCTGCTGGTCGAGCGCCTGGTCGAGGAGGTCCGCCCGCTGCCCGGCGAGACGGTGGCCGGTGACGTTCCGATCCCGGACGCGCTGATAGACGGCGTCCTCGGCGACATCGCGGACGAGTACGGTCTGCCCGCCCGCTACCTCGCCGACCGCACCGCCCTGCGGCGCGACGCCCTCGACCTGCTGCACCGCCTGGCCCTGATCGCCCCCACCCACCATCCCACCCGCCCCCCGGCCTGGCGCCTTCGCCCGCCGGCCGCCCGCTACGCCCCGGCCCCCGACCTCCAGCCCAGCCCTGGCCGGGGCCGCCACTCCCGCCCC
>NZ_JAHSQD010000634.1 GCF_020103755.1 Streptomyces sp. LS1784
GCGGCGGCGGCCTGCGGCAGCAGCACCGCAGGGGCCCGGCCGCCCGCCGACTCCAGCATCGGCGCCTCGCCGACCAGCAGGGTCATCCGGTCCGCCAGCGCGTGCAGCCGGGCGGAGCGGAGCTCCTGGAGCGCCGTGGAGTGCGCCCTCGTCCGGGCCAGGGTCAGCTGCCGGTCCAGCAGCGCCCGCGCCTTGGGCGCGCCCGCGTGGCCGGCCAGCATGCCCGTCCGGTCCGGGTCGGTGCCGCTCAGCGAGTCCAGCGCGCCCAGCAGCCGGGCCGAGCGGCGGACGTAGCCCGGCTCCAGCGCCAGCAGGTTGAGCAGCCAGCGCAGCTCCGTGCGCGACTCCTGGGCCCAGGTCTGTTCGAAGACCGAGCCGAAGGTGTGCAGCAGCCCGCCGATCCGCCGGACGGCCCGCAGCAGGTCCGAGGTGCCGGCCGACGGGACGATCGAGGCCGTCCCGGGTCTGGCACCGACCTCGCCCACCGCCAGCGGCAGCGCGCGCAGGAAGGCGCCGGCCTGGACGGTGAGGTGGCGGGAGAGGATGTCCCCGGCGGTCGCTGTGGAGGCCGTCCGGGCCGTCATCGGCGCTTCGGTCATGGCGTGGTAGATCCCCGTTCCCCCGGGGCGGTCCCCGGAGCTGGTGGCCGACCGCCGGAAGCAGCTGCCCGTAGGAGTCTCGCGGGCCCGCTGCTCCGGCGGCTTCGCATCAGTGGACGCGTCAGCGCGAGGTGGCGGCCCGACGGCGCTGGCGTGAGTCGATCAGCAGGTCCTGGACGTGTCGCAGCGACCGGCCCTCGGCGTCCTGCGAGTGGCGGGTCCATGCGCCGTCCGGCCCCAGGTGCCAGGACTCGGTCCCGTCCGACACCCCGAGGTCGATCAGCCCGGACAGCTCGGCGCGGTGCGCCGGATCGGTGATCCGCAGCAGCGCCTCGATCCGGCGGTCCAGGTTGCGGTGCATCATGTCGGCGCTGCCGATCCAGACCTCCGCATCGTCGTTGTTGCCGAACACGAAGATCCGGGAGTGTTCCAGGAAGCGGCCCAGGATGCTGCGGACCCGGATGTTCTCGCTCAGCCCCGGCACGCCCGGGCGGATCGCGCAGATCCCGCGCACCCAGACGTCCACCGGCACCCCGGCCTGGGAGGCCCGGTACAGCGCGTCGATCACGGCCTCGTCGACGATCGAGTTGACCTTGAGCTTCACGTAGGCCGGGCGGCCCGCCCGGTGGTGGGCAATCTCGTTGTGGATCCGCGAGACCAGCCCGTCGCGCAGGCCGCGCGGGGCGGTCAGCAGGCGGCGGTAGGACTCACGGCGCGAGTAGCCGGAGAGCCGGTTGAACAGGTCCGAGAGGTCCGCGCCGACCTGCGGGTCGGAGGTGAGCAGACCGAGGTCCTCGTACAGCCGGGCCGTCTTCGGGTGGTAGTTGCCGGTGCCGACGTGCGAGTAGCGACGCAGGGTGTCGCCCTCCTGCCGGACCACCAGCGAGAGCTTGCAGTGTGTCTTCAGCCCGACCAGGCCGTACACCACGTGACAGCCGGCCTCCTCCAGCTTGCGGGCCCACTTGATGTTGGCCTGCTCGTCGAAGCGCGCCTTGATCTCCACCAGCACCAGCACCTGCTTGCCGGACTCGGCCGCGTCGATCAGCGCGTCGACGATCGGCGAGTCGCCGGAGGTGCGGTAGAGGGTCTGCTTGATCGCCAGCACGTCCGGGTCGGCCGCGGCCTGCTCCAGGAAGGCCTGCACCGAGGTGGAGAAGCTGTCGTACGGGTGGTGCAGCAGGACGTCGCGCTCGCGCATCGCGGCGAAGATGTCCGGCTGGGAGGCCGACTCGACGTCGGTCAGCCCGCGGGCCGTACCGGCCACGAACTTCGGGTACTTGAGCTCCGGGCGGTCCAGCTCGGCGATCCCGAACAACCCGGTCAGGTCCAGCGGCCCGGGCAGCGGGAAGACCTCCGCCTCGGTGATGTTCAGCTCCCGCACCAGCAGGTCCAGGATGTACGGGTCGATCGACTCCTCGACCTCCAGCCGCACCGGCGGGCCGAAGCGCCGCCGCATCAGCTCCTTCTCCAGGGCCTTGAGGATGTTCTCGGTGTCGTCCTCCTCCACCTCCAGGTCCTCGTTGCGCGTGACGCGGAAGGCGTGGTGGGCCAGCACCTCCATCCCGGGGAAGAGCTCCTCCAGGTGGGCGCCCATGACGTCCTCCAGCGGGACGTACCGCTGGGGCGAGGCCTCCAGGAAGCGGGCCAGCGACTGCGGCACCTTGACGCGCGCGAAGTGCTTGTGCCCGGAGACCGGGTTGCGCACCACGACGGCCAGGTTGAGCGAGAGCCCCGATATGTACGGGAAGGGGTGCGCCGGGTCGACGGCCAGCGGGGTCAGGACCGGGAAGATCTTCTGCCGGAACAGCGTGTGCAGCCGGGCCTGCTCCTTCTCGGCCAGCTCCGACCAGCGGACCACCTCGATGCCCTCGGTGGCGAGGTCCGGCAACACCTCCTGCTGGAAGGCGGCGGCGTGGCGGGCCATGAGCTCGCGCGAGCGGGTCCAGATCAGGTCCAGCACCTCGCGCGGCTGGAGGCCGGACGCGCTGCGCTGGGCGACGCCGGTGGCGATCCGGCGCTTGAGGCCGGCCACCCGGACCATGAAGAACTCGTCCAGGTTGCTCGCGAAGATCGCCAGGAACTTCGCCCGTTCCAGCAACGGGATGCCCGGGTCCTCGGCCAGCTCCAGGACCCTCTCGTTGAACGCGAGCCAACTGCGCTCGCGGTCCAGGAAGCGGCCTTGCGGCAACGCTTCGAACTCCTCGTCGTCCGTGGCCGGCAGCTCCGGCGGAACACCCAGCGCACCGGACATCCGGGCCGTAGGCGACAGCGGGGCAGAGACGGGGCGGGGGATGCTCATGGGCTCCAGCTCCTCCAGCAGCAGGACGGCGTCCGGACGCGAATGGCTCTGCGGGCCGTCGCCCTCGCCCCGGACCAGGCCCGGGGACAACGCCCACCCTCCGGGCGCGGTCCGTACAGGACCGGCCGGTGCGTGGCGGTCGACTCTGCACGAGCGAGACACTACGGACTTCATCCTGTGATCTTCGCGGCAGCAATTGAATCCACGGTAAACACCGCATGGCCAGGAGGAAAGCTGAGTCGGTCGGGGCAAGGGGCGTTGCCGCCCCGTCCCTCGCCCACGACCGCTCGGGGGCCGTCCCGACCGCTTTCGGCAGAGTCGAAAGGCTCGGGAATCCGGTGCGAGGACGCTCCGGAGATCCGGGAGCGGAGACTCCGGATGCTTCGAAGGTCCCCGAGGGTCCGCAGCGGCTAGGCCGGCCGGTTCGCCCGGTACCGGGCTCGGTACATGAGGTCCACCTCGTGAATGGCGAACCCCAGTCGTTCATATACCCGCACGGCGGCCGGATTGTCGGCGTCGACGTAGAGCAGCACGGTTTCCAGACCGCGCTCGCCGGGGCCGGTACCGGTCAGGTGGCGCAGGCCCGCCGCGGTCAGCGCGCGTCCGAGGCCGCTGCCCTGCTCGGCCGGGTCCACCCCGACCACGTACACCTCGCCCAGCTCGGGCTCGGTGGCGGTGGCCGGGTGCACCTTGGTCCAGTGGAAGCCGACCACCTTGCCGTCGCGGGTTGCGAGGAAGAAGCCGGCCGGGTCGAACCAGGACTCGGCGATCCGCTCGGCCAGGTCCTGCGCGGTCCAGGCGCCCTGCTCCGGGTGGTGGGCGAAGGCCAGGGCGTTCAGCCGCAGCCACTCGGCGTCGTCCTCCCCCGGGCGGAAGGTGCGGAGCTCGATGCCCTCGGGGACGGCCACCTCCTCGGTCTGCCGGCCGGTGCGGCGCATCTGCCGCAGCTCGCGGACCAGCTCGGCGCCGTACACCTCGGCCAGGTGCCGGGCCGCCGGGTGGCCGCCGTGCACCCAGAAGTCCACCGCGTCGCGCCCCGCCCGGTGGGCCTGCGCCAGGACGGCGTCCACCAGCGGGCGGGCCAGGCCGCGGCCGCGGGCGGCCGGGTCGACCACCAGCTCGGCGACGGGGTTGGCGGCCGGGTTCTCCGGTACTTCGAGCTGGCCGTAGCCGCGGACGGCGTCGGTTTCGGTCTCGATGAGGTGGATGACACCCGGGCGCGGAGTCTCCGCGTTCCGCAGCCGGAGCCGGCCCTGCTCGGACACGGCGGTCCGGCCGTCCACCGTCTGGGCCTCCGCCAGAACACGCAGGGCGCCGTCGCGCTGCTCGGGCCGGAGCACATCGTTCGCAGTGACCGCAGTCTGATCGTCCATGCCCTGACGATACGTCACCGGAAATGCGAAGAACCCCTGATCCGAATGGATCAGGGGTTCTTCGGAAGAATTGTTCGGCGGCGTCCTACTCTCCCACAGGGTCCCCCCTGCAGTACCATCGGCGCTGTAAGGCTTAGCTTCCGGGTTCGGAATGTAACCGGGCGTTTCCCTCACGCTATGACCACCG
>NZ_JAHSQD010000635.1 GCF_020103755.1 Streptomyces sp. LS1784
CGCGGTCGAGGCCGGCGGCGGCGCCGAGTGCGGGCAGGGTGCGCAGCGCGGCGCTCTCGCCCTCGGCCAGCGTGGCGAACCAGGCGCCGACCGGCCGGTCCGCGCAGCGACTGGCGAGCAGCAGCAGGCTGCGGCGGTCGGAGCGGATGATCCGGTGCTGCTGGGCGGCGAGTTCGGCCAGGACCGAGTGTGGCGCGGTGCCGTCGGCGAGCGCGGTGACCAACGCGGGGGCGGTGTCGCCGGGTGCCAGTTCGGCGCGCAGGTCCTGGATCTGGCCGAGGATCGGGTGGTTCACCGGTGCCTCCGAGGTGCGGTTCGGTCCGATGCCATTCCTATCGTCCGGCGGTGCCGGTGCGGTGGCGACAGGCCGGGACCCGGGGCGGGGGATGTGCTTCCGCCCCGGGCCGGCGCCCGGGGCGGAAGCCGGTGGAGTGGGCAGTGGGCGGTGTGGGAAACGGTGAGCGCGCCGGTGCGTCAGGCGTCGGCGCAGGCCTTCCCGATGTCGGCGGCGGCATCGGTGATCGGTTTGACGTCGGGCTGCTTGCCCTTGGTGACCCGGTCGATGGCGTCGTCGACGGCCTTGGAGAGTCTGTCGGCGGCCGCGTCGATCTTGTCCCCGCCGTCCTGGCGGATCTTCCTGGCATCGTCGGCGACCTTCTTCAGGGCCGCGACGGTGTGCTTGCGGCGGCTCTCGTCGGTGATCTGACCGATGTTGATCGCCGAATCCGCGAGGTCCTGGACATCGCCGGAGAGGCTGATCGCCCGCTTCCCGCAGTCGAGGGCCTGGTCGGCGTCGCACGCGGTGAACAACGGGGCCGTGAGGAGCAGTGCGAGCGTGGTGGCGGCCAGACGGTACGGCTTCCTTGTCATGTCTCTATCCCTCCCGCCGTGTCAACGTCGGTGCGCCGTGCGGGGGTTCCGGAGGATTCCGTGAACCGTCGGGAAAGTCTCCTTCCCTTTGCAAAAAATGATGATCCGTCAGTCGATCGGAGACCCCGGTGGGCGTTCACCGCGCGCGCCAAGCGCGGGGTGAACGCCCGTGCGGGCACTACCGGTCGGAGGAGTCGGACAGGTCGCTGACCAGGCGGGCGATGGTCGGGACGGCCACCGCGTGTGCGTCGGCCGCCCGCAGGACGGCGCCGCCGATGGCGTCCAGCTCGGTCGGTCGGCCGGCCTCCACGTCGCGCTGCATCGAGGACCTCATCGTCCCCGGGATGCGGTCGAAGGAGGCGAGCAGGGTCTGCGCGTCCGCCGGCGCGCCGACCGCCCGGGTGACGGCGCTGATCTCGTCCAGCACGGCGCGGAGTTCGGCCCGGTGCTCGGTGCGCACGGTGCCGATCCCGCTCGCGTGGCGGGTGGTGAGCAGGGCGAACGGTGCGAGGAAGGACAGCTTGCTCCACAGCATCGCCGTCTCGTCCTCGCACAGCGTGACGTCCAGCCCGGCGTGCCGCAGCTGCTCGGCGAACTCGGCTACGGGGGAGGCGTGTCGGGCGGTCGCACCGAGCTCGATGGCGGCGAACGGACTGGTGTGCTCGATCCGCCCGGGCGCCGTCCGGGTGGCCTCGACCCGGATCGTGCCGGCCACCACCCGCCCGGCCTGGTAGTGCTCGCGCAGCAGCGCCATGTGGTCCAGACCGTTGAGCAGCGGCACCACGATCCCGGCGCCGAGCGCCTCCGGGGGCATCCGGTCGAGCGCGGCGGCCAGCGCCGTCTCCTTGACCGTCACGAAGGCCGCGTCGACCGGCTCGCGCAGCTCGGTGGCGGCCTCCACCCGGGCGGTGAAGTCGCCGAACCGGGCGCTGCGGACCTGCAGTCCGTCCCGTGCGATGACGGCCGCGGTCTCCTCGCCGGCCAGGCAGACGACCCGGTGGCCGTCGCGGGCGAGGAGCCCGCCGATCAGTCCGCCGACGCCGCCAGGGCCGAGCACGGCGACGGTCAGGGGGGTGGTGGTCATGGTGACTCCCGTGGGTGAGTGAGGGATGGGGAAACGGAGGGCGCGGCTACGGGGCCTCCCAGAAGAAGCGGCCCTCCAGGCCGTCCGGGCTGAGGAAGCCGAAGCCGTCGCCGTAACCGAAGTTGAGGAAGTACGGATCGCCCTCGTCCGAAGCGTCCGCGAGGGCGAAGAGGTACTGCCAGGGGGCCGGGACCCGGGCCCGGCCGTTCGGGTAGGACGGGTCTCCGCCGAGGTGGTCGTGCTCGTGGTCGCCGTCCGGGAACGGGACCTCGGGGCCCTCGTGGCGCAGGTACCGCTGGAAGGCGGCCCGCTGGTCCATCGCCCGGTCGACGCCGTCCGGCAGCGGCACCACGTCCAGGTGGTACTCGACCGGGGTCCGCTCACCGTCGGGCTCGCAGCGCCAGAGCGTACGGCCCCGGATTCCGGGCGGTCCGAGCACGGCGAACGGCGGGATGCGGCCGCCGGGCTGGACGAGCAACAGGCCGTCGCCCCGCTCCGGGTCGAGGCCGCCCATCAGCTCGCCGTCCTCCTCCAGGAAGAGGTACGCCAGCCGACCCGGCTCGCCCGGGACGGGGAACTGCCCGATGAACACCAGGGGTTCACCCGTACCGGGGGAGAGGGGCCAGGTGGGCTCGGCCAGCCAGCACGGCTCGCCGCCGAGCTTGGGGACCGGCGCGGTGATCGGCTGCTCGGCCGGGCGCGGTGACAGCCGCCGGCGGGGGAGGAAAGCGGCGTCGTACGGACCGGTGGCGGTGCCGGTCGGGAGCGGGATCATTCGGCGGCCTCGGTGGGTTCAGCTGGCTGGCTGGCTGGCTGGCTGGCTGGCTGGCTGGGTCGGACGGGTCGGACGGGTTCCGGGTCGGGCGCGTGGAGGGAGTCGGAGTCGAAGGCGAACGGCTCCTCGCGGCGCGGCTCGCTGCCCGGGGCGGGCAGGCGAACGCCGCGGCCGGGCAGCAGGTCGATGGTCACCGGATCATGATTCCCCGTCGGGCGGGTGACCGGGGAGCCGGGGTGGGGGCGAGCGGGCCCGGGTGGAAGAGGGCGGGAAGGAGACGTAGCACCACCTGCGGGGTTCGGTTTTCCGAACCCCGGATTCGGGTGCCAGCACAATCGATCTCCCGGCCCCGGGCGCCCACGATGGTGGACATGAACGGGATGACGACAGCCGCCGCCACGGCGGCGCACGACGGGGTGACGGGCGCGGCCCTGAGTGCGACCGGGCTGCACAGGGAGCACGGGCGTGGCGCGGCGGCCGTGCGGGCGTTGCGCGGGGTCTCGGTGGGCTTCGCGCCGGGGACGTTCACGGCGGTGATGGGGCCGTCGGGCTCCGGCAAGACCACCCTGCTGCACTGCCTGGCCGGGATGGACCGCCCGACCAGGGGCACCGTGCGGTGGGGCGACACCGAGGTGTCCGGGCTGCCCGAGCGGCGGCTGGCGGAGCTGCGCCGCGCCCGGGTGGGGTTCGTGTTCCAGGCCTTCAACCTGATGCCCGCGATGACCGTCACGCAGAACGTCGAGCTGCCGGGGCGGCTGGCCGGGCATCCGCCGGAACGGGCCCGGGTGCGGGAGGCGCTGGCCCGGGTCGGTCTGGCAGGGCGCGAGCGGCACCGGCCCGGACAGCTGTCGGGCGGTCAGCAACAACGGGTGGCGATAGCCCGGGCACTGGTCTCCCGGCCGGAGGTGCTGTTCGCCGACGAGCCGACCGGCGCACTGGACCGCGCCACCGGGCAGGAGATCCTCGACCTGCTGCGCGCGGGCGTCGACGCCGACGGGCAGACCTGCGTGATGGTCACCCACGACCCGGTCGCCGCCGGGTACGCGGACCGGGTGCTGCTGCTGGCAGACGGCCTGCTGGTGGACGAGCTGACCAGGCCGACGGCCGCGCAGGTCGGCGAGCGGCTGAGCCGGTTGGGCGGGTGAGCGCGATGAGCAGTCCGGTGCTGAGCCTGTCCGCGGGGCAGATCCGCCGCCGCCCGGCCTCCTTCGCCGGGCTGGGGACGGCCCTGTTCCTGGCAGTGGCGGCGGTGACGCTGTTCGGTTCGCTGGTTGCCGCGCAGATCACGGCGCCGGCCGCGGTGACCAGAGTGGCGGTGTCCGGGCCGGGCCTGGTGGTGATCGCCGGGGCGTTCGGCGAGATCGCCGTCCTGGTCGCGCTGTTCGTCGTGGTCAACGCGCTCGGCTTCACCCTGCGGCAGCAGCACCGTGATCTGGCGCTGCTGCGCACCGTCGCGGCGACGCCCCGTCAGGTGCGGCGGGTGGTGCGTGTGCAGGTGGTGGCGACCACCCTGCTGGTGGCCGCGCCGGGCGGCCTGGTGGGCTTCCTCGCCGCCCGGGCCTTCCTTGCCGCACTCCAGCGGCGTGGCATGGCCGCACCCGGGCTGCAGATACCCGGCGCGCCGGTGCCGGCGTTGGTCGCGCTCGCGGTGGCGCTGCTGATCGGCCTGGCGGCCACCGCCGTGGCGGCCCGCCGGATCACCCGGCCC
>NZ_JAHSQD010000636.1 GCF_020103755.1 Streptomyces sp. LS1784
CCCGTCGGCGACCACGGCGGGCGCGTCGGGGGTACGGGCGGCCCGGGCCGCGAGGAGTTCGGGCACGCACGCCCCGGCGGGCTCCCCCGGGGTGTGCGCCCAGTCGCCGAGGAGCAGGGCGCGCTCCGGCGCGGGCAGCAGGTCGGCCCGGGCGTCCCCGTCCGGGTCGGCCGCCATCGACTCGAGCACCGCCCGGTACAGGGCGGCCAGCCGGTCGAGGGCGTCGTCGGAGAGCGCCTGGCGGGACGCGGTGAGGAAGATGTGGCCGGACCGTGCGGAGACGGTCAGCGGGAACTCGGTGGGGCTGTCGTCGAGGCCCTCGGTGTGATCGACCGTCTCGGGGTCGACCTGCCGGAAGTCCTGGTAGTTGAAGTACACCTCCAGGAGCCGTCCGCCGTCGCCCCAGGCGCTCTGGATGGCGGGGAGCGGGAAGCGGCGGTGCGCCCACAGGCCGGCCTCGCGGTCGAAGACCCGGCGGACCAGCGTCCGCCAGGTGCCCGCGGTGCGGTCCATGACGAACGGCAGGGTGTTGAGGTACATGCCGAGGACGCGGTCGGCGCCGACGGCCTCCGGGCGGGCGTCGCAGACCAGACCGGAGTGGAAGGAGTCCTCCTCGGTGAGCCGGGCCAGCACGCTCAGGTGCGCGGCGAGGAGCACGCTCTTGAGGGAGCCGCCCGCCTTCTGCGCCAGGCCCCGCAGGGCGGGCTCCAGGTCCCGCCAGTCGGTGGCCCGCTGCACGGTCCCGGCCGGCTCGTCCGCCGCGGGACGCCAGGGAGCGGGCAGCGTGAACGGCGCGTGGGAGGTGACGACGCGCTTCCAGTAGGCGCGGTCCTCCGCGCTGTCCAGGGCGGCCAGCTCGCCGGCGACGAAGTCGGCGAACCGCAGGTCGGGGGCGTCGAACGGCTCCACCTCGCGTCCGTCGCGCACCGCCCGGTAGACGGTGAGCAGTTCCATCAGCAGCGAGTGGTGGCTCCACCCCTCCAGCAGCGGGTGGCACTCGGTGACCGACAGCCACCAGCCGCCGTCCCCGGTGACATGGGCGAAGAACCGCATCAGCGACGGGGTGCCGAGGTCGAAGAGGCGGGCCCGCTCCCGCGCGGAGTGGGCGAGCAGCTCCGCCCGCACCTCCTCGGCGCCCCGACCGCTCAGGTCCTGGTGGCCGAGGGGGAGTTCGGCGCCGGCGTGCACGATCTGCAGCGGGGTGCTGTAGCCGGTCAGGTCCATGGAGGTGCGCAGGGCCTCGTGCCGCGCGGTGACGACGCGCCCCGCCTCGGCCATCGCCGCGGGGTCGTAGGGCTGCTCGTCGCGGATCCGGAACGCGGAGACGTTGTGGTAGAGGTTGCGCCCGCCGTCGCCGGTCAGCATCTCGATGAGCATGCCCAGCTGGTTCTGCGAGAGCGGGTAGGCGTCGGTGGCGTCGGCGGGCAGCAGCGCCCGGTCGGCCTCGCCGATCAGCTCGAAGGGCGCGACCCGGGTCTGCGCCGGTGCGGCGGGCCGGCCGGTGACGAGTTCGGCGACGCCGGCGACCGTGCGGTGGGCGAAGACGTCGCGGACGGCGATGTCGAAGCCGGCCGCGCGCAGGGCACCGACGAGGGCGACGGCGCGGATGGAGTCACCGCCGAGCTCGAAGAAGTCGGCGTGCACGCCGGTCCGGCCGGTGCCGAGGACCTGCGACCAGACCGCGGCGACCTGCTCCTCGACGGGGGTGCGCGGGGCGGTGGTGTCCAGGCCGGCGGTTCCGGCGGCGGCGTCCGGCGTGGGCAGCGCCCGCTGGTCCAGCTTGCCGTTGGTGGTCAGCGGGACGGCGTCGAGGACCGCGATCGCGGCCGGCACCATGTACTCGGGCAGCGAGCGGCCCAGGGCCGTCCGCAGCGCGCGGACGTCGGTCGCGCCGGGGACCTCGGGGACGACGTAGCCGGTGAGCCTGCGGTCTCCGGGGGTGTCCTCGCGGACGACGACGACGGCCTGCCGCACACCGTCGAGCGCGGCCAGGGCCGACTCGATCTCGCCCAGCTCGATCCGGTAGCCGCGGATCTTCACCTGGTGGTCGATGCGGCCGAGGAACTCCAGGCCGCCGTCGGCCCGCCGTCGGGCCAGGTCGCCGCTGCGGTACATCCGCGCACCGGCCGGTCCGTACGGGTCGGGCACGAAGCGTTCGGCGGTCAGCGCCGGCCGGCCGAGGTAGCCGCGGGCGACGCCCGGCCCGGCGACGTGGATCTCGCCCGGCACGCCGACCGGCACGAGTCGGCCGGTCTGGTCGAGGAGCCGGATCCGCAGGTCGCTCAGGGGGGTGCCGACCCGGTTGGGAGCGGACCGGTCCAGGTCGGCGGCGGTGACCCGGTAGAAGGTGGAGTGGACCGTGGTCTCGGTGATGCCGTACATGTTGATCAGGGCGGGCGCGTCGAGGCCCATCCGGTCGGTCCACGGCCGCACTTCGGCGACCTCCAGCTTCTCGCCCGCGAACACCACGTGCCGCAGCACCAGGCGTCCGATGCGCGGGTCGCCGTCGGCGGCGGCCGCGACGAGCGAGCGGAAGGCCGTCGGGGTCTGGCTGAGCACCGTCACACCGGTGTCGGCGAGGAGCTCCAGGAAGTCGTCCGGGGAGCGGGTCACGCCGTGCGGGACGACGACGAGGGTGCCGCCGTGCAGGAGCGCGCCCCACATCTCGAAGACGGAGACGTCGAACGCGTAGGAGTGGGCCATGCTCCACACGTCGGTGCCGTCGAAGCCGTAGCGCTCGCGCGCGGTGCGCATCAGCCGGGCGACGTTGGTGTGGGTGAGCGCGACGCCCTTGGGGCGACCGGTCGAACCCGAGGTGTAGATGGTGTAGATGAGGTTGTCCGGGGTCGCGGACGGCTCCGGCCGGTGGGCCGGGGCGGCGGCGACGGCCGCGGCGCCCCCGCCGTCACCGTCTCCGTCTCCGTCTCCGTCGAGGACGAGGAGCGGTCCGTCATGGACTCCGTCCAGTGCGGCGACGAGCGCGGTGCTGGTCACGACGAGCCGGGCCCCGGCGTCGGAGACCACGTACGCCAGCCGGTCACCGGGGTTGGCCGGGTCGAGCGGCAGGTAGGCCGCGCCGGACTTGAGGATGCCGAGCAGCGCGGGCAGCAGCAGCGGGCCGCGCTCCAGGCAGAGGCCGACCAGTTGTTCCGGACCGGCGCCGAGCGCGCGCAGGTGGTGGGCGATCCGGTTGGCCCGCTCGTCCAGTTCCCGGTACGTGAGCGTCTCGGCGCCGGCGACGACGGCGGTCGCGTCGGGGGTCCGGTCGGCCTGCCGCTCGAACAGCTCGTGGACGCAGGCGGTCACCGTCTCCTCGGCGCCGGGCCCGTCCGGAGCGGCCTCGGTCACCACCGCGTAATCGGCGGGGTCGAGGAGTTCGAGGTCGCTGACGGGGACGTCCGGGCGGCGCACGGCGTCGTCGAGGAGCCGGGCGAAGTGCCGGGCCATCCGGCCCACCGTCTCCTCGTCGAACAGTGCGGTGGCGTACTGGAGTTCGGCGTCGAAACCACCGTCGGCGCGCCCCCGCACCCGCAGGGACAGCTCGTTCTTGGAGATCCCGTCGCTGTCCAGGAACGGCTCGACCGTCAGCCCCGGCAGATCGAAGGCGGCCAGCCGGTCCTCGTGCAGGGTGAAACCCACCTGGTACAGCGGGGTGCGCGAGAGGTCGCGCTGCGGCTGGAGTTCGTCCACGAGCCGGGCGAAGGGCACGTCCTGGTGGTCGAAGGCGTCGAGGACGGTGGTGCGGGCCCGGTCCAGGAGCTCGGCAAAGCTCGCCCCGTCCGTCCATCGGGCGCGCAGCACCAGGGAGTTGATGCCGTAGCCGATCAACCGCTGGAGCTCCGGCCGGGTCCTTCCGGAGACCACGGTGCCCACGGGCACGTCGGTGCGCCCGGTGTAGCGCGCCACCAGCACCTGGAAGGCCGTCAGCAGCACGGCGAAGGGGGTCGTGTCGTGGGCGAGGGCCAGTGCCCGCACCCGCTCCCCGACGCCCTCCGGCAGCGGGCAGGGCTCCTCGGCGCCCCGGTGGTCGCGGACGGCGGGCCGCGGCCGGTCGGTGGGCAGCTCCACCGGCTCGATGCCGGCGAGCTCCCGCCGCCAGTGGCCGAGCTGGCGCTCCAGCCGGGCCCCGGTCAGCTCCGCCCGCTGCCAGGCGGCGTAGTCGGCGTACTGGAGCGAGGGCGCCGGCAGGCCGGCCTCACGTCCCTCGACGTGCGCCGTGTAGAGCGCGGACAGCTCGCCGGCGAAGAGCTGCGTCGACCAGGCGTCGCAGGCGATGTGGTGGAAGACGACGGCCAGGACGTGGTCGTCGTCGGCCAGCCGCAACAGGCGGCCGCGCACCGGCAGGTCGTGCGCCAGGTCGAACGGCGTCGCCAGCTCGGCGGCGAGCGCCGCGTGCGCCAGGCGCTCGACCGCGGCCG
>NZ_JAHSQD010000637.1 GCF_020103755.1 Streptomyces sp. LS1784
CGGACCTGCTGGCCGTACTGGCCCCGGACGTGGTGCGGCGGGCCGATCCGGCGGCCCTGGGGCCCGGCCGGGCCCTGGTGGCCCGGGGCGCGCAGGCCGTCGCCCGGGAGACCACGGTCTTCGGCCGCCGGGCCCGCTACGGTGCGGTGGCCCTGGTGGACGGGGAGCCCGGCATCCTGATCGCCCCGGACGGGCGGCTGCGGCTGGTGCTGCGGGTGGCGGTCGCGGACGGCCGGGTGGCCGGCTACGAGGTGGTGGCCGACCCGGCCCGGCTCGCCGCGCTCGAACTGGCCGTACTGCCGGGGTGAGCGCGTGGTCGGGGTCGGCCGAGCCCGGTCAGTCGGCGATCCGGACCAGCATCTTGCCGGTGTTGGCGCCGCGCAGCATGCCGAGGAAGGCGTCCACGACCCGGTCGAAGCCGTCCACGACCGTCTCGTCCGGGACGACGGCGCCCGAGCGCAGGTGCGGGACCAGGAAGTCGTACAGCTCCGGCCGGGCGTCGAGGTGGTTGCGGACCAGGAAGCCCTCCAGCCGCAGGCTCTTCCCGACCACGTCGAACAGGTTGCACGGCGCGGCCGGCGGGTTCCCGAGCCGGTTGTACTGGGCGACCGCGCCGCACCAGGCGATCCGGCCGTGGTCGCGCAGGGCGCCGATGGCGGCCTCCAGGTGGTCGCCGCCGACGTTGTCCAGGTAGACGTGCAGCCCCTCGGGAGCGGCCTCGCGCAGGCGCTCCGCGCTCGCGCACCCGCAGGGCCACCCGGCGCCGCGCGAGCTCCCGCTGGTCGACTGGGACGAGAACTGCGGCTCGTACACCCGGGACTGGTGGCGGCGGCAGGACTGGATCCCGCCCGCGACGGTGGACGTGGAGGACGACACGGTGGCCGTCTCGCTGGTCGCCCAGGGCCTGGGCATGGCGATCATGCCCCGGACGGCGCTGCTCGGCGCCCCGGCCGGCCTCGCCGTCACCGACCTCGGACCGCAGCCGCCGAGCCGCTCCGTCGGGTACGTCGCCACGCCCGAGCTGGCCGGGACGGCCGCCGTCCGGGCGCTGATCCGCGAGCTGCGCGAACTGCCGCTGCCGGCCGGGCTGTCGGCGGTCCGGCCCCCGACGACCCGGCCCCCGACGACCCGGGCCCCGGCGGCTCAGCTCCCGACGGTTCGGTCCTCGACGGCCTCCCGGAGCGTGCGGAACTCCTCGGCCAGCCCGTCCAGGGTGTAGTGGGCGTTGAGGCCGCTGGGGTTCGGCAGCACCCACACCTCGGTGTCGCCGATGCCCTCCGGCTGTCGCCCGAGCGCGGCCCGGCGCTGCCCGAAGGCCGTCCGGTAGGCGCCGATGCCGAGCACGGCCAGGACACGCGGGCGCAGCCGCAGCACCCGTTCGCGCAGCGCGGCGCCGCCCTCGCGCAGCTCCTCGGCGGTCAGCTCGTCGGCCTTGGCGGTGGTGCGCGGGGCGACGTTGGTGATGCCCAGGCCGAGTGCGAGCAACTCCTGCTGCTCGTCCGGCCGGTACTGGCGTCCGGTGAAGCCGGAGCGGTGCAGGGCGGGCCAGAAGCGGTTGCCCGGGCGGGCGAAGTGGTGACCGGTGGCGCCGGACCACAGGCCCGGGTTGATGCCGCAGAACAGCACCCGCAGCCCGGGCCCGGTGACGTCCGGGATGGTGGTGTCCCTGGCGGCGAGCAGCTGCTCGGCGGTGGGCTTCATCGGTGCGCTCGGATTCACCCGGCCAAGTCTGCCCGGCCCTCCGTCGGGGCCTCCGTCGGGCCCTCCGCCGGAGCCGGAGCCGGAGCCGAAGTCGCGGCAGCGGAGCGGCGGTTGCGCAGCAGGCGCAGACCGAACACCACCGCGGCCGCGTAGGCCCAGCCGACGAAGACGTCGATGATGAAGTGCTCCGCGCCGTAGACCAGGGTGAAGGTCATCGCGAGCGGGTAGGCGACCAGCACCGCCCGCAGCCAGCGCTCGGCGGTGGGCCAGAAGAAGAAGAGCAGCATCGCCGGGTAGGCGGAGTGCAGCGAGGGCATCGCGGCGACGTCGTTGGCGAACTGACTGCCGTTCTCCAGCAGCGAGTCGGCCTGCGGCAGCCCGCTCACCGAGATCACCTCCCAGACCACCCGGGACAGGTGCGGCAGGTTGCCCTCCTGGGAGACCAGCCACGGCGGGTCGGCCGGATAGAGGATGTAGGTGGCGAAGCCCGCGAAGGTGAGCGTCAGGTAGCAGGCGAGCAGCTGCCGGAACCGGTGGTGCGCGCGCCGCCAGAGCACCGCGAGCAGCAGGAAGACGACGAAGAAGTGCGAGAGGTAGACGGCCACCGCGGCGTAGTCGTACCAGTGCGGCGAGCCGGAGGTGTAGAGGGCGTGCTGGAGCCGGACGGTCCAGGTCTCGCCGAGGCCGAGCGCCTCGTCGAAGCGGAGCTGCGGCAGCCAGTGCGGGGCCCACGGGGTGTGCGCGCCGTAGCCGCGCAGCAGCGAGTACGTCCACACCACGGCCATCACCGGGACCCAGTCGCGCAGGACCAGGAGGAAGCCGCGGGGGCCGTGCCCGCTGTGCACGGCGGCGGTCAGCAGGGCGGCGATCAGCCAGAGGAACAGCACGTCGTTGGCTGCGGGGATGCCCTCGGTGCGCAGGAACCAGAGGAAGAACGTCAGGTAGAGCGGCCAGGCCAGCCACCGGAGTCTCGACCAGCCCGTCACGCGGGGTCGGGGCGGAGGCACCGGGCGCGGCTGCCCGGCCCGCACGTGGTGCGGGGCCGGACGGAGGGTCTTGGTCATGCGCACCGAAACTAGCAACTCAAGCTTGGAGGACACTGGGTGAAATATGACCGGATCGTAAGAACAGCCGACTCGGTCGGCACCCGGTTCGACGCACGCTCAGACATGGTCAGGCCACGATGCCGAGCTCGTGCGGGGTGTTGTTGAAGCGGCGGCCGCCGGCCGGGGTGACGGTGACGATGTCCTCGATCCGCACCCCGAACCGGCCGGGCAGGTAGACGCCGGGCTCGATCGAGAAGCACATGCCGGGCACCAGCGGCCGCTCCTCGCCCTCGACCAGGTAGGGCGGTTCGTGCGTGGTGGTGCCGATGCCGTGGCCGGTGCGGTGGATGAAGTACTCGCCGTACCCGCCCTCGGTGATCACCCGCCGGGCGATCCGGTCGATCTCCTGGCACGCGACCCCGGGGCGGACCGCCTCGAAGGCGGTCTGCTGGGCCCGCCGGACCAGCTCGTGCACCTTCCGCACCTCGTCCGGAACGTCCGGGCCGACGTGCACCGTCCGGGTGGTGTCGGAGCCGTAGCCGTCCTTGAGGCCGCCGAAGTCCAGCACCACGGTGTCACCCGTACGGATGACCCGGTCGCCGGCCTCGTGGTGCGGGTTGGCGCCGTTCGGGCCGGATCCGACCACGGTGAAGTCGACCTGGCTGTGCCCGTACTGGATGAGCAGCGCGCCGAGGTCGGCGGCCACGTCGGTCTCCCGGCGGCCGGCGAAGTCGACCTCCAGGATGCGCCGGTAGGCGGCGTCCGCCGCGCCGCCGGCCGCGGCCAGGCGGTCCAGCTCCTCGGCGTCCTTGACGGCGCGCAGCATCGGCAGGCTGTCGGTGAGCGAGGTGAAGGAGACGCGGGGCAGCGCGGCCTGGAAGCCGAGCAGGTGCAGTGCCCAGGTGTTGTCGGAGACGCCGTACCGTCCGGCCGGGTCGAGCAGGGGGCCGGCGGTGGCGAACGGGTCCTCGCCGTCGGACCAGTCGAGCAGCCGGAGGGCCGGGGCACCGACCGCCTTCTCGGCGTCCGGCCGCTCCAACTTGGGGACCACCAGGGCGGGTTCGTTCCCGGCGGTGAGGACGAGGGCGGTCAGCCGCTCGGTGATCGCGGTGGGCGAGTAGCCGCACAGGTAGGCCAGGTCGGGGCCGGGGGCGACGACCAGGCCGGCCAGCCCGGCGGCGGTCGCCTCGGCGGTGGCACGGGCCATCCGGGCGGTGTGGTCCTCGACGGTGAAGGGGCGGGGCACGGCGGTTCCTCCTCTGGGGCCGGACGGGCTCGGCTGAGATGCCGTCGGGTCAACTCCATCACTTCCTCGCCGAGTTGGCGAAGCCCTCGGAGAGGCACCGCCGCGATCCGGACGGCGGGCCGGCCGGTCCTCCATGGACCGGGGCGGCTTCGACGGTGACCCCGGACCCCGGCGGGGGCCGGCGCCACCCCGGCCGGCGGCCGGCGCGGTCGGCAGCCGGAACACGAGTGCCGGGACGAGACGCAGGAGGACGCGGGCCAGAACGCGGAGCGCCGTGGCCGGGGCGGTGACCGTTCGGTTCGGTGGGAGCGTGTCCGTGGAATGCATGCGGTCCTCCTCCGTGCGGCCCCGGCCGGAAGCGCCCGGCTGCTCGGGAGCCGGGGGAAGGGCCCGGGTGGACGA
>NZ_JAHSQD010000638.1 GCF_020103755.1 Streptomyces sp. LS1784
CGTCGTCCACCAACAGCGCCGCGCCCTGCGCGCGGACGGCAGCGGACAGTTCGGGCAGCGGGGCCGCGTCGCCGTCCACCGAGAACACCGAGTCGGTGACCACCAGCGCCCGCCGCTGCGCGCGCCCGGCGAGCGCCTCGGCGACCGCCGCCGGGTCGCTGTGCGGGGCCCGGTGGACGTCGGCGCGGGAGAGCCGGCAGCCGTCGATCAGCGAGGCGTGGTTGTAGGCGTCGGAGACGATCAGGGTGTCCGGGTCGGTGAGCGCGGTCAGCGCCGCGAGGTTGGCCGTGTACCCGGAGGAGAACACCAGCGCGGCCTCCACCCCGCAGAACTCGGCCAGCTCCTCCTCCAGTTCGGTGTGCAGCGCGGTCGTCCCGGTCACCAGCCGCGACCCCGTCGAGCCGCCTCCCCAGCGCAGCGCCGCGTCCGCCGCCGCCCGGGTGACCACCGGGTGCCTGGTCAGCCCCAGGTAGTCGTTCCCCGCGAGGTCCAGCACCGCGTCGTCCGCCGCCCGGCTGCGCAGCGTCCGCGTCAGCCCGGCCTCCGCCCGCATCGCGGCCGTCTCGTCGAGCCAGTCGAAGACGTGCGCGGGGGCGGGGGCGGAGGGGCGCGGCTCGGCCGCGAGCGGATGGTTCATGCCCGGCACTCTGGCACGCCGCCGCGTGTCGGGCAATGTGCGGCTCGGCACAGTACGAACCCGACATTCCCATCGCGATTCACCATGCGTTAACCAGGAATCAATAGTCAATTCACCAAAATTCATGCCGTGAAAATAGTACAATCCATGCCGATCTTTACCTGGGGGGCAAACAATGACCGACCTCGAATTCGAGCGTCGCATGAATCCGTGGCTCTTCGACGACAAGGGCAATCTGACCGAAGAGGCGAAGAAGCAGTTCCCGGACCTCGCCGGCGCCAACGCCGCACCGGTCTCGCTGGGCCCGGCGGGCGGCGGCAAGACCGTCGCCGTGAACCCCGGCGTGCTCCAGCAGGCCGCACAGAACGCCTTCGCACTGCGGGACTCCGTCAAGACCGAGTGCGACCAGCCCGGCGAGCACGTCAACGCCGCGGCCGGGTCCCTCAAGGGCTGGAACCTCGGTGGCGCACTCACCGCCACCTGGGGAACCTGGACCAGCCAGTCCGGCGGGCTGCAGACCACCGTCGGCGACATCGGCACCAACCTGCAGACCACGGCCCAGAGTTACACCAAGACCGACTCGGACATCCAGGCCAACTTCAACAAGCCGCAGGGCGCCGGAAGCTAGCGTCAGCGCGAGCGGGGGGATACAGCACAATCATGGTGACGTTCAGTCAACTCAAGCAGGTCGACCTCGGCAGTCTCGCCTCCGCGGCGGGCGACTTCGAGAGCCTCGTCCGCAAGTGGGACCTCACCCAGCGGATGCAGAACGAGGTCCTCGGCACCATCCAGCAGTCCGGCTGGCACGGCGACGCCGCCGGCCTCGCCAACGCCAAGCTCACCTGGGCCCGCGACCAGATCCACGCGGCCTTCGAGGAGGCCTCGGCCCTGGCCAAGACCCTCCGCGACGCCCACACCGAGATCACGGCCGCCAAACAGGACCTCACCACCGCCGTCCAGCACGCCACCGACGCCGGCCTCACCGTCGACGGCGAGGGCGCGGTGCACTGGCCTCCGCCCACGACCCAGGAGGACAAGAAGGACGCCGAGTACGCCAAGAGCTGGAAGGCCAAGGCCGAAACGGCCGCCAAGGCCATCGGCGACGCGATCGACCGCGCCACCGAGGCCGACCTCGACGCCTCCAGGGCGCTGGGGGACGACACCGGCAGCGACGGCACCGCGTTCAACGCCAACCCCGTCGGCGGCATCCCGGAGGAGGAGGCCAAGGCGGCCACCTACATCCTGAGCCTCGGCGGCCAGGCCTCCGACGCCCAGGTCAAGCACCTCCAGGACATCCTGGACCACCACAAGAACGACCCGCGGTTCGCCACCTCCTTCTACGGCAACCAGGACCCGGGCACCTTCATGGCCAAGTACGGCGCGATGGCCCAGAGCGGCGACTACGCCAACAGCCCGGCCCGCAGCGCCGCGCTCAAGGCCATCCAGAAGGACCTGGGCCTCACCCTGGCCACCGCGACCGACACCAAGCAGCCCGTGCACGTGTCGGACGAGTGGGAGACCAGGTTCCGCGCCGCCGGGGCCAAGCAGATCCCCGTGCCGCCCGGCGCCGACCCGGCGCACAGCCCGTACGGCTACCAGATCACGGCGAACCTGCTGCGGAACGGGAAGTACGACGCGCACTTCCTCAACCCGATCGCGGAGCACGTCACCCAGCTCACCCAGGAGAACCCGATGCGCTGGGACGCGGCCACCAAGGCCGCGTACCCGTTCACCGAGCTCAAGTTCATCGGTGTGCCCGACAAGGACGGCAACATCCGGGGCATCAACCCGATGTCCGCCATCCTGGAAGGGCTCGGCCACAGCCCCGAGGCCGCCACCAAGTTCTTCCACGACGCACCGACCACCTACAACCCGGACGGCACCGTCAAGAGCACCGGCGGCCCGAACACCTACCTCAAGGCGCTCACCGACACCGGCTCCCGGTCGCTCCTGCTCGACCAGCAGTACCCGCCCCGGCCCAACCCCGGCACCGCCGACCCGTTCGACGTCACCACCCTGGGCCACGCTCTGGAGGCGGCCACCACGGGCAGGGCGTACGACGACGTCGACGGCAAGTTCCCCCCGCACACCGCCGCGATGAACGACATCATGAAGAACGTGGTGGACACGTTCGGCACCAAGGACGGCCCGGACCTGCTCAAGGGCGGACTGTTCGCGAACCTCAACGGCAGCCTCGGGAACATGACCGCCAACTACATCGGCGACGTCCAGGGCTCGTTGGAGGGAGCGGGCGCCGACTCGCAGCTCTTCAGCCAGGCCAAGGTCGAGCGCCTGCTCGGCGCGCTCGGCCAGGACCCGGACGCCTATGCCTCGATCGCGGCCGGGCAGCAGGCGTACACCACGGCCCAGATCCAGGACGTGCTGGCCCACCCCGAGTTGCACAAGGACCTGGCGGTGGCGGTCGAGAACGTCGCCAAGCCGGCTGGGCAGGTCAACGGCCTGATCACCAGCGCGATGGTCGACGCCGTCTACCAGAAGCACACCGCCAGCGACGCCGAGTTCAACGCCGCCATCGACACCAAGCGGGAGATCGCCGGCCAGATCTGGTCGTTCGCCGGCGACGCGCTCAAGGAGCGGGCGCCCCTGATCGGCGAGGGCGTCGACAGCGCGGTCAACCAGATCATGGACAACGTCGCCAACGGCTACAAGGTGGACACCCACAACGACGCCAGCGACGAGGCCGGCGCCGCGAAGGAGGCGGCCGAGCGCAAGTCGCAGCAGGCGATCGTCAACGCCGTCCGCGAGGCCGGCCGCAACGCGGGTGCCGACCCGAACTACATCAACGACGTGGCCCGCCGGGCCGCCCAGGAGGAGAACACCGGCTACAGCAGCGGCAAGACCTCGTACGACACGGTGTACCCCAAGAGCTGACCCCCGAGCCCACCTGCCACCACCGAGAGCGTTGAGAAATGGCTGACGTCGCCCACATCATCCCGCCGTCCCCGGACGATCCGCCCCGGCGCCGGTCCCGGGTCCGCCCCTGGCACGCCGCCGTCGCCCTCGCGGTGGCGGCGGCAGTGGGCGGCGGGCTGTGGGCGTGGAAACCCTGGCAGTCGGTGGAACTGCCGCAGAGCGCGTGCTGGGGGGTCCTGGACGCGAACGACCTGAAGCCGCTCGCGGGCCCCGACGGGAAAGCCGTCGAGCCCAGGCCGGCCCGCGAGATCGCCACCCCCATGAAGCCCGCCTCGGGGAGCCGTGACTCCCGTTGCCGCATCATGTGGCCGGGCGCGACCATCCTGCTCGACGCGGAGGTACGACCGGCACGCGACCGGATCGACGCCGACCGGAGGAACGACGCCAGTGGCGGATCGGCCACCCCACTCGACTTCGGCCCCGGCACGACCGGATGGGTCGTGGACTCCAAGAACGTCGACGGGAACGCATCGGTCCGGCTCTACGTGCCGTGCGACTTCGACGCCCCGCGGGACGACAGCGACCAGCCCCCGCCGAAGTACTTCGGCGTGCTGGTCTCCGGGGACGTCGTCGACGGCGCCTCCCTCGGCAAGGCCCACCAGGCGTACGCGGACATCGCCCTCAAGATCGGCAGGGCCGCCGCGGTCGCGTACGAGTGTCGGAACACCGTGACGCTGACCGGTACCGCCCCCCGCGTCCCGTCCTAGCCCGACCGACAACAGGAGCCGCCCGAACCATGGTCGATGTCGCGCACATCATCCCGCGCTCACCCGACGACCCGCCGCCGCCACCGCCGTGGTGGCGGCGGCCC
>NZ_JAHSQD010000639.1 GCF_020103755.1 Streptomyces sp. LS1784
GGCCGGGCGAGCGCCGGGCGGGCCAGTCCTGGACCAGCGCGCCCATCGCGGCGGCCTCCTCGGCCAGCCGCCCGCCGCGAGGACAGGCGACCAGCACCCGGTGGCCGGCCTCCCGCTGGCCCCGCACCAGATCGGCGACGACGCGGGCGACCCCGCCGTCCACCGGTTGGGAAATGTGAAGGATCGTCATATGCACGGCGGCGAGCCTAGGGTGGCTCTCCGGCGCCTGGTGGCGCCAATCACCCGCAGGTGGTGGTTCGGCCACCCGTACGGCTTTCGGCTCGTACGGGCGACCGAGCCGCTCGAATTCCAGGGCGATTCGATCGCTTTGATGGATCGACGCGCGCGAATCGCACGGTTGGCGATTCCGGCGGCTCCGCGAGCCCCGGCGGACCGTGGGGTCCTCAGTGGAAACCGAGGCCTTCAGTGGAACTTGAGGCCCTCGGTGAACGATGAGGTCCCCGGCGGACCTGCGGTGGCCTCAGCGGACCTCGGCGGCGAGGTTGGCCAGCACCTGGTCGTGGATCCGGTTCAGGCCCTTCGGGGCGAAGGTGCGTTCGAAGAAGCCGCCGATGCCGGTCGCCCCCTGCCAGGTGGCGGTCACGGTGACCTTGGAGCGGCCCTCGCCGACGGCCGAGACGATCCAGGTGATCACCATGCTGGAGTTGGCGTCCTTCTCCACCAGCTGGTCGGGCTTGGGCGCGGAGACGGTGAAGAGGCAGTCGCGCACCCGCTTCTCGGTCGCCTGGAGCTTCCAGTGCACCTGAGTGCCGGCACCGGCGCCGCCGACCCGCACCTCGTACTCGCTGTACTGTGCGGGCAGCAGCTTCGGGCGGGTCACCTGGTAGTCGGCCAGCGCCTCGTACACCCGCTCGGGGGCCGCATCGTAGACCCGCTCGGTGGTGGCCTGCACCTGTCCCATGACCTTGCTCTCCTCATGTGGTGGGAACCGCTCTGTCCGGCAAGCCAATCACAGGGTCGCGCCCGCGACGCGGCGGGATAGGGTGGCCGGTGTGCTCGATCTGGTGACTGCTGTGCGCTACGTCGACCCGCTGCGGGCCGGCGGCTCCGTCCCCGGCGTGGTGGAGACCGACGACCTGGGGACGTACGTGGTCAAGTTCACCGGGGCCGCGCAGGGCCGCAAGGCGCTGATCGCCGAGGTGATCGTCGGCGAGCTGGCCCGGCGGCTGGGCCTGCGGGTGCCCGAGCTGCGGCTGGTGGACTTCGACCCGGCCGTCGCCGTGGACGAGCCGGACGCCGAGATCCAGGACATGCTCAAGGCCAGCGCCGGCCTCAACCTCGGGATGGACCTGCTGCCCGGCGCGCGGGACTTCCGGCCGGGGATGATCGCGGTGGACTCCGTCGAGGCCGGCCGGGTGGTCTGGCTGGACGCCCTGACCGGCAACGTCGACCGCACCGTGCACAACCCCAATCTGGTGGCCTGGCACGGGCGGCTCTGGCTGATCGACAACGGCGCCGCACTGATCTTCCATCACCGCTGGGCGGGGGCCGAGGCGGCGGTAGGCAAGGCGTACGACCTCAGCGCGCACGCGCTCGGCGGCTCGGCCCCGGACGTCCGGCTGGCCGACGAGGAACTCGGGCCGCTGGTCACCGTGCCGCTGCTGGAGGAGGTGGTGGCGCTGGTCCCGGACGAGTGGCTGGCCGGCGAGCCCGGCTTCGACTCGGTGGACGCCGTCCGGCACGCCTACGTCACGCACCTGGCCGCCCGGGTGGTGCTCTCCGAGGAGTGGCTGCCGGAGGGCTTCGCCACGCCCGAGCAGCTGCGCGAGGCGGAGCGGCGGCGGGCGGCCCGGACCCGGGCGGGCCGGCCGGCCTGGCTGCAGGAGGTGCCGGACCTGCACGGCAAGCCGTCGGTGGAGACGGTCTGGGAGCACCACTTCGACGAGGGCTAGCCGGGCCGGCGGGCCGGCGCGGGGCGGCCGGAGCGCGGCTGGGCGGATGCGACCGACTGGTGATCGAAAACGACCGGGGAGCGGGACCCAGTGGTCCCGCTCCCCGGCTCTACTGTTCAGAGGTGTCCGCGGTCAGCGCGTCAGCGCCACCACTGGACCGCCTTCTCGGCGTTGACCAGGCCCGCGCCGTAGAAGCCGTTGTCGTCGGCGCCGCCCTCGCAGGTGGCCTTCCAGGCGCCGGCACCACCCGGGTTGTACTCGCCGGTCGGGCACGGGATGGACTCGGCGTGGGTGGTCAGCATCTCGGTCAGCTCGTCCGGGCTGGCCCACGGGAAGGTGCCGGCCAGCAGCGCGACCACGCCGGCGACGTGCGGGGTGGCCATCGAGGTGCCCTGCATGTAGCCGTACTTGCCACCGGGGATGGTGGACAGGATGCGGCCGTCCTTGTCCGGGGTGTTCGGGAGCTGGTAGCGGCGGTCGCCACCCGGGGCGGTGACGGACACGACGCCCTTGCCGTAGCTGGAGTAGTACGACTTGACGCCGTTGACGCCCACCGCGGAGACGGCGACGACGCCGGGCAGCTCGGTCGGCAGCGACAGGCAGTCGTTGGTGACCGGGCGGGTGCCGGGGGTGGTGTCGTCCGGGCTGGCCACGTCGACGGTCTTGTGCGCCAGGTCGAGGTTCTCGTTGCCCGCGGCGGCGACGTTGAGAACGCCCTTGCGCTGCGAGAAGGCGACGGCCTTGCGGACGGCCTCCGAGATCGCGGCCTGGTCCTTGTCCGTCTTGCAGTTGAACATCCACGGGTCGACGAAGTAGCTGTTGTTCGTCACCTTGAAGCCGTGCTCGCCGGCCCAGACGAAGCCGCAGACCGCGTTCTCCGGGTAGATGAACCCGCCGTCGTCGACGACCTTGACGGCGGCCAGCTTCACGTTCGGCGCGACGCCGACGATGCCCTTGCCGTTCTTGGCGGCGGCGATGGTGCCGGCCACGTGGGTGCCGTGGTCGCTGGTGGTCGGCTGCCAGGCCTTCCAGTCGGTGTTCGTCTTGCCGTCGATGCAGGAGACCGACTGCGAGGCGTCCACGTTGGCGGCCAGGTCCTCGTGGGTGGCGTCGATGCCGGAGTCCAGCACGCCGACGGTGACGTTGCGGCTGCCGAGCGAGATCTTGTGGGCCTTGTCGGCACCGATCTGACGCATGTCCCACTGGTAGGCGTCGTAGGGCTCCTCGCCGGGGGCGGCCGAGGCGGCCGGCTCGGCGGCGACGTCGGCCTTGCCCTGGTCGGCGGCCTGGATGCCCTTGGTACGGCTGGCGCCGACCGAGTCGACGCCCTTGGCCAGGCGCAGCTTCTCGGCGAACTTGGTGTCGTTCGAGCGGGCGACCACGACGCCGACCTGCTCGTACGACTGGACCACCGTGCCGCCGAGGCCGGTGATGGCCTTCTCGACCTTCTGCACCTGGCCGTGGTTGGCCTTGGTGTTGACGACGTAGCTCATCAGCGGACCGGTCGTCGAGTCGGCGGTGGGGGCCGCGACGGCGGTGCCGGCCGGCAGCGCGAGGGCGCCGGCGGTGGCGAGCACGACGCCCACTGCCGCGTACCGGGTACGGCTGATCCGAGGAACACGCATGGGGGTTGGCCTCCCGAGTCGTCAGGCGGCAGCTGCGATGGGCAGGTGCGCTTGGGAATGACCGGGACGCTAATGAATATTTGCTTATAAGCGCAAGAGGTAGTCATCCAATCGTCACATCCGGATCAGGAAGGGGGGTTACGAGCTCCGGAGATCAACAGGGAAACAGAGGTCAAGAGTGTTAAAAAGTGATGGTTCGCCAACGTGCGGCCACACCCGCCGCGACGGCGGCCACCAGCACCGATCGCACCCCTACAACGCGTACAACCGGCGCGCGTTGTCGGCCGCGACCAACCGCGCCACCCGCTCGGCGTCGGCTGCGGAGCAGGCGCCGTCGGCCTGCCAGCCCGCGAGCACCGCATCCAGTCCGTACCGGAACTGACAGGTGCCCACCAAATAGAGTTCGGGCAGCCCGTAGGCGTCGGTGGAGAACAACAATTTGCCGAACGGCGCCAGCTCCAGCATCTCGCCCAGCACCGCGGCCACCCGCGGCCCGGCGTAGGAGGCGGTCAGCCCGAGGTCGGTGTACACCGTCGGGAAGGCCTGGGCCAGCCAGGCGGCCTGCCGGTGGTACGGGTAGCCGTGCAGCAGCACCAGCGGGACGGCGCTGGGCTCGGTGGCCCGCACGAAGTCCGTCAGCAGCGACGGGTCGGCCCGGTGCAGGGTGAGGTCCGGATCGCCGAAGCCGGTGTGGAGTTGGAGCGGCAGGCCGAGCTCGGCGCAGACGTCCACGGCCGTCCAGAGCAGGTGGTGCAGCAGCACCGGGTCGGTCAGCCGGCCCCGCCCGCCGCGCAGGTGGGCGCCGGCTGCGGCCACCACCGCCGCGGCGGCCGGGCGTTC
>NZ_JAHSQD010000064.1 GCF_020103755.1 Streptomyces sp. LS1784
GGGCCGGGCCCGTCCCGCCGCCGCGCACCGCCCGCGGCGCTCCTGGACCGCCGGCCCCTCGGCCCGCGACGCCCTCTCACGACAACGCACTGCCGACGACGCACCGCTGACGGCGCATCGCCGTCGTGCCCCTCGCCTTCTTGCGCCCACGAACACCTCTGGAGATGTGTCATGTCCAAGACCAGCCTTCGCCGTACCGCCGCACTGACCACCGCCGCCGCGTTCCTCCCGGTCAGCCTCGCGCTGGGCGCCTCCCCGGCCTCCGCCAGCGTCGGCACCTCCATCGCCGCCACCGCGGCGGCCAACCTGGGCAAGGGCGCCTGTTCGACCAACAGCGCCGGCGGCACCGCCTACTACAGCAGCTGCACGGGCAACGGCGGCAGCCCCGAGGCGTGGTGCGCAGACTTCGCCAAGTGGGTCTGGGCGCAGAACGGCGTCGACGTGCGCGGCCTCACCCCGGCGGCCGGCAGCTTCGGCACCTACAACGGCGGCCTGCACAGCACCCCGCAGGTCGGCGACGCGGTCCTGTACAACTACAACTACAACGGCTACGCCGACCACGTGGCGATCGTGACGGCCGTGGGCAACGGCACGATCACCACCATCGGCGGCAACGAGGGCGGGGTCAGCGGCAACTGGTCCGCCACCTCCAGGGTCAAGCAGTCGGCGACCCACAGCTCCGCCATCGGCTACAGCTGGGGTGGCCAGCGCATCAGCGGCTACGTGTCGCCGAGCGGCGGCACCGACGCCGGCGGCACCACGACCACCCCGACCCCGGTCGCGCCCAACCACGTGTACGACAACGTCCGCTTCGCCAACGGCAACTGGCAGGGCGCCGCCCTCGCCGACGCCGGTGCGGACGTGTCCCAGGTCGTCACCGCGGCCCTGCCCAACGGCGACATGCACGTCGTCACCCTGAGCAACGGCAAGGTGTACGACAACGTCCGCTTCGCCAACGGCACCTGGCAGGGTGCCGCCCTCGCCGACGGCGCCGGCACCATCACCTCGATCGCGGCCGTCGGCATGCCGAACGGCGACATGCACCTGACGACCGTGTCCAACGGCAACGTGTACGACAACGTCCGCTTCGCCAACGGCAGCTGGCAGGGCGCCGCCCTCGCCGACGCCGGCGGCAAGGTGGCCCAGGCCGCGGTCGCGGCCCTGCCCAACGGCGACATGCACCTGGTCACCCTGAGCAGCGGCAAGGTGTACGACAACGTCCGCTTCGCCAACGGCAGCTGGCAGGGCGCCGCGGTCGCCGACGACAGCGGCAAGGTCGGCGCGATTTCGGTGGCCGGCATGCCCAACGGCGACATGCACCTGGTGACCGTGAGCGACCGCAACGTGTACGACAACATCCGCTTCGCCAACGGCAACTGGCAGGGCGCCGCCCTCGCCGACGCCGGCGGCGCGGTCGGCCAGGCCGCGATCACCGCCCTGCCCAACGGCGACATGCACCTCGTCACCCTGAGCAACGGCAAGGTGTACGACAACGTCCGCTTCGCCAACGGCACCTGGCAGGGCGCCGCGGTCGCCGACGACAGCGGCAAGGTGAACGCCATCGCCGCGACCGGCATGCCCAACGGCGACATGCACCTGAACACCCTGGCCAACTGACGCCCCGCTCCGCGCAGCCGCCCGGTCCCGCCGAGGGACCGGGCGGCTGCCCGCTTTCGTGCGGCTGGATGCCGCACCCTCGCCCGCGCCCGCGCCGCACGGCCGGCCGACCGGTCAGCGGTGGGCGGCGGCCAGGGAGCGGAGCTGGACGTGGACGGCGGCGGGCTCGGTGCCGGTGAGGGCGGCGACCTCGGCGGCGGACAGGTCGAGGACCAGGTGCAGCAGCAGGACGTCCTGCTGGGTGGCGGTGAGGTGGGCGACCGGGCCGAGCGGCCGGGGGCCGGCCAGCGTACAGACGCGGCGGCGCACGGCCTGCCAGGCGCAGGCCGCCGGACTGGCGGTGGACAGGGCGTCGAGCCAGTGGCCGCCGAGTTCCTCGAAGGCGTCGCGGACGGCCAGTCGCGCGTCGGCGACCGGCAGGAGCAGCGTGGCGTAGTCGAGGTAGTGGCGCAGGTGGAGGTCGTGCAGCGCCCACAGGCCCAGGGCGGGCCCGGGGCCGGCCGGACGGCGTGGTGGTGTCGGCATGGTGGTGTCCCGAGGTGGCGCGGGTGGGTGCTGGTCCGCGGCCGGGGCGCGGGTGGCGCGCCCCGGCCGCGGACCGGGTCACACGAGCACCGACGGGCTGTCGTCGGTGCCTTCGCGGCCCGCCGCAGCGGGGTGACCGGGGCTCTCGTCCCGGTCGGCGGCAAGGCTGTTGCGCAGGGTCGCCCACAGCCGGAACAGGATGTCCGTCGGGGTTCCGGCGCTGGAGGACTGCATGGCCCGGGCGAACTCGCTCTGGTGCGTGCGCGAGTTGACCGGCAGCAGGGTGCGGGCGTTGTTCGTCCGGTCCCAGGCCGCCGCCCACAGGGCGCGGCGGGCCTCCCTGACCCCGCAGACCTCCATGTAGGCGAGGAAGACGGGTTTGCGCAGCGGAGCCTCGCCCTTGAGGACCAGGGCCAGGGTGCTGGAGGGCAGGCGTCCGCCCCGGTCGCGGGCCCGGCGGTCCAGTTCCCGCAGGGAGGGCCAGTCGGCCTTGCGGCGCATCTCGTGCATCGCGCGGCGCAGGTCGGCGAAGGAGTCGACCTGTTCGGGGTCGACCCGCCGGGGTGCGCGCAGCCGTCGGCTTCCCGAGGGGCGGGGCACGTGGGCCCAGTAGTTGGCCTGGACCCACTTGCGCCGGGCCGTCTTGAGGTCGCCGCCGCATTCGCGGGTGACGGCCTCGACGACCTTCCAGCTCGGTACGGAGCGCCCGCCGGCGGCCCGTTGCAGGGTGGTGGGGTGGTAGTTGGTCCGAGCGGCAAGCTGACGGTACGTCAACCCGGCTTGTTCTCGCTGCTGTCGCAGCCAGGCGGCCAGCCGGCCCAGCGCCGGCTCGGTCGCCTCGATCGGTTTCTCTCGGCGTCCCATCGCAGACAGGCGCTTTTCCTAGGCCCGCTCCCGTCGGAGCCTTACGGCCAACAGGCAACCGCCCGTGGCCAGTTCGAGCGCGGCCCCGGTCGACATTCCCGTCGTCACCAGGGCGGCGGCCAGCGCGACCACCAGGACGACCACGACGACGACCACGGCCGTCTCACCGACCGCGAGCGGCCGGTACGGGCGCGGGCGCAGCGGTACCGGTTCCGCTGCCGCGCAGTGGGTAGGGGTGTGGGCGCGCTTGTTCCGTTTCCTCGCCATCGAGGAGGCCTCCATATCACTGTCCACTCCAACTGGCGGGCACTTGTGCGGTTGGCGTCGCACTGGATGCCCGGTGGCATCACACTTTGTCAGGCGTACGGGTGATTCCCAATCGGTTCGGTGAACATCGCGGAGATTGATGCGCCACGGTCCAGGTCCCTGGCCGCAATCTCGTGAACGCCCTATCAGGAAGTCACAGTTCAGCGAAATGAAACCGGATTTTGATGCGCCTTTGTGCAGCATGCCCTTGTGAGCCGTCCTGGCTGGATGTGACGATTTGCAGCGGCGTCACCCGGACCCGCGGGTCCGGAACCCGGGGGCGCTGTTCACTCCAACAATTCGGGAACATCGGCAGCGGGCCGTGTTGGCGCATGGGTCCGTCCGAACAGCAGAGACCGCCCGGCCCTGGTGGCCCGAGCGGTCTCTCTGCGTTCTCCCCCGCGCGCAGCGGCCGCCGGGCGCCGGACGCCGGGCTACCGGAGGTAGTGCTCGATCGCATCCGCTCCGCGTGCCGCCCCGCCGCTGCGCAGGACGGCACGGCGCATGGCCGCGAGGTTGGCGCGCACGGCCGGGTCCGAGGCGACCCTGTCGACCGCCGCCCGCAGGGTCTCGGCGCTCACCGTGTCGGCGTCCAGGCGTTCGCCGAGCCCGAGTTCCACCAGGCGCCCGGCGTTGGCGGCCTGCTCGGGGGTCTGTGGGACGGCGACGAGGCCGACCCCGTAGTGCAGCGCCTCCATGACCGAGTTCATCCCGGCGTGCGTCACGAAGGCGCGGGCCCGGCGGAGCACTGCCAGTTGCGGGAAGTGCGGCCGCAGGTCCGTCCGTCCCGGGGCGGTGGTGCCCAGTGCGGCGGCGTGCGCGTCGCCGACGGTCATCGCCAGCTGCCAGGGCCCGTCGGCGATCGCGGCGACGCAGGCGCGGTGGAACTCCGGGCGGCCGGCGAGGACGGTGCCCAGGGACACGTACAGCAGAGGTGCGTCGGGGTCGGGTGGGGACCACTGCTCGGCCTCTTCCGCCTGCTCGCGCCTGCCCAGCGAGGGGCCGATGAAGTGGAAGCGTCCGTCGAAGCTGTCGGCGGCCGGCTGGAACTCCCGTGGCACGAAGACGAGGTTGAGCCCGTCGGCCGTGGTCATGGTGTCGGCGGGCGTGAGCGGGACGCCGTGCTCGGCGGAGAAGGCCGCGCAGTCGGCGGCGAGCAGGGCCGCCGTGGGGTGGCCGGCGTCGAGCCCGGCGGTCAACTGCCGGTCCAGCGAGTACGTCTCGTTCGAGGCGAGGTGGGGGAAGCACTGCACGGCGGGGATGCCGAGCCGGCGGGCGACGGTCCGGGCGGGCCAGTTCGTCGTGTCGTAGCAGATCGCGTCCACCGGCTGTGCGGCGCAGTGGCGTTGCAGCACCGGGTAGGCCGCGCTCAGGGCCGCGAAGTAGTGGCGCAGCCAGTCGCCGACGGCCTGCGGTCCGATCCTCGCCGGCGGTGTGAACGGTGCGGGCGGCGGGAGTTCCACCCAGTGCGCGCTGGCGCCGGTGACGGCTGCAGCGTGGTCCGCCCCGGTGGCGTAGTCCACCCGGTGGCCGCGCCGTACGAGTTCCTCGACCAGCGGCAGCGTCGGGTTGATGTGGCCGTGTCCGGTCAGGGTCATGAAGAGCAGGTTCTTCGGCACGGCTGCCACCCTGACAGCATCGGCGGTGCGGTTCCACTGAGTTGGCGTGCGCGGGAAGTCGTGGC
The DNA here is from genome assembly GCF_020103755.1 of Streptomyces sp. LS1784. Classification (GTDB taxonomy): domain Bacteria; phylum Actinomycetota; class Actinomycetes; order Streptomycetales; family Streptomycetaceae; genus Kitasatospora. Next base: position 4,997 of record NZ_JAHSQD010000064.1, read on the forward strand.
ACGGCTCCGGTGGCCGGTGTCGACGGCACGCTGTGATGACATCACCCTGACGCACACAACGGTCAGGCCCGGTGCGCGAACGTCAGGTCGTGACCGGTCAGCTCGCAGCTGGCCGCCCACAGCCGTGCGGCGGTCGCGGTGTCGGTCAGGTGGTTCCAGGGCGGCTCGATCCTGGGCGTACCGCGCAGCCCGAACGCGCGGGGGCTCCACATCTGGCCGCCGCGCACGCCCGGGTCGAGCACGGCCCGGACGGCGGGCCATGCGGCGGCGTCCTTGCCCTGGACGACGAGCCCGAGCGGCAGGTGGCGCAGCCGCTCGGCGGCGGTCCGGACGTGGACCGGCGGGCGCGAGGGGGTGAGGGAGTCGAGTGCGCCGCCGGGGTGGACGAGCACGCTCAGCGTCGTGCTGCGGGCGGCGCGCAGGCGGCGGTCGAGTTCGAGGGCGAAGAGCATCTGGGCCAGCTTGGAGCGCGCGTAGGCGCGCTTGGGCCGGTAGTCGTGCGCGCTCTGGAGGTCGTCGAGGTCCAGGTGTTCGGACTTGGCGGCGAAGCTTCCGGTCGTGACGATCCGGCTCCCGGGAGTGGCCGCGAGCAGGGGTGCCAGGTGGTGGGTCAGCGCGAAGTGCCCCAGGTGGTTGGTGGCGAACATCAGCTCGTGCCCGTCGACGGTTTCGCGGCGCGGCGGATGGTCGAGCGCCACGCCGGCGTTGTGGACGACCGCGTCGAGACGGTCCAGCCCGAGCGCGTCCACGGTGGCCGGCAGTGAGGCGAGGTCGGCCAGGTCCAGGGGCACGTGCGCCAGCCGGGCGCCGGGGACGCGCGAGCCGACGGAGGCGATCGCCGCCTGCGCCTTCTCCGGGTCGCGGCTGCCGAGGACGACCGTGGCCCCGGTGGCGGCGAGTTGCTCGGCGACGAAGTACCCGATGCCCGCGTTGCCGCCGGTGACCAGGAAGTTCTTTCCCTCGGCGCGGGGCAGCCGGTGGACGTCCCACGGTGGGGCCTGAGGCAGGGAAGGCATGGCGGGCTCCTGGAACTCGGAGTGGCGATCCGGCGGTACGGGCGGTACCGCACGTCGCAGCCGGTCACGCCCGGTTCCCACAGTCCCGGAGGCCACTCACACCCCACCGGCAGCTCACCGTCCGCGCTGTCAGGCGACCGGCACCGGGCGGGCCCAGGGCGCAGGAAGTCGGCAGGGTCGACTTCCTGCGCGGGGCAAGGGGCGCGCGAAGGGGGCGCGCGGCGTGACGCTGTGCAAGCAAAAGATCGCGTTCCGGTACTGGCGGCCGGAATGCGGGGTTACGGTGGCGTCCGAATACACGTGTTGGGCACGTGGCGCGCAAGCTGGGGGCAGTGATGGCACAGCGGAAGATCAAGCGGGGGCCGACGGCGAGCTCCGCGATCATGTTCGGCGAAGAGGTCCGCTACGCGCGCGAGTTGGCGGGCTACACCCAGGAGGATCTGGGCAAGCTCCTGCACCTCGACCGGACGGTGATCTCGCGGACCGAGAGCGGACGACGGAAGCCGACGGTCGAGGAGGTCGAGGAACTCGACCAACTACTGAACACCGGCGGGCTGCTGAGGCGGCTGTACGACCGGGTCGACTGGAGCGCGCAGATCGAGCATCCGGACTGGTTCCAGAGCCATGCAGACTCGGAGGCCGAGGCGGTCGGAGCCCACGTGTTCCAGACCGACTACATGCACGGGCTGCTTCAGTGCCGGGACTACGCCCGAGCGATGTTCGAGGCGGGCGGGACCGATGAACGCCCTGGAGTGATCGAGGAGCGGGTCGCGGCGAGGCTCGCACGGCAGGGACGTTTCCTCGCCGAGGGCGGGCCGCAGTTGGTGGTCCTCCTCGACGAGAGCGCCCTTCGATCGGTGGTCGGCGGGCCGAAGGTGATGGCGCGGCAGATGCAGCACCTGATGGACATCGCCCGACGCGAGAACATCGTCGTTCAGGTGGTGCCGTTCACGGCTCGGGCGACGATCATCAAGATCCCCATGGTCCTTCTGGAGATGCCGGATGGCCGGCATTCGGTGTACTCGGAGAGCCTCGACAGGGGCAGTCCCTGCGACGATCCGACCATCGTTTCCGGGCACCGGCGCCGCTATGATCGCCTCCGTGGCGATGCGCTAACAGCGGGCGAGTCGCTGGTGCTGTTCGCCGAGGCACTCGAAGGGTTCAGAGATGATGCGGAACGAGCTCGACGCGACCAGCTGGCGCAAGAGCAGCTACAGCGGCCCGGACGGCGGCGACTGCATCGAGGTGGCCCCCGGATTCCCCGGCCTCGTCCCCGTACGTGACTCCAAGGACCCCAACGGCCCGGCCCTCGTTTTCCCGGCCACCGCATGGCGCGCCTTCATCGCGGCCGTTCGCGAGGGCGAGTTCGCTGGTTAGCGCCGCTCCCTCGACGCCCCGTGACCGCCCCGCGTGCCGGCCGACCGCATAGCGGCGGCCGGCACGCGGCGCTCGTTCAGGAGGAAGGGTGCCCCGGCAGGATGCCGGTTCGGTCAGTCCCGGCTGCGGGCCAGCAGCGCAGCCGAGTTCGGGTCGCCGACGAGGGTCGCCACCGCCCCCTTGACCACGGTCAGCGCGGCCGGCAGTGCCGCTACCGCCGCCGCCTTGAGTGCGCTGAACGACGTCAGGTCGAACCTGTCGGCCAGCAGCAGGCCGAGAAACGCCGCGGCGTACGTGGCGACGGTGCGCTCGACCAGGTCGATGATGAGCTTCCGCATGGTCAGGACTCCTTCGGGGTGAAGGTGGTGAGGTGCACGGTCATGGGCGCCCGGGTGGCGGCCGTTCGCCGGGGGCATGCCGTCCTGCCGGACCGCGGTGGGTGCCGGGGCCTGCCCGGGTCGGGTCCGGTCCGGGCGGTAGGGGGTCCGGGTACGGTGGCGCCGCGCGGGCCGTTGGGGTCGGCGGGTCGGAGGGCGTGCGCCATCGGGGGGGTGGCGCCTGTGGTGTACACGTTCGCGCGGGTCGGATCCGACGACGGGCTCGGCGTCGATTCGTTGCCGGGTTCAGCCCTGCGCACGCCTCACCCCGGCCGAACGCTCAGTTCCACGGCGCGCCGGGCCCCACCCGGATCACCGGGCGCGTCGAGCCGCCGTCCACCTGGCCATCTAATCTGACGGCATGACTCAAGCTCTGATGAACCGCTACCGCAATGCCGTGGAACCGCTGCTGGAACCGGGCGAGCACCTGTTGGACGTCGCGACGGTGGTGCCGGTGGCCGGGGCGCGCGGGGTCGGGGACGGGATGGGGGCACGGGTCGGCAACAAGCTGGGGCAACTCGGCGCGGTGTCAGGGCAGTCGGGCAGCCTCGCGAGCGGCTTTCCGACGACGACGGGCGGGGCGCGGACCAGGCTGCTGGCCGTCACCGACCGCCGGACCGCGTTCGTCACGACGCTGGACGTCCGCAAGGCAGGCCAGCTGCTGTGGCACGCTCCGCGGCAGCTGGTCCTGCGGGTGGAGCGGCGCCCGAGGCTGCAGGCGATGGCTCGGTTCCGGCTGCACTTCGCGGACGGCTCGGCGGTGTCGATGTACACCGCGCGGCGCCGCACGATCGAGGCCCTCGCCGATCACCTCGGACGTTAGGGCCCGGGACCTCCGGGTCCTCCGGGCCCGCCGCCCGCGATCCCCGGCACCCGAGAGCGAGCCCGCACGCTCGCGAACGGCCGGCGTACGCCGCCAGGTGCCGGTACGACACGGCAATGCTCCGTGTCCGCCCCACGCGATACGGTTCGTGGTCTCGCAACCGGAGGTGGGGCATGGGGCGTTGGGGAATCGGGGCGGAGCACGCCGAACTGCGCCGGCGTCGGGCCGAGCGGCAGCGCCTGGCGGCCGAACAGGGCTTGGACTTCCGCGAGGAGAGCCCGGAACTGGCCGAGCGCTGGCGCGGCGCCGTACTCGCCGGCGGCCGCGACGCCACGCCTCGCGCCCGGTTCGCGGCCGGCGGCGAACTCGACGGCCACCAGGTCACCGTGTTCGACTGGGTGCTCGGCCCGACCGGCGACGGCATACGCGCGGTCTACCTGGTCGAACTCCCCCAACCGCTCCCCTTGGTGGTGGTCTCCCGCCACACGCTGGGCATCGACACGGTGCTGCCGCTGCTACGCCGCAGCGTCCTGGAGACCGGCCACCACCTGTACCAGAGCGGCGACCTCGCGTACGACGCCGTCCACCTGGTCGACACCACCGATCCCGATGTCGCCGCACGCCTGCTGACCCCCACCGTCCGGGAGTACGCCGACGACCGCCGCTGGCTGGAGTGGCGCGTGGACGGCCGCTGGCTCTGCTACGTCGGCAACGACGGGCCCTCGGCAAGGACCGAGCAGCCGCTGTCCGTCCTGCGCTCGCTGACCCGCCTCGTCGAACTCGCCGACCCGGCCCTGTGGGGCGACCGCCGCCCCGAGCGGACGCACACCTCCCCCGCCGCCACGACACCACCGCCCACAACTATGCCCACGCCCACGGCCACCGGCCCGGCCGCCATGTACCGCGGCGGGCCTGCCCACACCGGCGTCCACCCCGAAGCCGCGGCCCCGCCCGGCTTCCGGCCCTGGAGCGTCCGTCTGCCCGACCGCCCCGGCTCCGCCCCCGTGGTCTGCGCCGGGACCCTCTACCAGACCGCCGGAGAGCACTGCTACGCCCTGGACGCGCTCACCGGCGAACTGCGCTGGCGCCACCGCGCACAGGACCGGATGACCCGCACCCCGGCCGTCGCGGACGGCACCGTCCACCTGGTCGGCGAGGACGGTCTGCTGCGCGCGCTCGGCACCGCCGACGGCGTCGAGCGCTGGAACACCCGCGTCGGCACCTCGGCCGCGCCCACCGTCGCCGACGGCGTGGTCTACGCCGTGAGCATGTCGGAGTTCTCGCTGCACCACACCCGCTCCAGCACGCTGGTCGCGACGGACGCGCGCTCCGGCCGAAGGCGGTGGGAGCAGCACCTGCCGGACGGCTCCTGCTCGGCGGCTGGGGTGGCCCAGGGCCTCGTCTATGTCACGGGCGTCAAGGGGCAGTTGGGTGCCTTCCGAGTGGAGGACGGCAAGCGGTCCTGGTACGACGACAACGCCGAGCGCTACCTCGCCCTGTGCTCGCCGAGCGTCGCGGACGGCACCGTCTACCTCGGCACCGGCGCCGGTCTGGTGCACGCCTTCGACGCGGCCACCGGCAAGCGGCGCTGGGGCGTCGAGGTCGGCGGCGGTGCGATCGACGACAGCCCGGCGATCACGGACGACCTGGTCCTCGTCGGCGACTCCCGGACCGGCGTCCACGCCCTGGAGCGGGCCACCGGCATGCGGCGCTGGCACCTCGCCGGCCCGCACGGGGCCTCCGCCGTCACGGTCAGCGGCGCCAACGCCTGGGTGGTCGGCGCGGCCCGCAACCGCGCGCTGATGCGGATCGACCCGGCCACCGGCACGGTGCACTGGCGGCGGGCCCTGGACGCCACGGCCGGCAGCCCGGTCTACGCGGACGGCGTGGTGTACGTGACCACCGCCAAGGGCACCGTCCTGGCGCTCGACGCCCTCACCGGCCGCCGCCCCGGCCTGCGGCAGCGCAGCCGGCGGATCGCCTGACGGCGGCGCCCCCGGCGGGACCACCTCGGTGGCTCTGACCGGATCTGTATGAACGGGCGTGTTGTTGCAGCTCGGCGGTCCGGCAATTGAACTCAGCCGGCGGCGCTCACCAGTTGTTCTGCCTTGGCGGCCGCTTCGTCGGCACTGGTGGTTTCGAGTTCCGCCGAGTACGACCCGTCGTGCGATGTCTGGACGTAGACGAGATAGCGCCCTTCGGGGACGAGCGCGATGGCGATGGCGAGGATGTCTCCGTCGCCGAGCCACCACTGGGGCCCTGTGCTGAACCGAAGCGATGCATGACTCGTGAACGGGTAGTAGCGGCCCAGCGAGGTGTTTCTCGCGGCGAGGACCAGGTCCTGCAGGATGGGCGGAACCCACGACCGGCCGGGAATCCGGCACAAGTCGTCCTGTTCCGCTGCTGCTTGGGTCTGGAAGTCCCACGCCTCGCTCAAAGGGTCGCTCACGCCTGGAATTCTGCCGTGGTTGTCCGTCTCCGGGAAGGTGTCGCTTTGATCCGGCGGAGCGGTCGGGCTGGTCCAGGACGCGAACGCGGGGAAGACGGAAGGGCGCCCGCCGCCCCAGTCCCGGCGGACGCGCTCGGCAACTGGTCAGGCACGGAGGGGAGTTGAGCACAGGAGCGGATTGCGGGGCCGGGCGCGGGCGGGGCAGGGTGTGGGCGCAGACGCGCGTGCGACCCGAGAGGATCCCCTGCTGGTGAAGAAGCTGCTGAAGGACGTGGCGACGAGCCTCGTCTACCTCGTCGTCATGCTGGTGAACCCGCTCCTCAACGGCGTGCAGGAGCTGCGGGCGCTGCACTGGCCCACCGAGCGGCGCAAGCTCAAGCTGGTCGACTCGCCGACGGCGCGGGCGGCCCGGGCGGCGGAGCGGGAGCGGATCCGGGGGCTGGTCGAGGCGCTGGGGGCGGTGGAGGGGGTCGAGCACGTGCTGACCCAGGTCCTGGACCAGTCCACCCGCCCGACGTTCCACGGCTCGGACCACCCCGGACACACGCTGCTGGTCTGCCGGATCTACGCCCGCGCCTACTTCGTGGTCCGGGAGGACGTCCTCGACGTCCTGCCCCGGATCGCGGCGGCGGACGTGGCCGAGTGGCAGGCCCACGGCCAGGGGCCGGATCCGAGCGGGAGCCTCGACCACGCGCTGCGCTGGTACCGCGACGGCGGCATCGACGCCAACGGCTGGCGGATGGGCTCCCCCTGCCTGTCCAGCCCCGGCGTGACGCTGACCTGGGACCGGCCCGGGATCCCGCCACGGGACCCGATTCCGGCGGGCCCGTACATCAACCGGCTCTTCGTGCTGGAGCAGACCCCGCCGGACGCGGACGCGGCGCAGCTGTTGAGCGAGGTCCGCGCGGACGGGCGGGGCGTGGTCCTGGAGCTGGTGTTCGGCGCGAACTGGGTCGCCTACTGCCAGTACCACAAGGTGGCGCGCGGCGGTTTCCTGGGGCGCGGGCGGCGCTGAGCCGGGCTTTCTTGGGGCAGGGGCCTTTTCGGGCAGCGCCCGGACCGGCCGGGGAAGGCCGTCCGGGCGTCCTCACCCGTTCAGCCGCGGCTCAGCACTGGGGGCGGCGGCCGTGGTTGGCCCCGCGCCTGGCCCTGGCCTTCTTCTTGCGGCGGCGCTTCGACGACATGGCCACTCCTCTCGCGACCGGGACACTCCCGGGGTACCACCGTTCCACACCCGGGCGGACCCGGCCCGTCGGGCGGCTGCGCGCGGGCCTCAGGCGCCGTCGCCCGCCAGGGCCGCCCGCCAGGCCGGGCTGTCCACGTAGTGGTTGTCGAAGCGTTCCGCCGAGGCGGCGATCGCGCCCGGGTCGCTCTCGCCGCGCATGACGCTGCCCAGCAGGCGCAGGTAGTCGAAGCGGTCCATGCCGGGGGTGAACACGCACAGCACGTCGGCCTCGGCGCCCGGGGCGGCGGCGAAGGCGTGCGGGGTGTGCGGGGGCACGGCGAGGAAGTCGCCCGCGCCCAGCACGGTGACCTCCTCGCCGACCAGCACCCGCAACGAGCCGCTGATCACGAAGAAGAGCTCCCACGCCCGGGTGTGGAGGTGGGCGGGCGCTCCGGCGGCGCCGGCGGCGAAGGTGGAGCGGTAGACGGTGAAGCCGCCCTCCGCCGGGGCCGAGTCGGCCAGCAGCGTCATGGTGGCGCTCGGGTCGGTGCAGGTCTCGGCCTCGGCGCAGCGGGTCAGTACGGGGGCGGCGGTGTTCTTCGTCGTCGTCATGTGACCAACCTACGGCCGGAAAGACCCCCGATCATGTGGCAATCAGCGACCGTTTACGTGGGTCAATTCCCTCCTGTGCCCGGGCGACACAGGAGGCCCGGGACCGGGGTCCGGGGGCTCCTCCGCCGCGTCGGGAAAGGTCAGTCGGGGAGGTTGCCGTTGCCGCCCAGGTTCGCCGCCATGCGGCGCAGCACGTTGATCGTGGTCACGAATTCGTCGGTGTCGATGCCCTCGTGGGCGCGCTCGTTGATCTTCAGGTTGCGTTCGCGGGCGCGCAGGCGGCCGGCCTCGCCTTCCGCGGTCAGCGTGAACGCCCCGGCGGCGTCCTCGGTCAGCCAGCCGCGGGTGATCAGGTCGTCGAAGACGGCGTCGAAGGCGGTGTCCTGGTCGTCGTACGGGGTGAGCCGCTCGATCAGGGTCGTGCGGGTCCATCCGCCGGGGCGGCCGGCCGCGTGGTTGAGTGTCCACCAGTGCGGCTGGGTGAGGCCTTCCACGGCCAGCTGCTTGCGCAGGCCTTCCACCACCACGCGGCGGTAGACCTCGCCCGTCCAGGCCCCGATGGGCTGGGCGGCGATGATCTGCGGCTCGTAGGTCTTGATCGTCATGTCCGGTGCTCCTTCAACTGATCGTCAGGACGCGACCGACCGTAGGACCTCAAGCCGACTTGAGGTCAAGGCGAATCCGGGGGCCTGATCCCTGTGGTGGTCAACTCCCTTCTAGGCTGGCCCACATGAAGACCGCACCGGCGCTCGCCACCGCTCTCGCCCTGTCCGCGGCCACCGTGCTCACCGCGGCCGGCCCTGCCTCCTCGGCTCCGTCGGCCGCCTCGGACCCGCTGGAGCGCTACCACCGCCAGCCGCTCGCCTGGGCCGTCTGCCAGGACCCGCAGCTGGCGGCCGCCGGCGCCGAGTGCGCGGCCCTGACCGTCCCGCTGGACTACCGAGAGCCGCGGGGCCGCACCCTGTCGCTCGCCGTCTCCCGGGTCCGGTCCGCCGACCCCGCGGGGCGCCGCGGCATACTCCAGACCAACCCCGGCGGCCCCGGCGAGCGCGGGCTGGGCATGCCGGTCGCGCTGCGGGAGCAGATGGCGCCCGGGACGGCGGCGGCCTTCGACATCGTCGGCATGGACCCGCGCGGGGTCGGCGCCGGCGGCGGCCTGGACTGCGGTCTCACGCGCGGCACTTGGCTTCGCTCGGCCGGCGCCGGCAGGGCGGGCTTCGAGCAGGCCTGGCGCATGGCCAAGGCCGACGCGGACGCCTGCTGGAACAAGTACCCCGACCTGCTGCCGCACCTGACCACCCGCAACACCGCCCGGGACGTCGACGTGCTGCGCGCGGCGATGGGCGAGCAGCGGACCTCCTTCTTCGGGCAGTCCTACGGCGCGCTGCTGGGCGCGGTGTACGCGCAGTTGTTCCCGCAGCGCGTCGACCGGCTGGTGCTGGACAGCGCGCTCGACCCGGCGCGGTACGGCATCGGGGCGTTCCAGGACATGGCCGGTGCCAACGAGCGTGCCCTGGACGGCTTTTCCGCCTGGGCCGCGCCGCAGGACGCCGTCTACCGTCTGGGCTCCACCCCGGCGGCGGTGCGGGCGACCGTCGAGGACCTGGTGCGCCGGGCCGAGGCCGCGCCGATCGCCGTCGACGGCTACCGGCTCGACGGCGCCCTGCTGCCGGTCCTGCTCGCGTTCTGCCAGGGCGACGACCGCGACAACGCCGCCTACGCGGACGTGCTGCGGCAGCTGCTGGACGCCGCCGACGGCAAGCCGGTCCAGGCGGGCCCGGCGCTGCACGAGTTGCTGACCGTGCTCCTCGCCCCGGGCCCGGACGGCGGCGTCGGTCTCTCGTCCACGGTCGGCATCCTGTGCGACGACGTGGCGATGCCGCGCTCGTCCGCGTGGTACCGCGAGGCCGTCGGGCGCTCCCGCGCCGCCGAGCCGGTCTTCGGCCCGGTGTACAACGGCCCCACCCCGTGCGCTTCCTGGCGCAGCGCCCCGCTGGAGCCGCCCGTCGAGGTGCGCAACGCCGTCCCCGCCCTCCAGCTCCACGCCACCGGCGACAGCCACGCCCCCTACCAGGGCGCGCTCGCCCTGCACTCCCGTCTGCCCGGCTCCCGCCTGGTCACCGTCCCGGGCCGCGTCCACACCCTCTACCTCAACGGCTACGACGCGTGCGCCGACCGGGCCGTCGACGCCTACCTGTCGACGGGCGTGCTGCCGGCCGCGGACACCGTCTGCTGACCAGGGCGGTCCTGCGGCCGGTCTGCGGCTGCGGCGGTGCCGTCGTCCGCTACCGCCGGGGCGCCGGCGGGGCCACCTTCGCGAGCCAGGAGGTCAGCAGGCGGTTGACCTCCCGGGGGCGTTCCTGCTGGACCCAGTGGCCGCAGCCGTCCAGGATGTGGGAGGAGAGCAGGCCGGGGAGCGTGGCCGGGTGGGCGTCGATGGCGTCGGCCATCCAGGTCGTGGAGGCGTCCAGGGCGCCGCCGACGAACAGGGACGGCTGGGTGAGGGGGGATCCGTCGAGGTCGGCGAGGTCCTCCCAGTCGCGGTCCATGTTCCGGTAGCGGTTGAGTGCTCCGGTCATGCCGGTGCGCTCGAACTCCCCGGCGTAGTGGTCGAGATCGGCTTCGGTGAGCCAGGAGGGCAGCCGGTCCGCGGGGAACCGCTCGCGCAGTGTCCCGCCGCCGCTGACGAAGTGCGGGTCGGGCTGCCCCGGCGCCGGCATGGTGTCGGCGGACAGGGCGGCGTAGAACCCGGCGAGCCAGCCCCGGACGTCGGGTTCGATCTCGGCCTCGGCCCGGCCCGGCTCCTGGAAGTAGGAGACGTAGAACTCCTGCTCCCCGGCCCCTTGGCCGCCGCTCATCCGCGCGAAGACGTCGCTGGGGCGGGGGCCGCCGGGCGGGGTGTAGGGGACGCTGAGCAGGCCCACCGCGTGGAAGACCTCGGGGTGGAGCAGGGCGGAGGCGGCCGCGATGTTCGCGCCCCAGTCGTGCCCGATGATCACCGCCGTCCGCTCGCCCAGGGCGTGCACCAGGGCGAGGTTGTCCTCGACGAGGGCGCGCATCTGGTACTCCCGCGTCGCGGAGGGCCTGGAGGACCGGCCGTAGCCGCGCACGTCGAGTGCGACCGCGCGGTGCCCCGCCGCGGCGAGGGCCGGGAGCTGGTGGCGCCAGGAGTACCAGGACTCGGGGAAGCCGTGGACGAGCAGGACCAGCGGCCCGGCGCCCTGCTCGACCAGGTGCAGCCGTCCGGCGGGGGCGTCGACGGTGCGGTGGCGCAGGCCTGTGGACGGTTCGGGCTGGTGCATGGCTTCTCCTCGGGGTGCCGGTGGCCGCGGTTGCGCACCGATCATGCGGTGCGGCGGCCGGGGGATGCGACCGGCCTTGACGTTTTGGCAAACTTGCAGGACAGGGGCGGTCTGCGTGGGCCCCGCACCGAGGAGGGGAGGAGTCGCGATGGCCGAGGACGACATCACCGGCGTGCCGGCCGAGGACGGCATCGCCGGTGTGCTGGCCGCCATGGGGGACCGGCTGCGGGCCGTACGGGAACGGCACGGCCACACCCTCACCGAGGCGAGCCGCGCGACCGGCGTCGGCCTCAGCACGCTGTCGCGGGTCGAGAACGGCCGGCGCAAGCCGAACCTGGAACTGCTGCTGCACCTGGCGAGGGCCTACGGCGTCTCGTTGGACGAGCTCGCCGGCCTCGCGCCCGCCGCGCCGCGCGAGGCGCCCCGGCCCGTCCCCCGCCGCCCGGCGGACGGCAAGGCGGTGCTGCCGTTGACCCGGTACGTCGGGGGTCTGCACGCCCACAAGCACGTCCTGCCCGCCACCGACGACCCGCCGTCGCGGCCACGGCAGGTGTCGCACGAGGGGTACGAGTGGCTGTGTGTGCTCTCCGGCCGCTTGTGGCTGGCGCTCGGCGAACACGACCTCGTCCTCACCGCCGGGGAGGTCGCCGAGTTCGACACCCGCACCCCGCACGGGGTCGCCAACGCCGGACGCGGCGGGCCGGCCGAATACCTGATCATGTTCGGACCGCAGGGCGAACGCCTGCGCCCGCGCGTGCGTCCGACGGCCGACTGAGGCGGCGCCACGGCCCGCGAGGGGTGTTGCGGGAACTCCCGTGCCCGACCCGCCGTCAACGGCCCGCGGCGGCCTCCCGCAGGAACGCCCCGAAGGCCTCGACCGCCGGCGGCACCCGCTGCCCGCGCCGCGTCACGGTGTACACCTGCCGCACCGGGGTGTCGTCCGGGTGCAGCGGGATGAGGGCGATGCCGGGGCGGCCGACGCGGGCGGCCAGGGAGGGGATGAGGGTGGCGCCCAGTCCCGCTGCGACCAGGCCGAGTTTGGCGGTCCAGGCGGAGACCGCGTACTCGATGCGGGGCTGGAAGCCGCTGCGGACGCAGGCGGCGAGGAGGGTGGATTCGGCGTGCCGGCGGGCGGCGATCCACGGTTCGTCGGCGAGGTCGGCCAGCCGCAGGCGGCGGCGTCCGGCGAGGCGGTGCCCGCGCGGGAGGGCGACCAGCACCGGGTCCTCCATCAGCGGACGGAAGTCGAACTGATCGCCTTCGTCGGCGAGTTCGGTGTACGAGGCGACCAGGGCGAGGTCGATCGCGTCCTCGCGCAGCAGGTCCAGCAGGTGCGCTGCCAGCCCCTCGGTGAGGCTGATCGCCACGTCCGGGTGGGCGGCGCGGAAAGCGGCGAGGGCGCCGGGGACGAGGGCGGCATTGGCGCTGTCGAAGGCGCCCACCCGCAGCCTCCCGGCGGTGAGTTCGGTGAGCGCGTCCAGGTCGCGCCGGGTGGTGTCGAGCCGCTCCAGCATCGCCTCGGCGTGCGGCAGCAGCGCACGTCCGTGCTCGGTCAGCCGCACGCCGCGCGCCAGCCGGTCGAACAGTGGCGTGCCCAACTCCCGTTCCAGGGTGGCGATCTGCCGGGAGATCGCGGACTGGGTGAAGCCCAGCCGCTCGCCGGCGGCGGTGAAGGAGCCCAGGTGCGCGACGGTGCGGAAGACGTCCAGCCAAGCCATGTCCATCCGGCATGACTACCATGCGGGACATTCGCTTGTCGCCTGGCTCATGGCTTCCTAGCGTGGTGGCCATGAAGAAGATCGCTTTTCTGGGGCTGGGCCGGATGGGCCTGCCGATGGCCCGTCGACTCGCCGCCGCCGGCTACCCGTTGACCGTCTGGAACCGCTCCCCCGGCCGCGCCGGGGACCTCACCGAGGCCGCCACCCCGGCCGGGGCCGTGCGCGGCGCGGACGTCGTCGTCACCATGCTGTCCGACCCGGCGGCCGTCGCCGAGGTGGCCGGACGGTTCACGGCCGAGCTGGCTCCGGGCACGCTGTGGATCGACATGTCCTCGATCGGCCCGGAGGCCACCGCCGGCCTGCGCGCCCGACTGCCCGACGGCGTCGTCCTGGTGGACGCCCCGGTGATCGGCAGCGTGGGCCCGGCCGCCACCGGCGACCTGGTGGTCTTCGCGGGCGGCGAGGGCGCCGACCTGGACCGCGCGCAGCCCGTCCTGGAGCACCTGGGCCGGGTGCGGCGCTGCGGCGGCCCGGGCTCGGGCGCGGCGCTGAAGGTGGTGGTGATCGGCGCGATCGTCGCCTGCGTCACCGCGCTTGGCGACGTCCTCGCGGCGGGCGAGGAGTTGGGCGTTCCGCGGGAGCAGGCGCGGGAGGTGCTGTCGGCCGGGCCGCTCGCGGGGGTGGCGGCCCGGGCGTTCAGCACGGAGTCGGACTTCCCGGTCCGCCTCGCCGCCAAGGACCTCGCCCTGGCCGGCGGCGGCCCGGTGCTGACGGCGGCCCGCGAGGTGTTGCTGGCGCACCCGTCGATCGCCGAGCAGGACCTGTCGGCGGTGGTGGGGGCGCTGCGCCGGACGGCACGGGCCGCGACCACCGCCTGAACTCCGGCAGGAAAGCGCCCGCCCGATCGCGGGGCCCGCGCCCGACGGCCCGTGGCGTCGTGGCGGCGGGCGACAACCACCACCCGAAACCCCGGCGCCGGACCCATCCGCCGAGGCGAGCCCCACGCCCCACCACCCCGCCTCGAATCCCCCACCCGTCAACACCAGCCCCCGCAAACTCACCCGATCGAGCGCCCGGCGCTCAGGAACACCCCGGCGGCCCGTAGCGTCGTGACGACGGGCGGCCCGGGGCTGCTCAGGAGGGATGGCGGGAGTGCGGGTCGGGCGAGTGCCGGGGCTGGTGGCGGCAGTGGTGCTGGTGCTGGTGGCGGGGTGCGGCGGCACGCCGCCGCAGAGCGGGGACGTCCCACCGCCGGGGCGGGACGACGGACAGCCATTGGCACTGGTGTACCGGGGGCCGGCGGCCTGCGAGGGGTGCCCGGAGGCGGCAGAGGGGCTGCTGGAGCGGGCCGGGTTCGCGGTGCGGTTCGTCGGGCCCGGGGAGCAGGTGCGGTTCGGCCCGGCGGCGCTGACGGGCGTGGCGCTGTACGTGCAGCCCGGCGGCACCAACGGGCAGGAGGTGGCCACCGCGTGGAGCCTGCTGGCGCGCGACCCGGGCTTCTCCCCGGACCTGGTGCGCACCTACGTCCGCGGCGGCGGGCGCTTCCTGGGGCTGTGCATGGGCGGTTACCTGGCCGGCGACCCGGGATTCGACCTCCTGCCGGGCGACTCCGGGCAGTACATCCGCTCCCCGGATGCGACCGTCACCGACGAGCGGGACCGCCTGGTCGACGTCCTGTGGCGCGGCCGCCCACAGCGGATGTACTTCCAGGACGGCCCGTACTTCGACCTCGACGGCCCGGGCACGGACGTGCTCGCCCGCTACCCCAACGGCCGCGCCGCCGCCGCCGTCACCCCGTACGGGCGGGGCCGGGTCGCGGTCAGCGGCCCGCATCCGGAGGCACCCGCCGAGTGGTACCGCGACTACGAGCTGCCCGACCAGTCGCAGGCCGGCCTCGCCCTGGGCGAGGACCTGCTGCGCACCCTGATGGCCGACCCGACCGCCCCGGCGTCCACGCCCACGCCCACGCCCGCACGCTGATCCTGCCGTCCCGTCGGCCGACCCGGCCGCCCTGCCCGTCCGTCAGCCGATCACCGCGTCCACCTCGACCTCGACCAGCCACCGCTCGTCGATGAAGCGCGACACCTCCACGAAGGTGGTGACCGGGCGGATCTGCGCGAAGCGCTCGCCGTGGGCGCGCGCGGCCTCCCGCCACTGGCTCATGTCGGTGAGCATGATGCGGGTCCGCACCACGTCCGCGAGCGTGGCGCCCGCCTCCCGCAGGGCGGCCTCGGCGATGTCCAGGCAGCGGACGGTCTGGGCGTGGACGTCGCCCTGGCCGACCGTCGTGCCGTCATCGCCGAGCGGGGCGGTGCCCGCGACCGCGACGTGGTTCCCCTTGCGCACGGCCCGGGAGAAGCCGATCCGCGGTTCGAGGGGGGAGCCGGAACTGACTGTCTGTCGAGTGCTGTCCATCGCACCATGGTGCCGCACCGGGGTGCGCGTCGAGCCGTGATCACGTGCGCGTCGGACGAGGCCTTCGGTGACCGGCCCCGCTCGGCGCCGGCCCCGGGCAGTGCACTAGTGCACCTGGCGGGCCGCCCGCCTGCACGAAGGCTCCCGCAGGCCGCCCGACCTGCCGCAAGGCACTTCACCGCACTAGTGCACCAGCCTCAAATCCCGCAGCAAAAAGGCTTGTTGGGGGAATGCGTACGGCGTACATTCCTCCGCATGGACAACCGCACCACCGACACCGACATCCTCGTCTCCGGCGCCGGCATCGCCGGTCCCGCCCTCGCCTACTGGCTGCGCCGCCACGGCTTCACCCCCACCGTCGTCGAGCGCGCCCCCGCCCCGCGCCCCGGCGGGCAGGCCGTCGACCTGCGCGGCGCCGGGCGCACCGTGATCGAGCGGATGGGCCTGATGGAGCGGGCCCGCGCGCTGTGCGTCGAGCAGCGCGGCATGGCCCTGGTCGACCGGCGCGGGCGGACCACCGCCCGGATACCCGTCGAGCTGTTCGAGGGCGAGGGCATCGTCTCCGAGATCGAGATCCTCCGCGGCGACCTCGCCGACCTGCTGCGCGAGGCCACCGACGGCGTCGAGTACCTCTGGGACGACACCGTCACCGCGCTCGACCAGCACGCCGACGGCGTCACCGTCACCTTCGAGAACGCCCCCGCCCGCCGCTTCGCCCTGGTCGTCGGCGCGGACGGGCTGCACTCCGCGGTCCGCCGCCTCGCCTTCCCGGGCGACGGCGCCCACCACCGCCCCCTCGGCGGCTACCACGCCTGGTTCACCGTCCACGACCCCGCCCTCGCCCTCGCCCTCGACGGCTGGTTCCTGATGTACAACGCCCCCGGCGGCCTGGTCGCCGGTGCCCGCCCCGGACGGCTGCCCGGCGAGGTCAAGGCCTCCCTCGGCCTGCGCTGCGCGCCCCTGGCGTACGACCGCCGCGACACCGCCGCCCAGCGGCGCCTGCTCGCCGAGCGCTTCGCCGGCGCCGGCTGGGAGGTCGACCGGCTGCTCGCCGGGATGCACACCGCCGGGGACTTCGCCTTCGACTCCTTCGGCCAGATCCGCCTCGACCACTACAGCCGCGGCCGTGTCGCCCTGCTCGGCGACGCCGGCTACAGCCCCAGCCCCCTCACCGGCCTCGGCACCAGCCTCGCCCTGGTCGGCGCCTACCTGCTGGCCGGCGAACTCGCCGCCGCCGCGGGCGACTTCCGCCGCGCCTTCGCCCGCTACGAGGAGCTGATGCGCCCCTACGTGACCCGCGCCCAGGAACTGCCGCCCGGCGGCCTGAACGGCTACGCGCCCGACAGCGCCCTGATGATCCGACTGCGCGCCGCCTCCATGCGCTGGATGGGCCGCTGGCCGCTGCGCCCCGTCCTGGCCGCCCAGTTCGCCAAGGCCGGCGACATCGCCCTGCCCGACTACCCCGTCCCGGCCCGCTCCGCCTGAACCCGCACCCCGCGCACCCGTGCGGGCCGGATCGAACGCCCCCTTGCGCCGCCGGATCCGGCCCGTCCGACCGCCGCCGCGCGCCTACGGCCGGCCGCTACTTCGTACGCGGCTGGTTGAAGCGCAGCATGTTGCCCGACGGGTCGCGGAAGGCGCAGTCGCGCACCCCGTAGGGCTGGTCCATCGGCTCCTGCAGGACCTCGGCGCCGGCCGCCCGCAGCCGCTCGAAGGTGGCGTCGCAGTCGTCGGTGCGGAAGATGACGCCGCGCAGCAGCCCCTTGGCGAGGAGTTCGGCGGCGGCCTGGCGGTCGCTCTCGGAGGCGTGCGGGTCGGCCAGCGGGGGCTCCAGGACGATCTCGACGCCGGGCTGGTCGGGCGATCCGACGGTGACCCAGCGCATGCCCTCGAAGCCGACGTCGTTGCGCACCTCGAAGCCGAGGACGTCCCGGTAGAAGGCGAGCGCCCGGTCGTGGTCGTCGACGGCGATGAAGCACTGCGCGAGTTCGATGCTCATGCCCGTCACGCTACGGGAGCACCGGGGGCGCCGTCCCGCCGGGCGCCCTTCGCCGCCTCCTTCGCCGTCTCCTTCGCTTCCGCGCGCCGCACCGGACGGGTGCGGATCTTGGCGATGCAGGCCGGGATCGCCGCGCCCTCCTCGTGGTCGCCGGCCCGGTAGGCGCTGGGGCTCTGCCCGACCAGCTCGGTGAAGCGGGTACTGAAGGAGCCCAGCGAGGTGCAGCCCACCGCCATGCACACCTCGGTCACGCTCAGGTCCCCGCGCCGCAGCAGCGCCTTGGCCCGCTCGATCCGGCGGGTCATGAGGTAGCTGTACGGGGTCTCGCCGTAGGCGGCACGGAAGCTGCGCGAGAAGTGGCCGGAGGACATCAGCGCGGTGCGCGCCAGCGCCGGCACGTCCAGCGGCTGCGCGTACTCGCGGTCCATCCGGTCCCGGGCCCGGCGCAGCCGCACGAGGTCGTCGAGCGGCACGCGGTTCGCGGGGGACACACGGGAGGGTGGGGACGAGGTGGACACACCGGCCACCGTACCGAGTGCCACCGACAGACGGCTTGCCCACCCGGTGTCCCCCGCACGGCGCAGCCCGCTCGCGCCCGCCCTGCCGCGCCGACCACCCTGGAGCAACGGCCGGACGGCGGAAAGGGCGGCAGGGGTGGACGGCGACGACCAGCGATCCGCCGCCCCGCGCGCGCCCGGCAACCGGACGGTGGCCCTCGGCGTGCTGGCCGCCACCGCCGTCGCGCTGCTCGTCCAGGCGGTCAGCGGCACCGGCTCGCGCCTGGTGCTGCTGCTGGTGTTCCTGCCCGCGCTGCTGGCGGGCCTGGGCACCGTCGCCCAGACGGTGGCCGTCTCGGTGTGGGTGACCGCCGTGGTCGTGGTCCACTCGGTGCTGTTCCCGCCCGGCGACCTGACGGCCCGGCTGGGCACCCTGCTGGGCGTGATCGCCGCCGAGGGCGCGGTGATCGGCCTGTGCGCGCGGCGGGTGCGGCGCGAGCGGCAGCTGTCCCGGATGCGGCAGAGCGCCGTCGCCCTCCAGCGCCAGCTGCTGCGCCCGCTGCCCGTCACCACGTCGGACGTGCGCCTGGACGGGCTGTACCGGCCGGTGGAGCAGGACGCCCTGGTCGGCGGCGACCTGTACGACATCGCCGCCACCCCGCACGGCACCCGGGTGCTGGTCGGCGATGTCCAGGGCAAGGGCCTGCCCGCGATCGGGACGGGCTTCGCGGTGCTGAGCGCCTTCCGGGAGGCGGCCTTCCGCGAGCCGCACCTGGCCGCCGTCGCCGACGCCCTGGAGGCGGCGGTGGAGCGGCACAACGCCTACGCGGTGCAGAGCGGCGAGCAGGAACGGTTCGTCACGGCCACCGTGCTGTGCGTCCGCGGCCCCGGCGGGGAGGAGGAGCGCTCCGCCACCGAGGTGCGGGCCGTCAACTGCGGCCATCTCTCCCCCTACCTGCTGCACCCGGACGGCCGCGTCGAGCCCGTCCCGCTGGATCCCGGGATCCCGCTGGGCCTCGCCGCGCTGGCCGCCCCCACCGGCGGCCTGCGGCCCGTGCGGCGCTTCGCGCTGCCCGGGGACGGAGTACTGGTGCTGCTCACCGACGGCATCACCGAGGCCCAGGACGCCTCCGGCATGTTCTACCCGGTCGAACGGGGCCTGGCCGACCTCGCCGCCACCCCCGCCGACGCCCTGCCCGAGGCCCTCGACCGACGGGCCCGCCACTGGAGCGGCGGCCACAGCCGCGACGACGTCACCGTCCTCGCCGTGCGCCCCGCCCGTAGCCGCCCGGCCGCCGACGGCGGGTCGCGTCCGCCGTCCGCACCGTGACCCCCGGCTGCGGGCTCCACCTGCGGCGATCTAGGGTGCTGGCATGATCCCCACACCGATATCCGCACCCGAGCCCGGCCCGGTCTCCCCCCGGGCGGACGGCTCGCCGCAAGGCCCGACGGACGACTTCCTGACCGACCCCGCCCAGGCACTGCGGGTGATGATGGAGGGCAACGCCCGCTTCGTCGCGGGCAACCCCGAGCACCCCAACCAGGACGCCGGGCGCCGCGCGGCGCTCGCCCCGGCGCAGCGGCCCTTCGCGGTGCTGTTCGGCTGTTCGGACTCCCGGCTGGCCGCCGAGATCATCTTCGACCGGGGTCTGGGCGACCTGTTCGTGGTGCGCACCGCCGGGCACGTCACCGGTGCGGAGGCGCTGGGCAGCATCGAGTACGGGGTGGGCGTGCTGGACTGCCCGCTGGTGGTGGTGCTGGGGCACGACTCCTGCGGTGCGGTGGCGGCGGCGCTGGACTCCCTGGAGCAGGGGCGGCTGCCGGGCGGCTTCGTCCGGGACGTGGTGGAGCGGGTGACCCCGAGCGTGCTGTCCGCCAGGGCGGCGGGCATCGAGGACCGGGACGGGATCGTGGACGAGCACATCCGTCAGACCGTGGACCTGCTGGTGGAGCGCTCGCAGACGCTGGCCGCCCGGATCGCCGAGGGGAAGGTGGCGGTGGTGGGCCTGTCCTACCGGCTGCGCGACGGCCGGGCCCGGCTGGTCGCCGCCCAGGGGCCGGTGGGCTGACGGCGGGTCCGCCGCCCGTCCTCGGGACCCGGATGTCCGGCCGAACGGGATGTCCGGCCCTTCCGCCGCCGGGGCCGGTGCCCGGGGTGGGCCGCGTCCACGGCCCACCCCGGCGCACCGCTCACCGCCGTACGCCCCCGCTCACGGCGCGATGGTCGCCCCGCAGGAGTCGCACACCCGCGTCGCGGGCAGCTGGAGGAAGCAGGTCGGGCAGATCGCCGGCGGGCGCGGCGGGGCGGTGGCGGCGGCCTTGCGCTCCACC
>NZ_JAHSQD010000640.1 GCF_020103755.1 Streptomyces sp. LS1784
CGGCCGCGTAGGCCAGGCGCTCGGCGGCGTCGTCCGCGCCGTCGAGGTCGCCGCTCTTCGTGCCGGCGGCGGCCAGCGCCTCGGCGACCGTACGGATGCTGCCCAGCTCGCCGCGCACACCCCGGCCGAGCTGCTCGACCCGGTCGTCGCAGCGGGCCCGGGCGCGGCAGTGGAAGCCGAGTTCGCAGGTGGAGAGGCAGTCCGGGCTGTACGCGGCGGGCACCGCCTCGACCGAGGCGGTCAGCTGTTCGGTGGTCCGGGCCGGTGCGCCGTCCTCGTCGGCGGCCAGGTCGAAGTCGGCGTCCGGCGGCAGTGCTGCCAGCAGCCCGCCGATGCCGGTCATCCGGCCCAGCTGGCGGCGGGTGGTGGCCAGCTCGCGGCGGACGTCCACGGCGACCGCGGTCGGCCGGTTGCCGAAGTCCTTCGGGCAGACCAGCAGCACGCTGGTGCGGGGGCTGCCCGGCAGCCGCTGCTCGGTGTACGGGTCCTCGTCGAGCGGCTGCCCGGCCGCCGTGGCCGCGGCCCGCTGGAGCGCCAGCACGTACACGGCGGCCTGCCGGGCGGCGGCTCCGACCTTGGCCGGGTCCGCGCTGCCGTCCAGCACCGGGAAGGACTTGATCTCGACCACGGTGCACCGCCCGCCGTGCACCACCAGCGCGTCCGGCTCCAGGTAGGCGGTGCTGCCGGCCACCTCCAGGCGCAGCATCGGGTGGTCCAGCAGCGTCCAGGCCTCCGGGTCGGCGGCAGCCCGGGCCAGCGCCTCGGCCGTCCGGTCGGCGCGTACGGCCGGGCCGGAGCGGTGCAGCAGGTCCGGCACCCGGAGCGGGGCGTGGCCGTCCGCCGGGACGCCCAGGTGGTGGCGGAGCGGCTCCAGCAGCGGGGCGTAGCCGTCCGCCTTCAGCCGGGACTCGAAGATCACGCCGCGGGCGATGGCGAAGGGGGACTGGCCGAAGGGGGCGGGGCGGCCGAGCCGGGCCGCCAGCGCCGACTTGTCCACCCCGGCCGCGTCGAGCACGGCGCGGCGGTGGCAGCCCGGATTGGCGGCGAGCGCGGCGAGGGAGCGGGCGTTCAGACTGCGCTGCGGGGCCGGTCCGCGCAGCTCCGCGAGCCGCTGGGCGAGCGGCTCAGCGGGCCCGCCGGGCGGGACGTTCGTCGAGACGTTCATGGTGCGGCCCAGTGTCGCATCCGGGTCCGACAATGCGGTGCGGACCGGCCGTTGGGCGACGTACCGGGTGGCCGGAACCGCATGCCCGGCGGGCCGCGGTCACCGGCGTGCGACCGTGGCCGCCGGTACGGTCCCGCGTCGTGGCAGCCGTCCGGGTGGGGGATCATGGAGCCCGGTGCTCAATGGTGAGACCGACCGTTGCCACCGCCCGTTGCGAGGAGCCGCCCATGCCCGCCCGAATCGTGCTGGTCCGCCACGGCGAGACCGAGTGGTCCGCCACCGGCCGCCACACCGGCCGCACCGACATCCCGCTGACCGAGGAGGGCCGGGCGATGGCCCGGGCCCTCGGCGCCCGACTCGCCAAGGCCCCCTGGAACGGGCTGCCGGACGCGCTCGTCTACACCAGCCCGCTCGGCCGGGCCAAGGAGACCTGCGAGCTGGCCGGCTTCGGCGACCGCGCGGTGGAGCGTCCGGAACTGATGGAGTGGGACTACGGCCGGTACGAGGGCCGCACCGGTGCGGACATCCGGGCCACCGACCAGCCCGGCTGGCTGATCTGGCGCGACGGGGTGCCCGGCGGCGAGAAGCTCTCCGAGGTGGCCGCCCGGGTGGACGCCTTCCTGGCCGCCCTCAAGGACGAGCACGGCGTCCCGGACCCGGACACCACCGTGATGCACTGCGCCGACCGGGACGTCGTCCTGTTCGCGCACGGCCACCTGCTGCGCATCCTGACCGCGCGCTGGCTGGGCCTGCCGCCCGAGTTCGCCCAGCGGTTCAAGCTCGGCACTGCCGCGCTCTGCGTGCTGTCCTGGGAGTACGGCGCTCCGGCGGTGGAGGTCTGGAACGACCTGTCCCACCTGGAGGGCCTGGGCGCCGGGCACTGACCCCCGGCCCGGCGGGAGACGCCGTCCGCACATGGGCGGCGGAGCGCGGTCCGTGCTCGCTCCGCCGCTTCCCAGCCGTTCGGGACCGGCCCGCAGTGGAGCGGGCGCAGGCCCGGGGCCGGGGGCCGGAGGACTCCGACGCCGGTAGGGGTCACGGCACTCGACGTGATGTCGGCGATGGCGGCGGGCGTACCCGTCCGGCGGCCGACACGGTCGCGCTGCCTCCGAACGAGCACCGGCGGCCGAACCGTGGGCGGCAGGAGCGCCTGCGGCGGAGTCCGCGAGGCGGGCCTCAGGCCGCCGCCCGGTCGTAGTCGGTCAGGAACCGGCGCACCTCGGGCACCGCGACGTGCGGGCGCAGCCGTCCGGCGGTGTCCGCGAGCATGCTCCGGATCCGGGCCGAGCCGACGTCACCGAACAGTGCGACGGCGGCCGAGCCGTGGTGCGCCGCACCCGCCAGATCCCCGCGGCCGAGCCGGTCGTGGGCCAGCTCGGCGGTGTACAGCACCCGGTTGCGGACGAAGTGCGGCTTCTGGAGCGTTATCGCCAGCCCGGCCTGCTCGCTGGCGCGGTCCCAGTCGCCGAGTGCCGACCAGCACTGCGCCTGGAGGCCGGCGATCTCGGCCTCGCCGAAGAAGGACATCCACTCCGGGTCCTGCTCGCCGGGGCCCCGGTCGAACAGGGCGTACGCCCGGCCGAGCGCGCGCTCGCAGGAGGCGCGGTCCTGGAGCAGCGCCCAGGCGCCGGCCTCGCGCATGGTCAGCAGGGCGAGCAGCCGGTCGGAGTCCAGCCCCCGGGCGGCGACCTGCCCGGCCTGGGCGGCGCGCAGCGCCTCGCGCGGGCGGCCGGCGTCCCGGGCAAGGAAGGCGCTGTTGCAGAAGACGTGTGCCTCCAGGGCGGAGTCCCCGGCCATCCGGGCGGTGGCGAGCGCCTCGGAGTAGAACGAGCGGGCGTCCGCGAGGCGGTTCGAGTCGTGCGCCAACCAGCCGACCGAGATGGCGAGTTCGCCCGCCCCGGCCTGGAGCCGGCGCTCCGTCTCGGCGCTGTACTCGCACTCGTTGAGCAGCACGTACGCGTTGCGCAGCGACTGCCCGGCGAGTTCGTACAGGGCGTCGGCGCCGTGCGCGTCGTCGGCCAGCCGGATCTCCCGGACGGCCTGTTCGACGCCGAGCACCTCGGCGGCGCCGACCCGGCGCAGCGGTGCCACCGGCCAGGGCCGACCGGGCACCAGCGGTTCGCCGCCGAGCGGCGACGGTGCGGTGAACTCCGCACCGGGAAGGACGCCTTGGCCGGTGAGTGCACCGGAGGCGCCGTCGGCACCGGCCTGTCGGCCGGCGGCCGCGGCCGGTCGGTCGATGCCGATCACGGTGGCCAGCGCGGTGGTGCCGCCGGCCAGGAACGTACGGCGACGCACGTCGTCGTTCTCCTCGTCGAGATAGGGCGATCCATCGGGCCCCCGGGGCACCGCGCCGGGGCTCGGCCACGGGGGCCCGTCCGGAGCGGCTGGATCCGCGTACGGCGAGGCAGCGTACGGGAGTTGAGTGGAGAGAGGTGAGCGCGGGGCGGGCAGGGGCGGGAACGTCGGGTGGAGCGGAGGCGGTTCGACCCGTCCGCCGGACCCGTCCGCCGAGCGGCGGCGGACGGAGGTCCGGGGGGCGAAGCCGAGGTCGGCGAGCGTGCGGTCCGGCCACATGTGCCGGAACACCCGCTCGTAGGCGTAGTTGGGGCAGCGGATCTCACCGGACTCGACCCGTCCGACGTAGCGGGCGTCGCAGGACACGTGCTCGCCGATCTCGCGAGCGGCTCTGCGGACGGCCGTGGCGAACTCGCCCGGTGAGCGGTCGCCGCGCAGCGCGCGCATCACGGTGTTGGGGGACGGTCGGTTCGGCTCGGCCGGTGGGGTGGCTGCCATGGCGCCGAGAGTACTCGGAGTCACCGAGTGGCCACAGTCGGTTGGTGGGGCATTGACCGTCAATCCAGGGCAAAACGGGCGATGTTGCGGGATATCTGCCATGAAATGCCATGCCTTGCTGTAAGGCGCCCCGTGGCCCGCGGTGCGCCCGCCGCGTTGTCCTGGTACGCGGAAAAGCCCATGCCGTCGCCCCCGGCCCGTCCCAGCCCGGCGGCCCGTCCCAACGGCTGTGCTTCCGGAACCGACGAGGTACAGGAGGGCCCATGACGGCCACCGGACTGCCGCAGTACCGACCCGTCCCCGGGGGAGTGCTCGCCGGCGCGGCCCCCGCCCTGCTCCCCGAGCCCGGCGACGACCGGGCCCCGGGCCGGGGCCCGGTCGAGGGCAGCCGCGTCCCCCGCGGCAGCCGC
>NZ_JAHSQD010000641.1 GCF_020103755.1 Streptomyces sp. LS1784
CGCCGGGAGCGCCACCCCCGGGGTGGGCGGTGGCAGCGGGGACGGCGCGGGTGCGGTCGGCGACGGGGAGGCCGGAGGCGGCTGCGCTGCCGGCTCCGAGGCGGAGGGGGTGGCGTCCGGCACCGCCGCCACGCGGACCTCGTCACCCGACCCCGGCCCGCACATCGCCAGGACGGAGGCCAGCACGGCTCCCGTCCCGACCATCGTGGCCGTCCAGGCCTTGCGTGACAGACGCCTCGGCGCCGTGGCGGTGGACCACGGCGGTGGCGGATTCGCCGGGACCGGCGGCTGCCAGGCGTTCTGCGGCCACTGCCATGGCCCTCCGGTGGGCTGCGCAGTCATGTGCTCCTCCTTCCAGTGGCCCCCCTCGAACCTTTCCGTGCTCAACGAGCGCGCCGACGCCGGGACATGACCCGGAAGAGGGGTTTGGACGGGCGCTGATTGCCACCGCGCCACATGCTGGGGCCATGGAGACCAACAGCACGTCCAAGCCCCTGGTCGAGGTGGCCGAGTTCCGGACCGACAGCCGCTACCGCCTCGTCCACTTCGAGGGCCATGGCTGGGAGCCGCTCGCGCCGGAGGAGTTCGAGCCCCGTGTCCACCAGCTCTTCCCCGACCTCGACCCGCGCGACCCCCAGCGGGTCCACTGGGCCGACCGCCCCTGGGAATGGCCCGCCTGGCACCCCGGCGAGGCCTGAACCGGCTCGGTACGGCCTGAACCCCGGCTCGGTACGGCCTGAATCGGCTTGGTGCGGAGCGCCGGCTTCGTTACGCTGGGCGGGTGAGTGTGGATCACTTCTGCTGCCGTCGGCCGGGTCGGGCCGTGGACACCTGCGCGCCGGAGGAATTCGGCGAACTCGTGCCCCGCGACCGCGACATCCGGTACGACCGGCTCGCGGGCGGGGCGCTGCCGGGCGGCTCCATGCCGGTGCTACGCCCCGAGCAGGTCGCGACGGCCTCCGCCTTCCTGCGTGCCTCGGCGCTCGTCGTCCACGACCTGCGCGAGCTGCGGGTCTTCCTCGCGGCTGCGGCCGCGGCCGGCGACGCGGTGGCCGTCCGGGAGGCGCAGTGAACGCGCCGGCCGGCACCGCCGGGTACGGCGAGGCGGCGGAGCAACTCGCCGTGCAGTACGAGAGCGTGAGCTTCGCCGAGGTGCACCGGGAGCTGCATCACCTGTACCCGGCCCCACCCGCGTCCGTCCTCGACGTCGGCGCCGGCACCGGCCGTGACGCCGCCGCCCTCGCCGCTCTCGGCCACCGGGTGGTCGCCGCCGAGCCGACCCCCGAACTCCGCGCTGTCGGCGAACGGTTGCACGCCGGTTCGGGCGTGCGCTGGATCGCCGACGCGCTGCCCGGACTGCCGCTGCTCGCCGCCGAGGGCGAACGCTACGACCTCGTCCTGCTCACCGCCGTCTGGATGCACCTCGCCCCTGCCGAGCGCCCGCCCGCCATGGCCGCGCTCACCCGCCTCCTGGCCCCCGCCGGCCGGCTCGCCCTCACCCTCCGCCACGGTCCTGTCCCACCCGGCCGCCGGATGTTCGACCTCCCGCCCGAGCTCACCATCACCCTTGCCGAGGCCTGCGGCCTGCGGCTCCTCCACCGCGCCGTCCGCCCCGAACTGCACGGCCGCGACGGGGTGCACTGGACGGCGCTGCTCTTCGAGCGGGAGGCGTAGCCGCTCAGCCGCGGCCCTGCCGGACGGTCTCGATCGGGAGGGGCGGGCGGACGGCCCGCGTGCCGTCCGCTACCAGGCCCCGAGCCGTACCTGGTGGTTGCGTTCCTGCAGGACGCGCACTGCACGTTCAGCTCGACCATCGAGGCCATCGCACCCGCCACCCTGGTACGCGCCAGATCCTCGCCGGCGAAGTGGAACCGAAACGCCATCCGGCCCCGCCCGGCGTGTAACTGACGTGACGTCACATCATGCCCGTGGTGCCGGTGGATGTGCCGCGCCCCGCGGTGTGTGGTGGTGCCGGCCCGCGTCATCGCCGCCGTACTGCCGGTCGTCGGCGAGCGGCGGACCTGGCGGCCGGCGTTCCGTGCTGCCGTCACGGTGTGCCGAAGCCCTCCTCGACCAGGCGGGTGGCCCAGCGGGTCAGGGCCGGGGTGAGGGGCGGGTGGGTGAGGCCGGCGGTGCTGGTGAGGCGGTCGGCGGAGCTGGTGTCGTAGCGGTCCTCGGAGAGGAAGGTGAGGGTCTCCGGGTCGGCGCCGGTGAGGGCGCGGGGGAGGCGGCGGACCAGGGCGACGGGGATCCGGGCGCGGGGCGGGCGGACGCCGAGGTGGTGGGCGAGGAGGGTGATCAGGTCGGGGAGGCAGGGGGTGGCGGGGTCGAGGACGGTGTGGGCCGTGAGCGGGGCGCGGTCGTGCTCGGGGACGGCGGCGAGGAAGCGGGCCAGGTGGTCCACGGTGACGACGGGGAGGAAGGTGCGCCGGGTGCCGGGCAGCAGGGGGAGGCGGCCGCGGTGGAGCTGGTGGACGAGCTGGGCCAGGCCCAGGTACTGGCCGGCCTCACCGGTCTGCGAGTGGCCGATGACGCTGCTGGGGTTGACGGTGGTGAGCGGGACGCCGAGGCCGGGTGCGGTGACCCGGACGGCGGCGTCGCCGAGGTGCTTGGAGGCCTCGTACGCGCCGAGGCTGGTGTAGAGCGCGGCGGTCGCGGACGGGTCGAGGGGGTACCGCGGCTGCGGGTCGCGGCCGACGCGGTAGCCGGAGAGGTGGACCAGGCGGCGCAGCCGGGGCCGGGTGGCGGACCAGTGCAGGGTGTGCAGGGCGCCGTGGACGTTGGCGGGTTCGGCCTGGGCGCGGGTGAGGCCGAAGGCGTAGCGGGCGGCGAGGTTGTGGACGTCGCGGACCTCGGCGAGCCGGGCGTCGTCCTCGGGGGAGAGGCCGAGTCCGGGGCGGGTGAGGTCGGCGGTGACGGTGGTCAGCGCGGTGCCGTCCGTGCCGTGGTCGTGCAGCCACCGGCGCAGGGCGTTCGCGCGGCCGGTGTCGCGGACGGCGGCGGCCACCGGCTCGCCGCGGGTGAGGAGTTCGAGGACCAGCCAGCGGCCGAGGAAGCCGGTGGCGCCGAGGACGAGGATGCGGGGCGGTGGGACGGGGGCCATGGTGAACTCCAGGAATCCAGAATCAGTAGACCGGTCTGCATATTTTTCGGGCAGGCGGAGGCGCGGAACGCCCTGCCCGTGCGCCGCCTATCCGCGGCCGAGCAACTGCCGGACGGCGTGCCGGGCGTGGTCCAGCGGTTCGCGGCTGCGCCGGACGGAGGCGAGCAGGACGGCACCCTCCAGCAGGGCGAGCACCTGCCCGGCGGCGACCTCGGCCTCCGCCGGGCCGAAGCCCTCGCCCTCCAGGCGGCCGGCCAGGACCTGCTGCCAGCCGGCGTACAGCTCGGCGCAGACCGTCCGCAGGGTCTCGTTGGTGCCGGCCACCTCCAGGGCGACGGTGGCGATCGGGCAGCCGCTGGTGTAGCGGGATTGCTCCAGACGGTCGGCGAAGGCCTCGATCAGGCGCTCGGCGAGGGCGGTGGTGCCGGCTCCCTCGGCGGCCAGGCCGGCGAGCAGCGCCTCGACCTCCTGGCCGGCCTGGGTGAGGGCGGCGGCCACCAACTGGTCCTTGCCGCCGGGGAAGTGGAAGTAGAGCGAGCCGCGCGGGGCGCCGGTGGCGGCCACGATCCGGTTCAGGCCCGTCCCGAAGTAGCCCTGCGCCTCGATCAGTTCCCTGGTGCCGGCGATCAGCCGGGCCCGGGTCTCCTCGCCCTTGACTCCCATGCGGCGATAGTAGACCGGTCTGCATATTCCTGTCGACGGGCCCTCGATCCCTTGTCAGCAGCGGAGTTGGGGCGGGAACCCGGTCCAGCGCAGCTCCTCCGGCAGATGGCCCTGGTCCTTCAGCAGCAGCACGGCGGGCGGCCGGCCGGGTGTGTAGCGCAGGACGGTCAGCGCCGCGTTGGCGGCGTTGAGGCCGAGCCGGCGCCAGGCGGGGGCGTCCAGCGCGTGCCGGACCAGCCAGCCGATCAGGAAGGCGTGGGTGACGACCAGTTCGTGCCGCTCCTCGCCGCCCGGCACCGGCCCGGTGAACCGCTCGACGGCCCGCCGCGCCAGCACCTCACCGTCGGCCCGCTCCTGCGCCGTGGTGGACGAGAGGCGGTCCAGCACGAACGCGGCGCTGTCGCCGGGAAGTTCCTCCCGCGGGGGCACGTACGGCACGAAGTCCCCGGCCTCCTCGCACGGCTCCGGCCGCACGCCGGTCAGCTGCTCCGCGACCAGCCGTGCGGTCTCGGCGGCCCGGGGCAGCGGCCCGTGGTGCAGCACCGAGACCGGGCGGCCGGCCGGCCGACGGCCCAGCAGGGCG
>NZ_JAHSQD010000642.1 GCF_020103755.1 Streptomyces sp. LS1784
GCACCGCCCGCACAGCCACCTGCGCAGCCGCCCGTCGGCAGCCCGGAGTACACGGCCTACGCGCCGACCGCGACCGGGTTCCCCACCCAGGCCCCGCCGCCGCCCGGCGGCGCACCGGTCGGCCCGTACGACCCGGTCCCCAGCGCTCCGTACGGCGCCCCGGACGCCGGGCAGGCCTACAACGCCGGCGGCTACAACTACGCGCAGCAGCCCGGGTACAGCTACCCCGGCGCGCCCGTCGCTCCCGTCGCGCCCAAGCAGCGCAACCCCGTGATGCTGTGGGGCGGGATCATCGGCGGTGTGCTGGCGATCTCGATCGTGGTCGCCCTGGTCGTCCTGCTCAAGGGCCCCGGCCCCGAGCCCGATCCGGCCCCCGGCCCGATCAGCACCGGCACCACCGACGACGGCGGGACCAGCAACGGCCCCACCCCCGGCCCCGGTCCCAAGGGCGGCACCTTCACCGTCGCCTGGAGCGTCCCCAAACCGGCCAACGCGGACAGCGCGAACCAGCTGCTCGGCGTCTGGGGCACCGACAAGCTCGCCGTACGCGTCGACAGCTCGGGCATCAGGGGCTACAACCTGGCCGACGGCAAGGAGGCCTGGACCATCCCCGTCCCGGCCGGCAGCAAGGAGATGTGCACCGCCTCGTACGGCGCCAACTCCAAGGGCGTCGCCGCCGTCTCCTTCAACACCGGTGACAGCGACTGCTCCACCGTCGGCGCCGTCGACCTGGCCCAGGGCAAGCTGCTCTGGACCGTCAAGGTCTCGGCCGACCGGATGTCCTCGCCGACCCTCAGCGTCACCGAGAACGTGGTCGCCATCGGCGGCAACACGGTCGGCGCCCTGAACATCGCCAACGGCCAGCCGGCCTGGCAGTACCAGCCGCGCGACAAGGACTGCATCCTGCGCGGCAAGGCGGCCGGCGTCCAGATCGCGGTCAGCGACCGCTGCTACGGCACCAGCGGCCCGAAGTCCCAGCTGGTCATCGTCAACGCCGAGACCGGCAAGCCGGCCAGCACCCCGGTCACCCTCACCGGCAGCATCGAGCAGGTCGACTCGGTCGTCCAGGACAAGCCGCTGGTGCTGCTGATGTCCAACGGCCCGCAGGGCGACTACATCCTGCCGTTCGACAAGGACAACAAGCCGGGCAACCAGATGTCCGTCAAGGAGCCCGGTTCGGACAGCCTGCGGCTCTCCGGCCAGGACGAGGCCCTCACCCGCAACGTCGTCAGCGGCACCACGCTGTACGTCCAGGTCAGCGGCAGCAAGTCGGGCATCAACGCCTACGACCTGAACACCGGCAAGCGGCTCTGGTCGGCCAACTCCGGCTCGGCCGGCAACGACATGCGCCTGGTGGCCGGGACCGACAAGGACGGCAAGGTCCGCGCGATCGTCGACCAGGGCTACAACAAGCCCGCCCGGCTGGTGACGCTCTCGCCGACCGACGGCTCGATGACCGATCTCGGCACCATGACCATGCCGACCAGCATGAGCATCGGCAGCAGCAGCTCCGAGTACCTGATCGCGGACGACGGCGCCGTCTACGCGTTCCGCCGCTACAGCGCCAGCGACGGTCCGCTGACCAAGTGGAAGAAGTGACCCCGGGGTGACACCGGGGCCGACGCCGGGGGCGTGACCCTCGTCGCGAGCCGCACGGGCGGGGCGGGTACGGGCTGATCGCCCGGGCCCGCCCCGCCCGTGATTATTCGGCCGCCCCGTCCGTTGGACGTGCGAGGATTCGGACCATCAGTCTGACAAAGGAGTGCAGCGAGTGCCCGGCACAAACCTGACCCGTGAGGAGGCCCGCACCCGGGCCGACCTCCTCCACGTGGACGCGTACGACATCGAGCTCGACCTCGGTTCGGCCCGCGAGGGCGGTACCTTCCGGTCCACCACCGTGGTCCGGTTCACCGCCACCACCCCCGGCGCGGAGACCTTCATCGACCTCGTCGCCCCGAGCGTCGAGGAGATCACCCTCAACGGCGTGCGGCTCGACCCGGCGAGCTTCGTCGACAGCCGCATCCCGCTGCCGGGCCTGGCGGCCGAGAACGAGCTGCGGGTCGTCGCGAACTGCGCGTACACCAACACCGGTGAGGGCCTGCACCGGTTCGTCGACCCGGTCGACGGCGAGACCTACCTGTACACCCAGTTCGAGGTGCCGGACGCCCGCCGGGTCTTCGCCACCTTCGAACAGCCCGACCTGAAGGCCGCGTTCGCGTTCACCGTGACCGCGCCGAAGGGCTGGGTCGTGGTCTCCAACTCGCCGACCCCCGAGCCGGTCGGCGACGGAGACACCCAGGTCTGGACGTTCGAGCCCACCGGCCGGATCTCCAGCTACATCACCGCGCTCGTCGCCGGCCCGTACGTCGGGGTCTTCGACACCTACGAGAACGGCGAGCAGAAGGTGCCGCTGGGCGTCTACTGCCGGCCCTCGCTGCGCGAGTTCCTGGACCCGGAGGCCGTCTTCGAGGTCACCAAGCAGGGCTTCGACTACTTCCAGGAGAAGTTCGACTTCCCGTACCCGTTCGCCAAGTACGACCAGCTCTTCGTCCCGGAGTTCAACGCCGGCGCGATGGAGAACGCGGGCGCCGTCACCCTGCGCGACCAGTACGTGTTCCGCTCCAAGGTCACCGACGCCGCGTACGAGGCCCGTGCCGCGACGATCCTGCACGAGCTCGCCCACATGTGGTTCGGCGACCTCGTCACCATGGAGTGGTGGAACGACCTCTGGCTCAACGAGTCCTTCGCGACCTTCGCCGAGGCCGTCTGCCAGGCCGAGGCCCCCGGCTCCAAGTGGCCGCACTCCTGGACCACGTTCGCCAACCAGATGAAGACCTGGGCGTACCGGCAGGACCAGCTGCCGTCCACCCACCCGATCATGGCGGACATCAACGACCTGGAGGACGTCCAGGTCAACTTCGACGGCATCACCTACGCCAAGGGCGCCTCGGTGCTCAAGCAGCTGGTGGCGTACGTCGGCCAGGACGCCTTCTTCCAGGGCGTGCAGGCCTACTTCAAGCGCCACGCCTGGGGCAACACCCGGCTCAGCGACCTGCTCGGCGCCCTGGAGGAGGCCAGCGGCCGCGACCTCAAGGCCTGGTCCAAGGCCTGGCTGGAGACCGCCGGCATCAACGTGCTGCGGCCCGCCGTCACCGTCAACACCGACGGCGAGATCGAGTCCTTCACCGTGCTCCAGGAGGCCCCCGCGCTGCCCGCCGGCGCCAAGGGCGAGGCCGTGCTGCGGCCGCACCGCATCGCGATCGGCCTGTACGAGCTGAACGGCGACGCGCTGGTGCGCACCGACCGGATCGAGCTGGACGTCGACGGCCCGCGCACCGAGGTGCCCGAGCTGGTCGGCCGGCACCGCCCGGCCGTCGTGCTGCTGAACGACGACGACCTCTCGTACGCCAAGATCCGGCTGGACGAGGACTCGATGGCCGTCGTCACCGAGTACCTCGGCGGCTTCACCGACTCGCTGCCGCGCGCGCTGTGCTGGGCCTCCGCCTGGGACATGACCCGCGACGGCGAGCTGGCCGCCCGCGACTACCTGTCGCTGGCGCTGTCCGGCATCGGGCGTGAGAGCGACATCGGCGTGGTGCAGTCCGTGCACCGCCAGGTCAAGCTCGCCCTCGACGCCTACGTCGACCCGGCGTGGCGCGAGGAGGGCCTCGACCGCTGGGCCGCCGCCGCGGAGGAGCACCTGCGCGCCGCCGAGCCCGGCAGCGACCACCAGCTGGCCTGGGCCCGCGCCCTCGCCGCGGTCGCCCGTACGGACGGTCAGCTGGGCCTGCTCGCCGGGCTGCTGGACGGCTCGGTGGAGATCAAGGGCCTCGCGGTGGACACCGAGCTGCGCTGGACCCTGCTCACCCGGCTCGCCGCCACCGGCCGGGCCGACGAGGCCCTCATCGCCGCCGAGCTGGAGCGGGACAACACCGCGGCCGGCCAGGAGCACGCGGCCACCTGCCGCGCCGCCCGGCCGACCGCCGAGGCCAAGGCGGAGGCCTGGGCGTCGGTGGTGGAGTCCGACAAGCTGACGAACTATGTGCAGGAAGCGGTCATCGCCGGCTTCCAGCAGTCCGACCAGCGCGAGCTGCTCGCGCCGTACGCGGCGAAGTACTTCGCGGCGGTGAAGGGCGTCTGGGAGACCCGCAGCCACGAGATCTCGCAGCAGATCATCGTCGGGCTGTACCCGGCCCTGCAGGTGACGCAGGAGACGCTGGACACGACCGACGCGTGGCTGGCCTCGGCCGAGCCGGCGCCGGCGCTGCGGCGCCAGGTCGTCGAGG
Source organism: Streptomyces sp. LS1784 (assembly GCF_020103755.1). Classification (GTDB taxonomy): domain Bacteria; phylum Actinomycetota; class Actinomycetes; order Streptomycetales; family Streptomycetaceae; genus Kitasatospora. Next base: position 4,287 of record NZ_JAHSQD010000642.1, read on the forward strand.
CGCGGGCGGGCGTCGAGCGCGCGCTCAAGGCCCAGGCGGCCGACCGTGCGGCG
>NZ_JAHSQD010000643.1 GCF_020103755.1 Streptomyces sp. LS1784
CGGCCAGTGCGGCACGCGCCGCCCCGGCGTCCAGCGGTCCGGGCGGACGGGCGGCGGGCAGGCACGGCTCGGGCGCGGGGGTGCCGGCCACCAGCAAGGTGACGGGTGCGCTGGAGAACTGACGGTTCGTCATTGCTGATCAGCGGGCACCGGAGCCCTCATCCTTCCCGTGGGCCGGCCAGGATCGCGCCGGGGTTACTGGGTGGCGAGCCCGCCGCAGACGTTCAGTGCCTGGGCGGTGATGCTGGCCGCGGTCGGGCTGGTGAGGTAGCCGGCCAGCGAGGCGACCTCCTCGGGCGTGGTGTAGCGGCCGAGCGGGATGTGCGTCTGGAAGTGCTGGTGGATGGTCTCGGGGGTGGTGTTGTAGGCGGTCGCGTACTCGTGGTGGATCCTGGCGGTGTGCGGGGTCTGGACGTACCCGGGGCAGATGGCGTTGACGGTGGTGCCGGTCGGCGCCAGCTCCTTGGCCAGCGCCCGGGTGAAGCCGATCACGGCGTGCTTGCTCGCGGTGTACGGGGCGCCCAGGGTGACGGCCTGCTTCCCGGCGGTGGACGCGATGTTGATGATCCGCGGGTGGGTGGTGCTGGTGATGTGGCCGTGCCGGAGGGTCTCCCGGGTGACCAGGAAGACCGCGTTGAGGTTGGTGTCGATGACGTCGTACCAGAGGTCGTCGGTGGTGGTGGCGGTCGGGCCGCCGCCGGTGCGTCCGGCGTTGTTGACCAGGACGGTGATCGGGCCGTACTGGGCCACCGCGTGCCGGATCAGTTCGCCGACCTGGCCGGGGTCGCGGACGTCACAGGTGAGGCCGTCGGCCTGGTGGCCCTCGTCGCGCAGGGTGGCGAGGGCCTGGTCGATGTCCCGGGCGGTGCGGGCGCAGATGAAGACACGGTGGCCGCGGCCGCCGAGCTCGCGGGCGATGGCGAGGCCGATGCCGCGGGTACCGCCGGTGATCAGGGCGAGGGGTTTCTCGGGTGCGGTGGTCATGACGCGTCCTGTGGGTGAGGGCTGGGAGAGGTCGGCGGGGACGGCCGTCCGGACGGGGCTCAGGCCGAGTACAGGTTGTAGGTGGTCGGGTGGGCCGTGGTGGGCGTGTTGAGGGTGGGGTCCAGGGTGAGGATCGCGTGTTGGAGGTGCTGGAGGTGCGGGGAGGGCTGGATGCCGAGCTCGGTGGTCAGCCGGTGCCGCAGGTGGTGGTAGGTCGTCAGGGCGCTGGTCTGCCGGCCGGCCCGGTAGAGCGCGACCATGGCCTGGGCGTGCAGGCCCTCGTGGTGCGGGTGCCGGTGGGTCAGGTGGGTGAGCTCGGGGATCAGCTCGTTGTGCCGGCCGAGCCGCAGGTCGGTGTCGATGCGGCGCTCCAGGGTGATCAGCCGGCTCTCCTCCAGGCGCATGATCTCGATGGTGAGGATCGGTCCGGGCCGGACGTCGACCAGGGCGGGGCCGTGCCAGAGCGCCAGGGCCTGGCGGAAGTGGGTGGCGGCCTGGTGGTCCTGGCCGTGGTTGAAGGCGTGCTGGCCCTGGGTGGTCAGCAGGTTGTAGGTGTGGACGTCCAGGTTGTCCGGGTGGGTGGTGAGCTGGTAGCCGCCGTGCCGGGTGGTGAGGATGTCCTTGGCGGTGGTGTGCGGGGTCGGCCCGAGGGCCTGGGTGATCCGGCGGCGCAGTTGCAGGATGTACGTCTGCATCGTGGTGAGCGCCTGTCTGGGTGGGTCGTCGCCCCAGATCTCCTCGATCAGGGTGGCCGTGGGCAGGATCCGGTTCGGGTAGAGCGCGAGGAGGGCGAGGATCTGGCGCTGCTTGGCGGCGGTGGGGGCGACGGAGATGCCGTTGAGGTCGGCGGTCAGGGGGCCGAGGACCCTGAGGTGCATGGCGGTTCTCCTCTCGTGCGGGGGACGGGGACTCGTGGATCCGGTGGACGGGAGCGGTGCGCCGTGGGGACGGCGGCCCTGCTGGTGCGGAAGTGTGTTCGAATCACGGGGATGGTGGGGTGGATGCGTCGCACCCTAGTGGCGGCGAGGGGAGGGGGCCGGATTCCTCAAGTGCCCGTCGAGTGGGGTTCCGGGCGCTCTGGTGAGGGCTTCCGGGCAGGCGGAAGCGGCGGGGCGGCCCGCCGGGAGTGAGGGCCGCCCCGCCGCGTGTGGAACCGGGGGCTACTTGTTCCGCAGGTCGCCCGAGAAGCCGCCGACCGGCAGGGGCAGGCTGCCGTCGGGATCGGCTCAGCCCCGGGTGGCCCCACTGGGTGCCTTGCCGGAGGTCTCCGTTCGGGTGCGGCCCGCGGCGGCGTCGCCGTCGGGTGCGCCCGGGCCGTTGCGGTCGGCGAGCGCGGCCGGCCCCGGAAGGTGCGCCTGGTGGTCCGGCGGGTAGAACTGCCGGGCCCAGTGCCGCATCGCGCCGATCGGCCCGTCGCCCGGGGCGAGCCGGGGCGGGGACGTGTACCGCTTGGTGGACCAGATCGGGAAGTCTGCCGAGGTGAACTCCAGGTTGCGCTTGAACATCGGGCCCGCCAGCAGCCTGGTGACCGCCCGGCTGACCGTCCGGGCGACGGCCGGCGGCAGCCCGGACGGCTCCGACATGACGAAGCGGCTCGCCTGCCGCAACTGCATCCGGCCCGGGGCGACCTGGGTGGCCATGACCAGTGAGCAGATCTCCAGGCCGAGCGAGGGCGTGTGCACGTCGGTGTGCAGGGCGGTGAGACCGTACCCGTCCACGTCCACGTGGACCTCGCGCAGCCCGAGCAGCGGAAAGGTCTCCCGGACGAGCATCGAGATGTGGAAGCCGGTGCCGTCGAACTCGACCGGCGCCACCAACTCGCCCTGCGGCCAGCCGTGCAGGGTGACGAAGTGGCCCAGGTCGAAGGAGTTCTCCATGACGTCCTGGGCGTAGCCGGGCATCTCGAAGGAGGCGTACCGCAGCGGCTGGCGCCCGCCGCCGAGCCGGTGCCAGGCGGGGATCTCCCAGTCCGGCTCCCGGCCGTCGTGGTGGCGCCAGACGAAGACCGCCTCGTTCACCTCGCGCACCGGCAGCGGCGTCAGCGCGGTCTTGGGCGGCGGGGTGCCGTATCCGGTGCGTACGCAGCGGCCCTCGGCGTCGAAGGCGAAGCGGTGGAAGGGGCAGACCAGGTCGTTGCCCTCGACCGTGGCCAGGCCGAGGTGGGCGCCCAGGTGGGGGCAGTACGGGCGGATCGCGCGGAGGCGGCCGTCGCGCAGCCGGTACAGCACGACGTCCTCGCCCGCGAGCTGGCGGGTGAGGACGGTGCCGGGCTTGAGTTCGGCGGAGAAGGCGAGTGCGGACCAGCCGTCGGGATAGGGCAGCGCCGGTGGCAGGGCGACGTCGGCCGCGGTCGGGCGGCTGCTGACGGGGTGGACGTGCTTGGACACGCGCATGAAGACTCCTGTCGGTCTGCCCGGCGCCGCCCCTCCCAGGCGATTAGCGCTCGAACAGAATGGATTTCAGATGCTAGCCATGGATCGGGAGTGCTTGCACGGACAATCTCCCTAACCCATGGCAAGTCTGATGATCGGTCAGAATATTTGCGCAAGGGCTCGACGGGTTCCGGTCACCTGCCTGACCCTGGGGTGCGGGAGCATTCGAGCACCTCGGCAGGGCTCCGGCGGCCGGGCGGGGCCGTACCGGGCGGCGGGCCGCATCCGGAGCGGAGCCGGATCATCCGGACCGGACGGAGTCCCTTCGGGGCCGTACCGTGGGGCGATCGGCAGCGACGAGGGATTCCGGGCTCCCGAAAAGGTGGACATTCGTCGCCGACCGCTCGGTTCATGACCCTCACCGGCCGTTTCCGGGTGAAATTCGCGGCGGTTCCCGCGCACGGTCGAGGAGGGGTCGAGAGGCGCTGGAAAGGGCTTTCGAGTGGGGGTGGGGTGTGTTGTGGTGGGTACCGGGGAGCCCTGGTCGCGGGCGGCTCGACGGCCATGGGCGGGCGGAGCGTCGCTGGTCGGTGACGTAGACGCTCGCGCATGGAACTGAGAGCGGCGGCTATGGATCGTCCGGCCAGGGGGGATTTGAATGGTGCCACGACGACGAACCGATCGGGCGCAACCGGCGCCTTCGACAGATCGGTCTCCGGTGATTCCTTCGAGTCTTGGAATGAGGGTGTTCGTGATGGCTGGTGTGGTGGATCTCGCGGTCGAGTCCGGTGTCGTGCTGGTGGTCGGTGGGACGGGGAAGACGGGTCGCCGGGTGGCGGAGCGGCTGACGGCCCGGGGTTACGAGGTGCGGGTGGGTTCGCGCTCGGGTGCGGTGCCGTTCGACTGGCATGACGAGGGGACGTGGGAGGGGGCGCTGGAGGGTGTGAGCGCGGCGTACCTCACCTACT
>NZ_JAHSQD010000644.1 GCF_020103755.1 Streptomyces sp. LS1784
TCGCCCGCGGCGGTCCCCGTACGATCGACGGCATGTCGCTGCCGCACGCCATCCTCACCGCCCTGTTGGAGAAGCCGTCCTCGGGGCTGGAGCTGACCAGGCGGTTCGACAGGTCGATCGGCTTCTTCTGGCCCGCCACCCACCAGCAGATCTACCGCGAACTGGGCCGGCTGGAGGCCTCCGGACAGATCCGGGCCCTCCAGCCGGAGGGGCCGGTGCGCGGGCAGAAGAAGGAGTACGAGGTCCTGCCGGAGGGCCGCGCCGAACTGGCCCGCTGGACCGCCGAGGGCGCCGCGCCGCGCGCCGTCCGGGAACCGCTGCTGCTGCGGCTGCGGGCGGCCGCGGTGGTCGGCACGGACGGGCTGGCGGCCGAGCTGGAGCGCCATCTGGCCCTGCACCGGGAGCAGTTGGCCGACTACCGGGAGATCGAGCGGCGCGACTTCCCGGCCGAGCGGGCGGACGGCGAGAACCGGCTCCAGCACGCGGTGCTGAGGGCCGGCATCGGGCTGGAGGCCTTCTGGGTGCAGTGGCTCGCCGAGACCCTCGAAACCCTGCCCTCCACCGGCCCTGCGCACGGCTCCTGACCTGCGGAGATCCCCGCCCGCGCGCCGCACCCCGCCCCCGGTGGGACACTGGTGGCTGTCCCTGCCCGAACTCTCGACCGGGGGCCCCTCATGTCTCTTCCCAGGCCCATCCACGCCCTCACCGCCGCAGCCGCCGCCGTGGCGGTCGCCCTGGGCCCGACGGCCCTGCCGGCGTCTGCCGTACCAGCCCAGGACCTGCCCTCCGCCGGCCGGCTGACGTCGGCCGTACCAGCCCAGGACCTGCCCTCCGCCGACCAGCTGACGTCGGCCCTGCTGACCGCGGCCGACCTCGGCCCCGGCCACACCGAGATCCCGGTGACGCAGAGCCCGAGCACCGGCGAGGGCCCGATCCCGGTGACCGGCTGCGCCGCACTCAGCGCCCTGATCAACATGCACGCCGCCCAGACCGGCACGGACGTCCAGCGCGCCGCGGTCGCACTCGACGGCCCGGGCGGCAACCCGGTGGTCACCCAGGTCCTCGCGGCCGAGGTGCCCGACCGGCTCGCCGCCGACTTCGACACCGCCGTCGACGCTCTGCGGACCTGCCACAGCATCACCTTCAACGCCGGCCCCGAGGACACCGTGACCTTCACCGTCACCCCGGTCACCCTCGGCGACCGCAAGGAGGCCCCCGCCGTCCACCTCGACGGCACCCTGGCCGGCGTCCGGCTCAGCGCCTACATCGGCATCGAGCGCTTCGGCAACGTGGCCATGGCCTTCGGCTTCTTCGAGCGCCAGGGCGCCTCCGAACAGACCGCCTCCGAGCAGTACCGCACTGCCGTCGCCAAGATCGAACGCATCCTCGGCGCGAAGGCCGGCAGCACCACCGCGCCGACCGCCGCCGGCCCGGGCGTGAGCGTCTGACCGGCCTCCTCCGGGTAACACCTCGGCCTCTCGCCGAACGCCTCGTGCGTTCGGCGAGGGGCCGGATCCGCAGCACCGGATCGCCGACGCCCGCAGCGCCGGCGATCCGGTCGGCCGTGCGGACCCGATCCCCGGTGCGGGAGGCTCCGAGGGCGACGCCGATGCGGCGGCGATCCAGGGCCTCGCCGGCCGGGCTCCATGTGGACACATTCCACGACAACTACGCGCCGACTGTCCTGAACCGGGCCGGCAACTCTGGGAGTTCGAGCGCTCGCCTGATAGGTTCTCCGGGCCGATCCCGCACAACCGCCTCATTTATCCCCAGTGGTTTCTTGGGAGTTCTCGTGGATTTGCTCAGAGCCCTGCCCTTTCTGATCCCCCTGTTCCTCGGGATAGCCGTGGTCACGGACTATCGAGGATTCTCGAAGATGCTCACGCAGTCCTCCAGGAGGTCCTCGGCGGACGGACCCGCTCGCGGTCTCCGGATCACGGGATGGGTGTTCATCGTCGTCTCGTCCTTGGTGATCCTGAGTGGGATCGTGACGTCCTTCGCCGGGTGACCTGCGGCTGACAGCTACCGAGCCGACGAGCCCTTCGTCCGGCAGTAGCCGTTCCGGGAGCGCCCCATCCGGTCGTCGGATGGGGCGCTCCCGGTGTTCGCCGGTGTGCGGGAGATCCTTTGAGGGAGGGGTGCGTGAAGGACCTGCGAATCGTGCTGTGGAGTCTGGCTGCCGGGCTGGTGGTCGCGGGCGGGCTGGGGTGGGCCGGGTGGGCCGCGTGGCAGAAGCTCCGGCCGTCCTGGCCCGAGGTGCCGGATCCGGTCGGGCGGTGGAGCGGGGGGACGGCCGTCGTGGAGTTCCTGCCGGAGGGGCGGGTCGGGTCCGCGCAGGTGCCGGCGTACGTGTGCAGCAGCTCTGCGGCGGACAAGGCGCGGCCGACGGAGATCGAGGGGCGGTGGAAGAAGTCCTTCTTCGACGACGTCGGTCCCGCGGTCTACGTGGAGGCGAAGCGGAAGGACGACGGGGGCACGTGCGGGTTCTGGTTGACGGCCGAGGAGAACGGTAAGGACCTGTGGCTCCTGAAGAGCCCGGGCTTCCTGATGACGAAGTCCTGAGTGGCAGTGGTGAGCGCGGGGGAGTCCGGAAACGGAGGCGGGCGGTGAACGGCGTTCGCGGGCGGGCCGTGGTGCTGGCGGGGCTGTTGTCGTTGGTGGTGGGGTGCGCCGGTGGGAGCGGGGAGAACGCGCCGGTGGTCGGGTACTGGCGGTCGGGGGCCGGCGAGATCGAGTTCCTGAAGGGTGGCGAGCTCGGGCAGGTGAGCCTGCTGCCGGCGGTGTGCTTCAAGCCGGCGTCCGACCAGCAGGAGCACTTCAAGGGCACCTGGCGCTACGAGCGGATCGAGGGTGCGGGGCGGGGCGCGAGTGCCGTGCTGACCTCCGATTCGGGGGCGGTGACGTGCGAGCGGTACTTCCGGTACGTCAAGGACGATGCCGGCGAGCGGTTGCAGCTGGACTCGCGGGACGTCACTGAGAAGCCCTTCCTCCGGCAGAAGGGGCATGCCATCGGCACGGTGGTGGAATGATCCGGGGCTGTGCCGGTGGTGTTGTGCCGGGTCGGCGGTCGGGGGAAGGGACGGGCGGCCGCAACCCCGTGGCGGCCGCCCGCCGCCGTACCGGGCCTACGGGTGGTACACGACCTCCGGGAAGGCCTTCGACGGCCCGTCGAGCAGGTTGCCGCAGTGCCGGTTGCGCAGGTGGAGGTCGAAGAAGGCGCGCGGGTAGGCCTGCTGGATGAGCACGCCGCGGTCGGGGTCGAGGGTGCCGACCTGGGACTGGATCTGCTGCTCGGTCATGCCGAGCAGCCTGCCCGCCTGGGGGACCAGCGTCATGTTGTCGCCGTACGAGCCGTGGACGGCGCCGGTGGCCTGGACGTCGAGGCGCCAGCCGCGCAGGTGGCCCCAGAAGGTCTCGGCGTACGGGTTGACGGCCCGGGCGAAGTCGGCGGTCATCATCATGAACGGCCGGTCGATGTCGGTGGTGATGGGGGGATTGCACGCCATCGGCCCGTCGAGGGAGATGGCGGCGCGGATGCGCTGGTCGGCGATCATGGCGAGCGCGGCGCCGGTGCCGCCCTTGGACCAGCCGAAGGCGCCGATGTTCCGCGCGTCCAGGCCGCCGAGCAGGCCGGCCGGCAGGGCGCGGCCGTCGACGTCGGGGTTGCGGCCGTTGGCGAGGTCGACGACGCGGTCGAGCAGGAAGAGCAGGTCGGCCGCGTAGTCCCTCGGGTACAGCCCCGGGGCGACGCCGTCCCGGGTGACGACCGTCCCGTCCGGGAACTCGGTGATGCCGTCGTGGGTGTGGTCGACGGTGACGACGGCGAAGCCGTGGCTGGCCAACTCCTGGACCACGATGGTGTGGTCGGCCCGGTGGCTGCCCGCGCCGTGCGAGTAGAGGACGACGGGCAGCGGCCGGCCGGTCCGGTGGACGGGCGCGCCCTGGTGGCCTGCGGTGAGCGGGGCGAGCGTGAGGGGGAGCGGGAAGCCGACGTCGTCGAGGAAGGCCTTCAGGGCGCCCTCGGTCATCCAGGGCGCGAGCGGGTACGTGTCGGCGTCCGCGGCCCGGGCCGGATACCAGACGGTGGCCATCAGCTCGCGGAACTTTCCGGGCCTGGCGTTCGGGTCCAGCCGGGACTCGTCGCGCAGGTGCAGCGGCACCATGCCCACCGGGAAGGGGCCGGTGGGCGCGGGCAGGGTGAGCCGCGCGGGGGAGCCGGTGCCGGAGGGGGCGGTGCCGGAGGAAGCGGGGGCGGGCGCGGCCGAGGCCGAGGCGGTGCGGGCGAGGCCCAGCGGCGCGACG
>NZ_JAHSQD010000645.1 GCF_020103755.1 Streptomyces sp. LS1784
GCGCGGCGGCTCGGGGTGGACGCCCGGACGGCGCGGGCGGTGGTCTGCGCGGCCGTCCGCGAGACCTTCGAGGAGGCCGGCGTGCTGCTGGCCGGCCCGGACGCCGACAGCGTCGCCGAGCCGCGCGACTGGTCCGCCGAGCGGGCCGCGCTGGAGGCGCACGAGCTGTCCCTCGCCGAGTTCCTCCGGGACCACGGCCTGGTGCTGCGCAGCGACCTGCTGGGCGGCTGGGCCCGCTGGATCACCCCGGAGTTCGAGGACCGGCGCTACGACACCTGGTTCTTCGTCGCCGCGCTGCCGGCCGGCCAGCGCGCGGCCCTGGAGGTCGGCGAGGCCGACCGGGTCGCCTGGCTGACCCCCGCCGAGGCGGTGCGGGGCCACCGGGAGGGCCGGTTCGGCATGCTGCCGCCGACCGTGACGGTGCTGCGCGAGCTGTCGGCGGTGCGGACCGTCGCCGAGGCCCTGGCCGTGGCGGTCGACCGTCCGCTGGCGCCGGTCCTGGGCCGGGCCGAGGTCCGCGGCGACCGCCTGACGGTCCGCTGGCCCGGTTATGAGGAGCTGACCATCGACGGGGAGTTCCCCGAGGGCTCCTGACCGTTCCACCGACCGGGACGACCCGTACGGCCCGCAAGACCCGTACGACCCGCAAGACCGCAAGACCCGTACGGCCCGCACGACCCGACCTCCCCGTACCGACGCAGAGAGAGGACCGACGCCCGATGACCCACAACGACGTGGCTCGCCGGACGGCGCCCGAGATGCCCGCCCGCCGCCTGACTCCCCGTGACCCGGCCTGCGACAGCCAGGTCCCGTTCGCCGAGGTGGCGCAGCGCGCCCTCGTCCGGGCGCTGCCGCTGCGGGCCCTGCATCGAGACGGCGGAGGTGGCCGGTGAGCGGACTGCTGCCGGGCGACCCCGCCGCCGTCGTCGGCGGCGAGGCCACCCCTCGGGCGCTGTGCGTGCTGGCGCCGAACCCGTCGCCGATGACGCTGGACGGTACCAACACCTGGCTGCTCTCCGAGCCCGGCTCCGACCTCGCGGTGGTGATCGACCCGGGCCCGCTGCACGAGGGCCATCTGCGCCGGGTGATCGACCTCGCGCAGGAGCGGGGCAAGCGGATCGCGCTGACCCTGCTCACCCACGGCCACGCCGACCACTCCGAGGGCGCGGCCCGCTTCGCCGAGCTGACCGGCACCGAGGTGCGGGCCCTGGACCCGGCGCACCGGCTGGGCTCGGAGGGCCTGGTGGGCGGCCAGCGCCTGGAGGTCGGCGGCCTGGACCTGCGGGTGGTGGCCACCCCGGGGCACACCTCCGACTCGCTGACCTTCCATCTGCCGGACGACGGTGCGGTGCTCACCGGCGACACCGTGCTCGGCCGCGGCACGACGATGGTCGCGCATCCCGACGGCCGGCTCGGCGACTACCTGGACTCGCTGCGCCGGCTGCACACCATGGCCTCCCAGCACGGCGTACGGACCGTGCTGCCGGGCCACGGCCCGGTGCTCGCGGACGCGCTCGGCGCCGTCGACTTCTACCTGGCCCACCGGGCCGCCCGGCTCGCCCAGGTGGAGACCGCGGTCGAGGCGGGCTGCCGGGACGCGTCGGAGGTGGTGGCCCGGGTCTACGCGGACGTGGACCGGGCGCTCTGGCCGGCCGCCGAGCTGTCGGTGCGGGCCCAGCTGGACTACCTGGAGGAGCACGGGCTGATTCCGGGCGCCGACTGAGCCGGTGAACGCGGAGGGGCCCGTCCGGATCGGACGGGCCCCTTCCGTGTCGGTGGGCGTCAGCGCGAGCGGCGCGACAGCCGCTCGACGTCCAGCAGGACCACCGCGCGGGCCTCCAGCTTCAGCCAGCCGCGGCCGGCGAAGTCGGCGAGCGCCTTGTTGACCGTCTCGCGGGAGGCGCCGACCAGCTGGGCCAGCTCCTCCTGGGTGAGGTCGTGGGCGACGTGGATGCCCTCCTCGGACTGCACGCCGAACCGGCGGGAGAGGTCCAGCAGGGCCTTGGCGACGCGGCCGGGCACGTCGGAGAAGACCAGGTCGGACATCACGTCGTTGGTGCGGCGCAGGCGGCGGGCGATGGCCCGCAGCAGCGCGATCGAGACCTCGGGGCGGGCGTGCAGCCAGGGCTGGAGGTCACCGTGGCCGAGGCCCAGCAGCTTGACCTCGGTCAGCGCGCTGGCGGTCGCGGTGCGCGGGCCCGGGTCGAACAGCGACAGCTCGCCGATCATCTCGCTGGGGCCGAGCACGGCCAGCATGTTCTCGCGGCCGTCCGGCGATGCGCGGTGCAGCTTGACCTTGCCCTCCGCCACGACGTACAGCCGGTCGCCCGGGTCGCCCTCGTGGAACAGCGACTCCCCACGGGCGAGGGTGACCTCGGTCATGGAAGCGCGCAGCTCGCCGGCCTGTTCGTCGTCGAGTGCCGCGAAGAGTGCGGCGCGCCGCAGAACGTCGTCCACGTGCTTCCTCCTTCTCGGCCGTACGGCGGGTGGGCCGTCCGGCGCAAGTTCCGTTCAGTGTTCTGCATCACCAAGCATGGCGCATGTCGCTCCGATCATATGAGGAGGGGGTGTGCCGAGGTGTGCCGTGCGGGGCCATTCGTACCGGCGGGAGAGCGGGCGGGCCCGGTGACGGGAGCCCGCAGGCAGCCGTCGGTCGAACCCTTGTCCGTTCTGCTCGAACAGGGGGTCGACCATCGCCGGACGGGCGTGTCCCGTCGCCGAACCGCTCGGCGCCCGCTCGTCGGCGGCGCAGACCGCCGCCGGCGGTCGTCGGAAGACCGGGCGGTGCCCCGGACGCGCGTCAGGCGAAGAACGTCAGCAGCTCCGGCGCCAGCACCTCGGCCGTCACCTCGTGGGTCTGGCCGTCCAGCGTCCGGTACGCGGCGCCCGGCACGGCCGCCGCCACCGCGTGGGCCGGTGCCCGCAACGACTCCGGGCTGGCGCCGCCGTCCAGGGCCAGGGTCGGTACGGCGATCGTGGCCAGCAGGTCCGCCGGGACGGCCGCGCCGGTCCGGTCGCCGAGCGCCGCCGCGTCGTACGCCAGGGTCGGTGCGATCGCCTCGAACAGCGGCCACACCGGCGCGCCGCGCATCCCGTCCACCATCTCCGCCGGCGCCCCGGCGTAGACCATGAGGGCCGCGACGGCGTCCCCGCGGCGCTCCTCGGCGAGTGCCGCCGTCAGCTCGGCGACGTACCGGCGGAAGCGCTCGCTCTGCCCCTCCTCGGTGCTGAACGGCGGCTCGTAGACGGCGAGTCGGGTGATGCCGATGTCCGCGGCGGCGGCCCGCAGGGCGAGCGCGCCGCCGGAGGAGTGGGCGAAGACGGCGGCCGAGCCGCCCGCCGCCGCGATGACGGCGGCCAGGTCCTCGATTTCGCGCTCCACCGCGAAGGGGCCGGTGTCACCGCTGCCGCCGCGCCCGCGCCGGTCGTAGGTCCACACGGTGTGGTGCCCCGCCAGCTGCTCGGCGATCGCGGCGCTCGGTCCCATGCCGCGGTGGCACAGTGCGCCGTCGACCAGGACGACCGCCGGGCCGGAGCCGGTGACGGAGCAGGCGAGGGCGGTGCCGTCGGTGGAGACCAGGGTGTTCATGGGGTGCTCCTTCTGTCGTGCGAGTCGGTCATGGGGGTAGACCGGGGTTCGCCGCAGAACTCATCGCTCCGACCGCGATTTTTTTCAGGAACCCCTGTGGCAGGGGTGTCCGGGGCATATGTTTCACGGGTAAATTACCTGCTAACCTTTTACGCATGGTCACAACCGCCCAGTTCCGCCAGGCACTTCGGGTCGGACCGGCCGGGGACGGCTGGCACAAGCCCGCGCTCAGCGCCGTGGTCACCCTCGGCGCGCTCAACCTCACCCTGCTCGGCCTCGGCCGGCTCGACCTCGCCCTCTACACCTCGGCCGGCGGCCTGGGCGCGCTGTACGGGCACGGCCTGCCGTACCGGGCCCGGGCCCGGATGCTGGTCGGGGTGCTGTTCGGCACCGTGCTCAGCACCGGCGCCGCCCTGACCGCTGCGGCGCTGACCCGCGACGCTGCCGTCCTGGTCGCGGTGGCGGCGGTGCTCGCCGCGCTGCACAAGCTGCTCTGCGACGCCGCCCGGGTCGGCCCGCCCGGCAGCCTGATCATCACCTTCACCTCCGCCGGCTGCGCCTTCGTCCCGCAGCGGCTCGCCGAGGTGCCGCCGCACCTGGCACTCACCGCGCTCGGCGCCGCACTGGCCTGGCTGGTCTGCATGGCCCCCGCCCTGGTGCGCCCGTACGGGCCGGAGCGGATCGCCACCGCCCGCGCCCTGGAGGCCGCC
>NZ_JAHSQD010000646.1 GCF_020103755.1 Streptomyces sp. LS1784
GCGACCCGGTATGACAAGAGCCCGGAAAGCTACCTCGCCGGCCTTCACCTCCGCGCCTCGATGATCTGGATCGATGATCTCCTGCTGACCACTGATTGATCACAACATCACACAGGCCCTAGTGCCGCATCAACCTCGCGTGTCAGGGGCGGACGGGGCACGAGCCTTCACGGTCCCGCTACCCCGCACGGCGCCGCCTCAGCTCCTCAAGCCACTCCCGTACCTGCTCGTCGTCGTGCAGGTACGGCTCCTCAGGACCCGGCCGCAGGTCGATCCCGTAGAGGAGCTCCAGGGCCCACCGTGACAGATCGTCCCATTCCAACTCGTCATCGAGGAACCATCGGCCGGCCCACCGGTCGGCTGCATCCCGGCTCACACGTCCCTCGACTACTGCAGCGAACCACGACTCGATCTCGCCCAGGTCTGGCTGGTCATTTCCGCTCACGGGCTCACCGTATCCAGGACGGGGCGAAGGTTGCCTGATGTGGCACTGGCCGGGCGAGGAGCTCCCGCCGGCGGTCTTCCTCGCCTCAGCCCGTGCGGCCACGGCGATCCCTGTCGTGGCCGCACGGGCTGCGACCGTCCGACAGCGGCTCGCGCGTCCGCGCGGGTGCGGCTGCCCCACATCGAGCCGATGCTGGCGACGGCCGGCCCGCTGCCGTCCGCGGCGCGGCGGCGGTCGCGGTTGGTGGGCAGGCGAAGGATGATCGGCGGGCGGCCGTTGGCGTGGCGGTTGTCGTCGCAGTCGGGGCATTCCAGGCGGTACGGGTCGGCCGGCTTGCGCAGTTCGGCGACCGAGTCCGGCTTGCCTCCGATGGAGCCCCGGCAGGTGTAGCAGGGGTGCATGGCGGCGTTCGCCCGACGGGCGGCGAGCAGGACGTTGTGCTCGCGGGTGTCGTCGGCTTCCCTGCGGCAGTCGTAGCAGAGCCTGGTGCCGTCGCTGGCGCCGGGCGTCCAGTCGTACTCGTCCTCGCGGCGGTCGCAGCCCGGGCAGCGGGTGGCTTCCAGGCGCTGTTCCTTCTCGTCTTCGGCGGCCTGCTCCTCGGCCGCGAGGCGGGCCCGGGTGCGGGTGAGGTACTCGGTGCCCGCGTACCTTCAAGACCGCCGAGGGGCTGTCCCTGGGGGCCTGGTTCAACAAGACCAAGGCATGCCGGGCGAAGCTCAGCGGCCGCGAAACCCCAGCCCCACTGGCTTTGTCGATGAGTAGTGAGAGCACCTGTTGCTCAGCGGCGAGAGCACCCAGTGCCACGAAAGAGTGATGTCGGCGAGTTTTGAGAGCACTCAGGTGCTTGCTTCGGGACCACAGTTGCGCTCTGCACGACGAAGGGGCCCGGGTGCTGCCGAAGTCCAAGGCCGATCTGTACGCGGCGATCCGTCGTGGCTTGCGCGCCAGCCTATCGTAGTGTGCCCTGCAGCGTAAGTACAGGGTTGGCTTCCTGACGGTGAAGAAGGCCCTGGAGTCCGTGTGGCCTGGGCTGCAGGTCGGCGGCGTGTGCGTCTGCTGAACCAACGGCCGGATCCTGGGGGCTGCCCCACTGTCCGGCCGCCCGAGGTGTGCTCCCTGGGTGGCCGTCAGAGGCCAGCCTCGGCAAGGATGCGGTCCATCCCAACCCGCGACAGCGCGGGGTTGGCCGCCGCGTTCTCGGCGACCGTTGGCTCCGGGTCCACCAGCAGCCGCTCCAGCAGGCCCGTGGTGGCGTTGGGGTGCCGTGCCACCCCGCCTCGTAGGTACGACTCCTGGGAGGCTGCGAGGCGCTGCAGCTCCGCAACGGGCAGCTCGGGGTCTTTCAGAGCAAGGAGGCGCAGCCGCGGGTTCGGCTCGTCCACGAAGTCGCGCAGCGCTTGGCGCGGGAAGTTGGGATGGTCCACCAGGAGCGGTCGGGTGTGGGCTGCCTCGCCGTGGGCACGGATCAGCCGCAGCAGGAACTGCGGCGGTGTGTCGGGTCGGTGGGCGGCGGTGCGGCGGACGGACACGTCCGGGTCGTTGTCCAGCCTCTGCCAGGCTTCCTCCGGTAGGTCCCGGCCGGTGGCCAGGATCTGTCGGAACACCGTGTGCGGGCAGTCGAGGTAGGTCAGCCGTTCGGCGAGCGGCGCGTCCCGCAGCCAGCTCGGCTGGTAGGGCGTCCAGTGGAGGGCGAGAGCGGCCTCGTCGCTGCCGGCCGCGTCTTCGGCCTCCACCAGTGCGAGCAGCCGGTTCCGGGTCTCGGGGGTGACGTGGCGGCTGTAGGCTACCGCGACGCGCACGGACGGATCCGTGCTGTCCTGCAGGCGGGCCACCATGTCGGCGGTCAGGTGCGGGTTGCCGGCCACCGCATGCAGCACCGTCTCGTCCCCGGTCGCCAGCAGCCGGTCGAACTGGTCGGGCGTCAGCGGGACACGACACGCGACGTTGGCCCGGACGGCCGGATCAGCGAGGCAGTGCTCGTAGTACTCCGGAGGGACACCCGGGTGCTCGGCCTTGGTGGCCGCGGCACGCACCCCAGGATCCGGATCGGTGAGCAGCCGCAGCTGTACGGCGATCGGCCGGTCCCTCCAGGTCTCCGCGACCATCGCGCGCAGCTTGGGGTCCGAGACGGCGGCAAGTTCCGCAGGCGGCCGCCCGTAGGCATCGATCAGATCCTCGATGCCCATCGGCACCCCACGCTCCACCATGGTCCGGACGAAGTCCGCATGGGCGTCGCGGATCGCCGGATCGGGGTGCTCGGCGATCCGGCGGCGCATCGCCGTGGAGATCCGATGCCCGTGCAGGAGCACTGCGGAATCCCTGCCGCCGTGCGTCAGCAGGGCCTCGGCCACCGCATCCGGTACCTGCCCCCTGCGCAACGTCAGCCCGTGCCGGCCCGCCTCACGCGTGGCCAGACGCACCAAGACATCCAGTGATGCGGCTGGGTTCTGCCCCAGCCCGGACAACTGCGGCTGCTTGAGATGGACCATGCGTCCACGCTAGCCGAGCCGCAGCAACGGCCTTCGCCCGGCTGGCTCATGCCGTCGGCTTCCGACACGCCGACACAGCCTTCCAGGTGTTCTCGGTTCTCACCGACATCTCCTGACGCCTCGAACAAGAATCGATGCCAGAACTCGCCGACACCCGCTCTCCGTTTTCACCTACACAGCCAGCCCCACCGTCACCCAACCCGCACACCCACCGCCACCCCATACCTGGCGGGCGGCGGCGGTGGCTTGGACGCCGCCGTTCTGGCCGCCTCAATCGTCCGTGCTCGGGGTATGCAAGCAACGGCACTGAACAGCTCGATGACGAGGAGCCCGGATGGATGACTTATCACCCAAGGACGGCAAGACGCACAAGCGACCCGTGTCCCACCTCAAGCTGCTCACGTCGGCCGTTCTGGCGCTGCTCCTACTGATGGCCTGTAGCTGGTTCGAGGGCCAGAACATGATCGGCAGCGCGATGCTGTTCTTGGCTGTTGCCGCGTGGGTCGGTACGTCGGTTGCCCTCCACGTGACGGGGCGCGAGAAGAGCAGCAAGGCCCGTGGTGCTGCCACGCCCGCCGTTCACGCTTCGGTCCCGGCTCAGGGAACCAGCAGCCCGAACCCCACCCGGCCGTTGCAGGGGTGGCGTGGGAACCTCCGTCCCGGGCTCAACAGTCTTGTGGTGCTGGCGGTGGTGGCAACGATCGTGCTGGTCGCCGACCGCCCGTGGAATGCACCGTGGTGGCCGGGGCGGCACGAGGCTTCGCAGCTGCCCCAGGCGTGCGTGGCCGGGGCCGCGGCAGCGGCACATCTGACACCGAACGCGGCTGCCGACGGGAGCGAACGCCTCAACTCGGGCTACGGTTCCGGCTCACGGTGCGTCTGGCGCGACCAGGAGAACGGCACCACTCTCGTGATCGACTACGTGCTGGGCAAGTGGGACGGCACGTTCGGCTCCGACGCCACCACGAACGCGCGCAAACAGCAGGCGCTGAACATACGCGCTGCCCACGGTCCCCGGTCACGCTCCGGCACGATCACCGACTTCGGCGACGAAGCCCACCGCGTGTGGCAGCCCGGTGGCGCCGTGTACGTCCTTGTCCGGCGCGCCAACGTGGCACTCAGCGTGTCGTACTCACCGGCGCCCAGCCTCGATCAGAACACGGACCAAGTAGACGCGGTCAGCCTGCCCGCGACTGAGCAGGCCGCCCGGGAGGCCCTCACGCCCGTACGACTTGACTAGGTTCTGTCCGCGCGATCATGAGCGGAGCCAGATGACCAGTGCGGCGACCGTGACCGTGCCGAGGAAAACGTAGACGCGTTTGTCATATCTGGTCGCGACGGCGCGGAAGTTCTTCAGCTTGT
>NZ_JAHSQD010000647.1 GCF_020103755.1 Streptomyces sp. LS1784
CCGCGCACCGGCGCCGGCCAGGGCCAGCAGGGCGCGGTCGCGGTCGGCGCGCTGGAGGGCGGCCGGGTCGTCGAGCAGGGTGTCGTCGAGCATGCGGCGAACCTCCGGCTGCGGTCCTGGGCGCGCGCTCCGTTGCGCGCCGGGCGGTCGGGGTGGGGCTTCCTCCCCAGGATTAGGCCGGGCGGCGGGCCTCGTCCACCAGGAGGACCGGAATGCCCTCGCGGACCGGGTACGCGAGGCCGCAGTCCGCACCGGTGCAGACCAGCTCGGGCTGCTCCTCGGTGCCGCCCTCGGCGAGCGCGGCCCGGCACTGCGGGCAGACCAGGATCTCCAGCAGGAAGGATTCGAGCTTCATGGGGCTCTCCAAAGTTCGGGGGTGGCACGGAGGTGCCCCGGCCGATAGGAAACCCTACCGGCCGGGGCACCGGCGCCCGTGGTCAGGCGCTCTGCTCGGGCCCCCGGCGGCGTTCGCCGGGCCGGGCGTCGCTCAGCCGCGGACGACGGCGAGCACGCCGTCGCGCAGCTCGGCCATCTTCGCCGGGTCCTTGGCCTCGACGTTCAGGCGCAGCAGCGGCTCGGTGTTGGAGGCGCGCAGGTTGAACCACCAGTCCGGGCCGGCCACGGTCAGGCCGTCCAGCTCGTCCACCGTGGTGCCCTCCCCGCCGGCGTAGGCGGCGCGGACGGCGGCGGTGCTGGCGGCCTGGTCGGCCACGGTGCTGTTGATCTCGCCGGAGGCGGCGTAGCGGTCGTACTCGGCGGTGAGCTCGGACAGCGTGCCGGGCTGCCCGCCGAGCGCGGCCAGCACGTGCAGCGCGGCCAGCATGCCGGTGTCGGCCCGCCAGAAGTCGCGGAAGTAGTAGTGCGCGGAGTGCTCGCCGCCGAAGACGGCGTCGGTCTCGGCCATCTCCTGCTTGATGAAGGAGTGGCCGACCCGGGTGCGCACCGGCTTGGCACCGAGCTCGCGGACCACCTCGGGGACGGTCCAGGAGGTGATCAGGTTGTGGATGATCGTCGGCTCGCTCTCGCCGGCCGCCCGGGCGCGGGCGATCTCGCGGGCGGCGACCAGGGCGGTGATCGCCGACGGGGAGACCGGCTCGCCGCACTCGTCCACGACGAAGCAGCGGTCGGCGTCGCCGTCGAAGGCCAGGCCCAGGTCGGCGCCGACCTCGCGGACCTTGGCCTGGAGGTCGACCAGGTTCTTCGGGTCGAGCGGGTTGGCCTCGTGGTTCGGGAAGGTGCCGTCCAGCTCGAAGTACATCGGGACGAGCTCGACCGGCAGGCCGTCGAAGACGGTCGGCACGGTGTGGCCGCCCATGCCGTTGCCGGCGTCCACCGCGACCTTGAGCGGGCGGATCGCGGTGAGGTCGACCAGGCCCAGCAGGTGGTCGGCGTAGCCGCGCAGGGTGTCCTGGGCGGACAGCTCGCCCGGCTTCACGTCCTTGGCCGGGACGGTGACGGTGTCGTCCTCCGCGGTCCAGGACTCGACCAGCTCGCGGATCTCGGCCAGGCCGGTGTCCTGGCCGACCGGGGCGGCACCGGCCCGGCACAGCTTGATGCCGTTGTACTGGGCCGGGTTGTGGCTGGCGGTGAACATCGCGCCGGGCAGGTCGAGCTTGCCGCTGGCGTAGTACAGCTGGTCGGTGGAGCACAGCCCGATCTGCACCACGTCGGCGCCGTAGGCCGCGGCGCCCTCGGCGAAGGCCAGGCTCAGCGACGGGGAGGAAGGCCGCATGTCGTGCCCGACCACGATCGCGGACGCGCCGGTGACCCGCACGAACGCGGCGCCGAAGGCCCGGGAGAGGCTCTCGTCCCACTGGTCCGGGACGACGCCTCGGACGTCGTACGCCTTCACGAGCTGCTTGAGGTCGCGCACTGCGGCTCCACCCTGGTCTTAGGACTGATCACGACATGTCGGAACCACCGCGCGTCCGGTCGACGGCGCGGTGACGGTAGACGGGCAGCGTACCCGGGCCGGGCGAACGCCCCGTGCCGGGTGAGGACTCAGTTGTCGGGCGAGCGCAGGACCCGGAGGTGGCCGCGGCGGCCGCTCTCGGTGGACTCCCCCTCGGGACCGCGGCCCTGACGGGTGGTCGGCGGGCGGGCCGCCTCGCGCACGGCGTTGGCCAGCGCCTCCAGGTCGTCGCTGCTGCGGCGCAGCGGGCCGGCCTCGGCGGCGAGCCGGACGACCTCCCAGCCGCGCGGGGCGGTGAGGCGCTCGGCGTGCTCGGCGCACAGGTCGTAGCAGTGCGGCTCGGCATAGGTGGCGAGCGGGCCGAGGACGGCGGTGGAGTCCGCGTAGACGTACGTCAGCGTCGCGACGGCCGGCCGGCCGCACGCGGTCCGCGAACAACGACGTACAGAGCTCACGAGGGTGGACGGTACCGCACTCCCCGCCGGGGAGCGAAGACCGCCTGCCCGGAGGGGGTGCCGTGTCGCCGTCCGGGCGCCGGGGCCGCGTATCCAACACCCCGTGCGATTCCCGGCCGGAGTGGTCCACTTCCGACCCTCCAAGGACTACCCTCGGCAGTGATATGGACAGCTCCGCACCGCAGTCATCGACAGGCCCAGCGCGCCGCCCCCGGCACCGCGACCGGCACGGCAGGGGCCTGCGCGGCCCGCTGGCTCCACCCCAGGTGCCGATCTCGCTCACCCGCTCCGAGCTGTTCGACGACTATGTGCGCGAGTCGGTGGAGCGCCTCGAACGGCGTTGGCCGCAGTTGATCGAGGTGGAGTTCGCCGTCCAGGAGGTTCCGCTGCACGAGCCGGACGGCGCCGACGCCGAGGACGGCGTGCCGCTGGGGCGGGTGTCGCCGGGCAAGCAGGGGCGCAAGAGCCAGATCGTGGTGTACCGGCGGCCGGTGGAGATCCGGGCGAAGACCCGGGAGGACCGCGCGGCGCTGGTGCACGAGATCCTGATCGAGCAGGTCGCCGAGCTGCTGGGGCTGTCGCCGGACGCCATCGACCCGCGCTACGACGAGGACTGAGCAGCCGGGAGCCGAGGGGCGCGCCCGGAGGCGGTGAGGGGTCACGGCCCGCGCCGGGGTCGGCCCCGGCGCGGGCTCCGGCTCAGCGCAGGACGACGCCCGGATCCTGGCCGGCCTGCGGGACCTTGACGGTGCTGCGGTCGTCGCGCAGCGCCTGGATGGTGAACATCGGCACGTCCTTGGCCGGCAGGGACAGCATCCGGGCGGCCACCACCGGGCCGCCGGAGACGGTCTCCACGGTGAGGGCGAAGACGCCGTTCAGCCCGGCGGGCTCGGGCGCCGGGAGGGCGACCGTGCCACCGGCCGGGAGCTGGACCTCCTTGGTGGCCGGTGTGCCGCCGCCGCTGCCGGCCGAGGCGGTGACCCGGACGGTGGCGGCCTCGCCGCTGGAGGTCAGGTAGAGGGTGGAGGCGCCGGCCCGGTTGTCGGCGACGGTGGCGCGGGCCCCGACCGGGTTGCTGCCGGTCAGCCAGGCCGCGTCGGTCTTGCCGTTGGCCGCCGCCCGGTCGATCCGCAGCCCGGCCACGATCGGGGT
Organism: Streptomyces sp. LS1784; assembly: GCF_020103755.1. GTDB lineage: Bacteria > Actinomycetota > Actinomycetes > Streptomycetales > Streptomycetaceae > Kitasatospora. The sequence continues at coordinate 3,520 of NZ_JAHSQD010000647.1, forward strand.
GCGGTGCTTGTCGTCGCTGGGCGACAGCCGCAGCCCGGCGACCTCGTCCCGGGTGACCTTGCCGAGGTCGACGGCGGCCACCATGCCCGCCTTGACGTGGATCGACTCGTTGCCGGCCGGGCTGAACCAGCCGTTCTTGCCGGACAGCTGGATCTTCAGGTCGGCGTCGTCCTCCGGCGGTGCCCAGACCACCAGGCGGGCGGAGGCGGTGTCGGCGGGCAGACCGGGCAGCACCTGGGTGGGGGACGGGTCGGCCGAGGCAGGGACCCAGTCGGCGCCCTTGCCGCCGTCGGCGGCGTGCAGCGCGGCGCCGACCCGCCCGGAGCGCACCACCACGTGCACCGCGAGGTCGGCGACCGCGCCCTTGCTGAGGGTCGACAGCAGGATGGCCTGGGAGCTGCCGGGCGAGACGGTGATCCCGTTGGCGGCGTCGTTGTCGATCAGGCCCTTGTCGCCGTAGAGCTTGATGTCCACCACCGCGGCGGCGGACTCGGTGTTGACCAGGCTGAGGTAGTCGACCCGGTCGCCGGCGGTACTGGCCCCGGCGAACCAGAAGCTGGTCCCGGCCGGGGTGCAGGTGAGGCCGGACAGGCCGAGGCCGCGCTGCTCGGTGACCACCGTGGTCTGGGTGACGGTGAAGCCGGGAGCGAGGGCGCCGGTGGCGACGGCCCCGGTGCCGGGCGCGGCGTCGCTGTTGCCGGCCGGGCCGGTGGCCGGGGTGCCGGGCTTGGACACGGTCAGCCGGGCGTCGGCGGGCGCCGCGTTCTTGTCCT
>NZ_JAHSQD010000648.1 GCF_020103755.1 Streptomyces sp. LS1784
GCCACCGCCCGGGACCGGTTCGCCGCCAAGGGCCACCTGCCGGGCGTGCGGCGCGCCGAACGGCTCGGGGGTACCCGGTGAGCGGCCGGGCCGGCCTCACCTGGAGCCTGCGCGACCGCACCCCCGCCGAGCTCCCGGTGCTCGCCGACCACCCCGCGGACGGCAGCGACGGCACCGGCAAGGGCGTGCGGGTCTGCGTGGTCGACTCCGGGGTCGAGCCCGACCACCCACTGGTCGGGCCCCTGCAGGGCTCCTGGGCGGTGGTCAAGGACCCGGTCACCCGGGAGCTCGCCGTCCGCCCCGACACCGCCGGCGACACCTGCGGGCACGGCACCGCCTGCGCGGGCATCATCCGCCGCACCGCCCCGGACTGCGAGCTCTACAGCGTCCGGGTCCTCGGCGAGCGCTTCACCGGCACCGGCGACATGCTGATCGCCGGTCTGCGCTGGGCCGTCGGGCAGGGCTTCGACGTGGTCAACCTCAGCCTCTCCACCACCCGGGCCCGCTTCCTGGAGGAGCTGCACGCGATCGCCGACGACGCCTTCTTCGCCCGCACCGCGATCGTCGCCTCCGCCCACAACACCCCGGTGGAGAGCTACCCGTGGCGGTTCTCCTCGGTCATCTCGGTGGGCAGCCACCAGGAGGACGATCCGGAGCTGCACCTGTACAACCCGGCGCCCCCGGTGGAGTTCTTCGCCCCCGGCCAGAACGTCCGGGTGCCCTGGCTCGGCGGCGCCACCATCCGCACCACCGGCAACAGCTTCGCGACCCCGTACGTGGCCGGGCTCTGTGCCCGCATCCTGTCCCGGCGGCCGCGGCTGACGACCTTCCAGCTGAAGAGCGCGCTCTACCTCACCGCGGCCAACGTCCAGGTCCCTTCCACCCCCACCCCGGAGGCGCCCGATGACCCTCAGCACTGACCCCGCCGTCGATCCACTGGCCCGCGAGCTGCTCCAGTCCGTGGTGGACGTCGCCCGGGCGATCTTCGACGCCCAGGCCGGCTCGGTGTGCCTGCTCGACGAGGAGGCCGGGGATCTGGTCTTCCAGGCCGTGTCCGGGCGCGGCGAGGAGTCGCTGGTGGGCCGCCGGTTCCCGGCCGGCCGGGGGATCGCCGGCTGGGTGGCCGCCTCGGGCGAACCGATGGTGGTGGACGACCTGGGCGCCAACCGCACCTTCGACCGGGACTTCGCCGAGTCCACCGCGTACGTCCCGACCGCCCTGATGGCCGCGCCGCTCACCCACGGCAGCCGGGTGCTCGGCGTCCTGGAGGTGCTGGACCCGGCCCCACGGGCCCGCGCCGGCCTGCCCGAGCTGGACCTGCTGGCCATGTTCGCCCGCCAGGCCGCCGCCGCCCTGCGGGTGATCGCCGAGCGTTCCCCCGCCCCGGAGCCGGTCCCGGACCGGGCCGCCGCCCTCGGCCTGCTCGCCGACCTGGAGGAGCTGCTGCGCCGTCAGCCCTGAGCGTCCAGCCTGGCGATCTGCCCGCGCTCCAGCGCGGCGTACACCGTGCCGTCCGGGGCGACGGCGATGCCGTGCGGCTCGGCGCCCTCGCCCGGGACCGGGTGGCCGTCGAGCCGCCCGTCCGGGGTGAGCACCCCGATCCGACCGGCGCCCCACTCGGTGAACCAGAGCCGGCCGTCCGGCCCGGCCGCGATCGCGTGCGGCCTGGCCGAGCGGTCGGCCAGCGGGTACTCCGCCACCTTCCCGTCCACGGTGATCCGCCCGACCAGCCCGCCGCCGATGCCGACGTACCAGAGCGCGCCGTCCGCCCCGGCGGTGATCCCGACCGGCGCGGTGCCCTCGGTGGGCAGCCGGTGGACGGTCACCTCGCCGTCCGTACCGACCCTCGCCACCGCGTCCGCCTGGTTGAGCGTGCACCACAGCGCGCCGTCGGGGCCCGCGGTGATCAGCGACGGGAAGGCCCCGGCGATCGGCAGCGGATACTCCGTCACCCGGCCGTCGACGGTGATCCGCCCGACCCGGTTCGCGTTCAACTCGGTGAACCAGAGTGCACCGTCCGGCCCGGCCGCGATCCCGTACGGCCCGGCGTTCTCCGTCGGCAGCCCGAACGAGCCCGCCTCCCCGCCGGCCGTGATCCGCCCGATCCGGTGGTCCCGCATCCGGCTGAACCACAGCGCCCCGTCCGGCCCCGCCGCGATCACCGCCGGCCCACACTCCGGAGCACCGAGGTCATGGCGTTCCACCGGCCCGTCCGGGCTCAGCCGCCCGACCTCCCCGCTGTGCACCAGCGTGAACCAGACACCCCCGTCGGGCCCCACGGTCACCCCGTACGGCCCGGCCCCCGCCTCGGCGACCTCGATCAGTTCCATGCGACCCCTCCCAGGCACTATCGCGACTCGCGTCGCTTTAGTGATCCTCGCATGCCGCCCCCACCCCGGCAACCCGGTTCGGCGTCATGACACCGCCTCTCCCCGGTGCCCCCCGCCCGCGCTCCGGACCGCCCGGACCGCCGAGCCCGTCCTACTCCCCCGCCTCCGTCGCCCGCCCCGGGTCACCGCGCAGGACGGAGATGACGCCCATTCCGGCGGCGCAGACCGGGACGGCGAGCAGGGCGCCGATGATCCCGGCGATCCCGGCGCCGGCCACCACGGCGACCATGATGGTGGCCGGATGCAACTCGACCGTCCGGCTCTGGATGACCGGCTGGAGGATGTTTCCCTCGATCATCTGCACCGCGAGCACCACGCCGAGGGCCCACAGGCCGGTGCCGAGGCCACCGTCGGCGAGGGCCACCAGGACGGCCGCCGAGCCGGACAGGAAGGCGCCGACGAACGGGATGTACGCGCCCATGAAGACCAGTGCGCCCAGCCCGGGCGCGCCCGGCACCCCGAGGGCGAGCAGGCCGATGGTGATGAAGCCCGCGTCGATCAGGGCGATCAGGGTGGTGCCGCGCATGTACCCGGCCATCGCGTCGAAGGCCCGCTCGGCACAGGCGATCACGGTCGTGGCGCTGCGCTCGGACAGGTAGGAGCGGATGGCGGCGCCGGTACGGTGGCCGTCCCGGAGGAAGAAGAACACCAGGGCGAGCGCCAGCACCCCGCCGGTGACCAGCTGGGTGAGCAGGCCGAGCCCCGAGAGCACACCGTTGGTGAGGGCGGAGACCAGCGAATTGGTCTCGCCCTTGGCGTTGCTCAGCGCGTGCTCGATCTTCGCCCCGAACGGGCCGAGCCAGACGGACAACCGCCGCCCGGCCTCCGGGAGCGAGGCGGCGATCTGCGGGGCGCTGTGCACCAGGGAGTTGACCAGCAGGGAGATCACCCCGCCGACCGCGGCGACCAGCACCGTGCAGGTCAGCCCGGCGGCCAGGCCCCGTCCGACGCCCCGGCGCACCAGCCAGGGCACCACCGGGTAGAGCAGCGAGGACCCGAGCAGCGCCAGGACGAACGGCACGGTCGCGGCCCGCAGTTCGACCAGCGCGAAGACCACCAGCGAGGCGACGGCGATCAGCAGGATCACCGCCACCGACCAGGCCGCCGCCTGCCGCAGCCCGGGCGGCAGCATCAGGTACGGCCTGCGCCGGTCCGACTGCCGTTGCTCGCCGGGCGCGCGCTCCACGGACACGGCCACCTCCGCCGGGGGTCGTCGATGATTCCGAACCGCCCCAGCTCAACAGAGGTTCCGACGGGCCGCCCGCCGGATCGGCCGCGAGCACCCGAACGAGCTACTCGGGCGCCTCGAACCGCACCGCGCCTTCGTCACCTGCCCCCGCGAAGGCCAGCACCCGCTCCGCCTCGGCCTCCGCCGCCTGTCGGTCGGCCCGGCACAGCGGCACGAACGGGACGACGGCCACCTCCCGCCCGCCGGTCAGCCGCCAGGTCCCGGCGACCAGCCCGTCCACCAGCAGCGTCCCGTGCACGATGCCGTTCTGGGTCATCACCCGGCCCCGGTGCTCCTCGGGCAGCACCCGGGTGCGGTCCGCGTGCGAGAGGAGCAGGTTGTCGAACGGGGCGACCAGCCGTACCGGCGCCGGGGTGTCCGCGTCCGGACGGGGTGCCTCGGGCAGGTCGTACAGCTGCCGGCCCTGCTCGTCCCGCAGGGCCAGCAGCCGCGGTGCGAGCCGCCGCAGCACCGGGGCGAGGCCCGCCAGGCCGCACCACTTGCGGAGGTCCGCCGCGGAGGCCGGGCCGAAGGCGGCGAGGTAGCGCAGCACCAGGTCGTCCGGGCTGGGCGAGGGGTCGAGCGGGCGGCCGAGCCAGGCCTCGGCGGTGGTGTGGGCGGCCGGGCCGCCGCGTCCCCACAGCCCGCGCGGCGGGACCTGCACCAGCGG
>NZ_JAHSQD010000649.1 GCF_020103755.1 Streptomyces sp. LS1784
TCGTGCCAGAAGTCGGCGGTGGCGTCCAGCAGCTGTTCGGCGTCGGGGGTCCTGGGCGGGTCGAGGTGGGAGGCCTGCCAGGTGAGGGCGAAGGCGATCCGTTCGCCGGCGCTGACGGCGAAGTCGGCGTAGGTGGTGAGGTCTCGGCCGTAGGTCTCGGCCTCGCCGTCCAGCCAGACGGAGTCGGGTCCGGCGACGGCGACGGTGCGGTGGCCGCCGTCGGCCTGCTCGACGCGGTGCACCCAGGGCACCACCCGGCCGTAGGAGAAACGCATCCGCAGCGCCGAGCGCATCCGCACGGTGCCGCAGACGCCCTCGACGATCCGGATCACCTGGGGGACGGCGTCCTTGCCGGCCAGCGGGCGCGGCGGCATGAAGTCGATCACCCGGACGGTGCCGCCCTGGGTGTCCCACTCCTGTTCCAGGATCAGCGAGTCGCCCCGGTAGTGGCGGCGGTCGGCGGGCAGGGCGGGGGCGGCGGCGCCGCTGCCGGGGCCGATCCGCCAGAAGCCGTGCTCGTCGGTCCCGAGCAGACCGGCGAAGACCGCCGGGGAGTCGAAGCGGGGCAGGCACAGCCAGTCGACCGAGCCGTCCCGGCCGACCAGGGCGGCGGTCTGCATGTCGCCGATCAGCGCGTAGTCCTCGATGCGGGCGGGCACGGGCGTTCTCCAGGGTGGTTCGGAAGGGACGGGAAGCGAGCGGGGCCGGGCTAGCCTTTGGAGGAACCCGAGTTGGCGCCGCGCACGAAGTGTCGTTGGAAGAGGAAGAACAGCACGGCCACCGGGAGGGTGGAGACGAGTGCCGCGGCGAGTTTGAGCGGGTACTGGGTGCCGGAGCCGAGGCCGCCGGCGACGAAGTGTGCGAGGCCGGTGGTCAGGGTGTCGTGGTCGCTGGACTGGGTGGAGACGAGGAAGTGGGTGAACTCGTTCCAGGACCCCTGGAAGGAGAGCACCGTGAGGGTGATCAGCGAGGGCCGGGACATCGGCAGCACGACGGACCAGAAGATCCGGAAGGTCCCGGCGCCGTCGATCCGTGCGGCCTCCTCGATCTCGCGCGGCACCGACTCGAAGAACTGCTTCATGATGAAGATCCCGGCGGCGTCGACCAGCAGCGGCAGGACCATCCCGCTGTAGGTGTCGAACATGCCGAAGCTCTTCAGCACCAGGAACTTCGGGATCAGCAGCACCACACCGGGCACCGCCATCACGGCCAGCACGAAGGCGAACAGCAGCCGGCGCCCGGGGAACCTGATCCGGGCCAGCGCGTAGCCCGCCATCGAGTCGAACAGCACCCGGCCGGCCGTGACCAGGACGGTCACCACCACGCTGTTGCCCAGCCAGCGCAGGAACGGGACGTTCTCCACGTCGTCGGCCAGGCCGAACAGCCGCCGGTAGGAGGCGAGGGTGCCGCCGTCCGGCAGCAGGGACATCGGGTGGGCGGCCGCGTCCGGGTCGGTCTTGAAGCTGTTCGCCAGCTGCAGCAGGAACGGCAGCAGGTAGAGCAGCGCGAAGCCGGCCAGGGCCGCGTAGCCGAGGTACCGCAGCGGTCGGGGGAAGCGTCCGAGGACCGGCCGGTCCTCGGCGCGCGGGCTGTCAGTGCGCGGCACGGCGGGCTCCCTTCCGGCCGCCTCGCGGCTTGCCGTCCCGTTCCCGCAGGACCCACCGCTGGACGGCGGTGAACAGCAGGATCAGGCCGAGCAGGACGAACGCGATGGCGGCGCCCTGCCCGTAGTCGGCGTTGTCGAAGCCGGCCGAGTAGGACAGGTAGGCGGGGGTGAGGGTGGTGTTGCCGGGGGCGCCCTTGCCCATCACGTACACCTGGTCGAAGACCTGCCAGGTGGAGATCAGGCCGAGGGTGAGGACCAGGAAGAGGACGGGCCGCAGCGCGGGCAGCGTGACGTGGCGCAGCAGTTGGCGGCGGTTGACGCCGTCCAGCGCGGCGGCCTCCTCCAGTTCGCGCGGGATGTCCTGGAGGGCGGCGAGGAAGATCAGCATGAAGGTGCCGGAGGTGGTCCAGACCGCCATCAGGATCAGCGTGCACATCGCGACCGAGGGCCCGGCGAACCATTCGGACCAGGACAGTCCGAGCGGGCCGCCGGCGCCGGGCGCGGGCTGGTCGACGCCGAGCCGGCCGAGCACCAGCCAGACCAGGCCGCGCGGGTCGGCGAACCAGTTCGGTCCCTGGACGCCGAGCCAGCCGAGCATCCGGTTGACGGCGCCGCTGCCCTGGAAGAGGAACAGGAAGACCGTCGAGACGGCGATCGAGCTGGTGACGGACGGGAAGTAGAACACCGTGCGCAGGGCGCTGCGGCCGCGCAGCATCCGCTGGTTGACGGCGATGGCGAGGAAGAGCGCCAGCACCGTCTGGAGCGGGACGGTCAGCAGGACGTAGTACAGGGTGTTGCGCATCGAGGTGGCGAAGAGCGTACGGTCCAGGCCGTCCTCGGCGAACAGCCGCCGGTAGTTGTCCAGGCCGACGAAGTCCGCACTGCCGCTGAACGGGTTGGACTGCCCGTCCCAGTGCAGCAGGCTGACCCACAGGGCCATCGCGATGGGCAGGACCAGGAAGAGGCCGAGGACGAGGACCATGGGGCCGGTGAACAGCCAGCCCCATGCTCCCTCGCGCAGGCCGCGCCCGGTCCGGGCGCGGGTCGTGCGTATGGTGCGCTTACTTGGCATTCTTCAGGGCCTGCTCGCCGTTGCGCTGGAGGGTGCCCAGGATGGCCGCCGGGTCGCCGGTCTTCAGCGACTGGAGGTCGGTGTTGAACTGGGTGAGCACCTGGTTGAAGCCGGCGATGGTGACCGGCGCCTGGGAGGTGGCGACGCCGTCCACCCAGGCCTTGGACTCCGGGTACTTCTCGGCGTACGCGGCGAGCGCGCTGGTGCGCGAGGGCATCACGCCGAAGGCCTTGGAGAACTCCAGCTGCTGGTCGGCCGAGGTCAGGTGCTTGACCAGGTCCACGCCGGCGGCCTGGTGCGGGCTCTTGGCGGCGATGCCCCAGCAGTTGCTGAAGGCCAGGGTGCCGGGGCCGGCCGGGCCGGCGGGCAGCGGGATCACCTTGTACGCGACGTTCGGGTAGTCCTTGGCCATCGCGCCCTTCAGCCAGTTGCCCTCGATGGTCATCGCGGCCTTGCCCTTGCCGAGCGCCTCGCCGCCCCAGCCGGCGTCCACCTCGGCGACGTACTTGGCCGAGCCGGCCTTCATCATGGACTGGAGGTACTCCAGCGCCTGCTTGTTGGCCGGGCTGTCGGCCGTCATCGTGTTCTGCTCGGGGTTGGTGATCCAGCCGCCGGCCTCCTTGAGCAGGGCGCCGAGCCGCTGGTAGTCGGGGGCGGTGACCAGGCCGGTGACGCCGTCCTTGGTGAGCTTGGCGGCGTCGTCGGAGAGCTGCTGCCAGGTGGTCGGGTAGTCGGCCTCGGTCAGGCCGGCCTGCTGCCACATGGCGGTGTTGATCGCCAGGCCCAGGGTGGAGCTGTCCTTGGGCAGGCAGGTGAGCTTGCCGTCGTGGCTGAAGGCCTTGCGCAGCTGCTCGGAGAAGTCCGCGGCGTCCGGCACCTGGTCCCCGTAGGCGTACAGCGAGCCGCCCTTGGCGTAGTTCGCGAACTGGTCGGAGTTGACGTAGAAGAGGTCCGGCGGGTTGCCGCCGGCGAAGGCCTGGCCGAGCTGCTGGTTGATGTTGCTGGCGATCTGCACCGTGACGGTGTTTCCGGTCTTCTGGGCCCAGGCGGCGGTGGCCGCCTTGACCGCGGCGGTCTCGGCCTCGCCGGAGGTGGCGATGAGCACCGTCAGGTTCTGGTTGCCGCCGGAGGCCTGCTTGGCCGTTGAGTCGCCGAAGCCGCCGGAGGAGGAGCAGCCGGTGACGGCGCCGAGGGCGACGGCCGTGCAGACGGCGGCCGCGGCGAGGGAGCGGGAGGTGGCCATGCGGGATCTCCTTGCGAGGGTGGGTGGGGGGCGGAGATGGCTCGGGGAGGGGTCACACGCTTTCGCGGAGGACCAACTCGGGTTCCAGCAGGACGTGTTCGGTCGGGCGCTGCCGGTCGCCGAGCCGTTCCAGCAGCAGCCGCATGCAGGCGCGGCCGACCGCGTCGAGCGGCTGGGCGAGGCTGGACAGGGACGGGAACAGCAGCGGGGCGATCGGCGAGTCGTCGAAGCCGATGACGGCGGCGTCCGGGCCGGGCGTGCGGCCGGCCCGGCGCAGTGCCTGGTACCAGCCGAGTGCCAGGGTGTCGCTGGCGGCCACGACCGCGGTGGCGCCGGCGGCCAGCAGCCGCTCGGCGGCCTCGCC
>NZ_JAHSQD010000065.1 GCF_020103755.1 Streptomyces sp. LS1784
CGAACCCGGCGTCGCCTCCGTCTCCGCCCCCGTCCGCGGCCCCTCCAACCGCGTCGTCGCCGCCGTCTCCGTCTCCGGCCCCATCGAACGCCTCACCCGCCACCCCGGCCGCCTCCACGCCCAGGCCATCATCGAAGCCGCCAACCGACTCACCGAAGCCCTCCGCCGCAGCTGACGGAACACGGCCGCCGGACACGACGGAACGGGCCGCGTCCGAGGAGAAGACCTCCTCGGACGCGGCCCGTTCCGTCTCTTCGGCCGTCCGCCCCTCTCCGCGGTTCCTACGGTTCGAGGCGGTGCGGGCCCCGGAAGAGGAACGTGGCCTCACGGATCGACGGCAGGCCCAGGGCGAGCATGAGCAGCCGGCCGAGCCCCAGACCGAGCCCGCCGTGCGGCGGGGTGCCGTAGCGGAAGCAGTCGAGGTACCCGGAGAGCGGCCCGGTGTCCATGCCCTTCTCCCGGGCCTGGGCGACGAGGCGGTCGTACCGGTGCTCGCGCTGGGCGCCGGTGGTGATCTCCACGCCCTTCCACAGCAGGTCGAAGGACTCGGTGACGGTCGGGTCGTCCTCGGGCCGCAGGTGGTAGAACGGCCGCACGGCGGCCGGGAAGCGGGTGACGAAGACGAACTCGTGCCCGGTCTCCTCGGCGATCAGACCGCACAGCGCGCGCTCGCCCTCGGGGTCGAGGTCGTCCTTGACGCCCTCCCGGTCCCAGCCGGTGGCGCGGAGCCCGGCCAGCGCGTCGGCCATCGTGATCCGGGGGAACGGCAGCCCGGGAACCGTCACCGGGGTACCGAAGTGCTCGGCGATCGCCGCACCGTGGCGCTCGGCCACGGCGGCCAGCACCCGGTGCAGCATCCGCTCCTCGAAGGCCATCACGTCCTCGACCCCGTCGATCCAGGCGATCTCGACGTCGACCCCGGTGAACTCGGTGGCGTGCCGCGAGGTGAAGGACGGCTCGGCCCGGAACACCGGCCCGATCTCGAAGACCCGGTCGATGCCGCCCGCGATGGCCATCTGCTTGTAGAACTGCGGGGATTGGGCGAGGAAGGCGGTGCGGCCGAAGTAGCCCACCTCGAACACCTCGGCGCCCGACTCGGAGGCCGTCCCCATCAGCTTCGGCGTGTGCAGCTCGGTGAAGCCCTCCTCGGCCGCCACCTCGCGCATCGCCCGCTCGACGGTCGTCTGGACGTCGAAGACCAGGTGCTGGGAAGGGCGGCGGATGTCGAGGAACCGCCAGTCCAGGCGCTGGTCGATGCCGGTCTTCTCGTCGATCGGCAGCTTGGGCTCGGCCGGCGAGACGACCTCCACGCGGGACGGGACGATCTCCAGGCCACCGAGCTTGACCTGCGGGTTGGCGACCACCTTGCCGGTGATCTTCACGGCGGACTCGACCGTCACGCCCTCGAAGGCGGCCTCGATGGCGTCGCCCTCCCCACCGCGCACGTGGGTGACCTGCACGAGACCGGTGTGGTCCCGGACCAGGACGAACTGGATGCGCCGCTGGAGCCGGAGCGTGTTCACCCACCCGTAGACGGTGACCGTCTCTCCGAGGTGCGAGTGAAGCTCGGCGACGAGGGTGCGCGTCATGACAGGGAACTCCCTGGGGTGCGGGCGCGTTGGTCGCGCCACGTCGACGGGCGGTAAACGGCCGCCCTGGGCGCGTTCACCGTAGAGGATCAAGCTCCGCGCCGTCGCCCGGTTTTCCCGCTGTTCGGAGAGCGGGCGGTGGTGCCGTACGGACGACCGCGCGCCGACTTCGGCCTACGCTGGCTGGAGGGGGGTCTCGGGCACCACCGGCCACCACCTCACGGAGTCGCCATGGCCACCACGAAATGGTTCTTCGAGCCCAGCCACACCGGTGCGGAATTCCGCGCCAGACACATGATGGTCACCTACGTGCGCGGCCAGCTGAAGAACGTGCGCGGCTTCCTGGAGGTGGACCCGGACGCTCCGGAGCAGGCCCGGGTCGAGGCGACCATCGACGCGACCCAGGTGTACACCGGTTCGCCCGAGCGGGACGCGCACCTGCGCAGCGCCGACTTCTTCGACGTCGAGCACCACCCGACCTGGACCTTCGTCGGGTCACGGGTCCACCAGGTGAGCGCGAGCGGCTTCGAGGTCACGGGGCAGCTCACCATCCGCGGCGTGACGCGCCCGGTCACCTTCGACGTGAGCCACCTCGGGCAGTGGGACACCCCGTGGTGGGAGGACGGGCGCGACCTCGGCCCCAGGCGGCGCGCCGGATTCACCGCCGCCACCCGGATCAACCGTCAGGACTTCGGCGTGAGCTGGAACGACGTGGTGGACCGGGGCGGTGCGGTGGTCGGTGACATGGTCGACGTCACGGTCGATGTCGAGGCGGTCCTGGAGAGCGTCCCCGAGACCGGCGGTGCCGCCTGACCGGACGCGCGCAACCTTTCGGCCCGCTCACCGCATCCAAGTGATGGCGGGGCTGCGGGAGGGGAGGGACGCCACACGCGGGGCGGGCCGAATCCGGTGCAGACCGTCGAATGCATTCGCATTCATTCGGTGCGTATACGACTCACATTATCGGAGCCGGCCCCGAATCCTGTTGCACAGCCGTGACAGCCGCGCACGGAAAACCGTTCGACCGGGGACTTTCGAGGGTTAGCATTCCGGAATGGAATCGAATCTCCCCCAGATACGGAGTTCCTCCGACGACGCGGACCCCCAGCCGTCCCGCAACGCGCCGCTCCGGCTGGCCCGCCTCGGTGGGACCTTCCTGGGGGTGAGTGTCGTGTCCGGCGTGCTGCTGGCAGGTCTCGCCCTGCCCGTCGCCGGCGGCATCGGGCTGACGGCCAAGGGCACCGCGGAGGGGTTCGAGGACGTTCCCTCCGACTTCAAGACCCCGCCGCTCACCCAGGCCACCCAGATCTTCGACGCCAAGGGCGGCCTCATCGCCAAGGTCTACGAGCGCGACCGCACCGTCATCACCGCCGACCAGATGTCACCGTTCATGCGGCAGGCCCAGGTCGACATCGAGGACGCCCGCTTCTACGAGCACGGCGCCGTCGACCTCAAGGGCATCCTCCGCGCGCTCAGCAAGAACGCGGAGAGCGGAACCGCCTCCCAGGGCGCCTCGACGCTGACCCAGCAGTACGTGAAGAACGTCAACGTGGAGCAGGCCGGCGACGACCGGGACGCCGTCCTGGAGGCCCAGCGCAAGACCCTGGGCCGCAAGATCCAGGAGCTCAAGGTCGCCATCAAGCTGGAGGAGGAGCTGCCGAAGGAGCAGATCCTCACCAACTACCTCAACATCACGTACTACGGGAACGGCGCCTACGGCGTGGAGGCCGCCTCCCAGCGCTACTTCGGCAAGACCAACAAGGACCTGACCGTCGCCGAGGCGGCGATGCTCGCCGGGCTGGTGCAGAACCCGTCCCAGTACGACCCGAAGCTGCACCCGCAGGCCGCGCAGAACCGCCGCGACGTGGTGATCGGCAAGATGCTGGAGAACAAGCACATCACCGCCGAACAGGCGCAGGAGGCGAAGGCCGCCCCGCTGGGCCTGAACTTCAAGGCCCCGCAGAACGGCTGCATCACCGCTCAGGCCGGGATGGGCTTCTTCTGCGACTACGTCCGCCACGTGGTCAAGCAGGACCCGGCCTTCGGCCAGGACTCCGCCGAGCGCAAGAAGTTCTGGAACCAGGGCGGTCTGAACATCTACACCACGCTGGACCCGGACAAGCAGGCCGCCGCCCAGAACGCGGTGAGCAACAACGTGCGGGTCACCGACAGCGTCTCCGCCGCCGTCTCCATGGTCGAGCCCGGCACCGGCAAGATCCTCGCCATGGCCCAGACCCGTCCCTACGGCCTGCTGGAGGACAAGAACCAGACCGTCGTCAACCTCAACGTCGACGCGGCGATGGGCGGCGGCAACGGCTTCCAGCCCGGCTCCACGTTCAAGCCGGTCGTCGCGGCCGCGGCACTGGAGGCGGGCGTGCCGGCGACCCAGGAGTACTCGTCCCCGAACAAGCTCGAGTACCCGACGATGAAGACCTGCGAGGGGACCTGGAGGAACGAGGCCCGCCCCAAGACGGTGGTGCCCAACGAATCCGCGAACGAGAAGGGCCCGTACCAGCTGAAGATGGCGATGGCCCTCTCGGTCAACACCTACTTCATCCAGATGGAGCAGGAGATCGGCCTCTGCGCGGTCAAGCAGATGGCCAACAAGCTCGGCATCACCACCAAGGCCAGCGGCAAGCCCCTGGAGGAGGTCCCCGCGATGGCCCTGGGCGTCGAGGAGATGAGCCCGCTGACCATGGCCAACGTCTACGCGACCTTCGCCGCCCAGGGCACCCACTGCGCCCCGATCGCCATCACCAAGATCACCACCGTGGAGGGCAAGGACGTCCCCGTCCCGGCCGGCCACTGCGAGCAGGTGTTCTCCGAGAAGACGGCACGAGCGCTGAACACCGTCCTGAACGGCGTGACCGAGAACAACGGCACCGGCGCGGCGCTCAGCCTGGAGGACAACCGGCAGATCGCCGGCAAGACCGGCACCTCGGACCACAAGAGGGCCGCCTGGTTCAACGGCTACACCCCGCAACTCGCCACCGCCGTCTGGCTCGGCGGCCCCAAGGGCGGCGTCGAGATGCGCGACATCACCATCAACGGGAAGTACCGCGCCGAGGTGTTCGGCGCCGACGGCCCCGGACCGATCTGGCGGGACGCCATGAACCAGGCCCTGCGCGGCACACCCAAGCAGTCCCTGCCGATGGCCGACATCCCCGACGCGGCGCCGCCCAAGACCGACCCGGGCACCACCGGGGCCCCCACCGGCCCGACGACTCCCGCCGGCCCGGCGAACACCACCGACCCGTCGACCCCGGCCGGCCCGGCGAACACCACCGGCCCGACGACCCCGGCCGGCCCGACGAAGACCACCGGCCCGACGACCCCGGCCGGCCCGACGAAGACCACCGGCCCGACGACCACCACCCAGCCCGACCAACAGCACTGACCGCACCCGCCTCGCCGAGCACCAGCTCGGCGGGGCGACGTGCTCGGAGCCGGCCCTGCTTGCGCAGGGCACACCGGCGGCCCCTCGGGGGAGCGAGGAGCCGCCGGGGCCGGCCGTACCGGGCGGGCCGCTACGGGGTGACGATCGGGAACTGCGGGTCGGGGAGGGTCAGCGTGCCGAAGACCTGGTCCGCCGCCTCCTGGGCGTGGTCGCCCTCCAGGAGGACCACCTTGTCCGCGACCGCCGTGTCGAAGTTGTGCTTGAACCCGGGGCGCTCGGCCAGCTCGTCGAGCGTCTTGCGGGTCAGCCTGATGACGGCGTCCGGCACGTCGACGAGGCGGTCGCCGCCGTCGACGAAGACCAGCACGCCGTTGCGGAGCGTCGTGGTGCACCTGACGCCGGTCTCGGCGCCGGTCTCGTCGGTGAAGACCCAGTCCAGCACGATCGGGGCGCGGTACTGCTCGGCGGCCGTCGGCCCGTCCACGCTGCGGGCGAGGGCGGAGAAGTACTGCTCCAGGGTGGTGCTGCGGATCAGGTCGGCGGAGGACTGGCTGATGATCGCCGGCTGCGGACCGCCGACGACCTCCTGGGCGCCGACCAGATAGGCGTTGCGCCAGGTGCCGTTCTCGGCGCCGTAGCCGAGCTGGGTGAGGACCTTGGCCTGGAGTTCCTTGGCCTGCTGGAGCGCCGTGGCGGAGATCCCGCTGTCCGGGTCCGCCGCACCGAAGACGACGTGGTTCAGGAGCTCGGCCGCCCAGCGGAAGTCCTGCGCGGTGTCCTTGCCGTACGCCTCCGCCGCCTTGGCCACCACCGCCTCCGCGCCGCCCATCGCCTGTACGTAGGACGCGCCGGCCTGCACCGGCGGCAGCTCCCACAGGTGGGCCGGGTTGGCGTCGTACCAGCCCATGTACCGCTGGTAGACGGCCTTGAGGTTGTGGCTCACCGAGCCGTAGTAGCCCCGGTCGTACCAGTGGTCGTTCAGGCCGGGCGGGAGGGTCTTCAGCTCCTCGGCGATCTCGATGCCCGTCTGGCCGGCGTTGATCAGCCGCAGCGTCTGGTCGTTGAGGTAGCCGTACATGTCGCGCTGCTTGTTGAGGAACTCCAGGATGCGCACGTTGCTCAGCTTCTCGGTCGACTCGTCCACCTCGGCCCACATCGGCCAGTGGTGCGAGGCGAACAGGACGTCGGTCTCCTTGCCGAACGTCTGGATCGCCTCGGTGAGGTACTTCGACCACGCGTGCGCGTCCCGGACCTGCGCGCCGCGCAGGCTGAGGATGTTGTGCATGGTGTGGGTGGCGTTCTCGGCGATGCACAGCGCCCTGGCGTCGGGCAGGTAGATGTTCATCTCCGCCGGGGCCTCGGTGCCCGGGGTGAGCTGGAACAGCAGCTGCACGCCGGCCAGCTCGTACTCGTACAGCCCCGGCCGCCAGGGGATGACGTACGCCTGGTCGTTCCACTGCGTCTTCGGCACCGGCTGGTGCTCGGGCCCGCCGATGTAGACGGTCGGCGGGACGAGGGTCACCTCGCCGGTGGAGATGGTCAGGCCGAGGCCCGAACCGACCTGCCCCGTCGGCCCCTTGTCCAGCTGGGCCGCGTACATGTACTGCGCCCGCCGGGCCATCGCCGGGCCGGCGTAGATGTTCTCGCTGACGGCGTGTTCGAGGAAGCCCTCCGGCGCGACGACGGGGACGTCCGGCTCCAGTGCGTCGCCGAGCTCGGCGAACAGGCCCCGCGCGCCGCCGAAGTGGTCCACGTGGCAGTGGGTGTAGACGACACCCTTGATCGGCCGCTGTTCCTTGGTGAGCTCGGTCTTGTCCCGGAACAGCTGGAGGGCGGCCTGCGCGGTCTCGTAGCAGGCGAGCGGGTCGATGACGATCAGGCCCTCGTCGGATTCGACGATCGTCATGTTGGACAGGTCGTAGCCGCGCACCTGGTAGATCCGGTACGCGCGACAGCTGGTGACCTGGAACAGCCCGGCGATGGCGGTGAGTTGGCCCTGCCGCCACAGGCTCCCGTTGACCGTCGACGGCCCGGAGCCCGGGTCGGAGTCGGTGAGGAAGTCGTAGGCGGTGAAGTCCCAGACGACCTTCTCCCGGTCCCTGCGGGAGTAGATGACGGGCACGTCCGGCGGGGCGATCAGGAACCTGCCGGCGTCGGCGAAGTCCCGACCGTCCTTCTCGTCGGCGGCCCCGACCGCCTCCGAGACCTTCCGGTTCGCCTCGGCGATACCGGGGGTGGGCTCGACGGGCTCGGTGTACTCGGGCGTTTCGGGCATGGCGAAGCCACCTCCACGTCGTTGTGTGAGCGCCGCACTGCGGCCATGTCACGCTATGCACACGCATGGTTACTCACAAGGGTGCTGATCAAGCCAACAGTCGGAGCAGAACGGCCGGATTCCGGTGCCTCGCACGCGTGCCGGCGGCCCCTTGCGGAGGAGCAAGGGGCCGCCGAAACGACTCGCCAGGCGTACGTGGTGGCCGGGACAGAGCGGGGGTTTCCACAGCCGCCCGCACAGGAAGTCGATGTGGCCGACTTCCTGTGCACTCAGAGAGACCAGCGGGTCGTGCTGCCGTCCGGCGCCGTGTAGCCCGCGAACTGGCCCTCCGGGCCGGCCTCGACGGTGAACCACTCGCGCCGGGGGCGGTTCCGGTCGAGCCAGACCTGGTGGGCGGCCTCGACCGTCCGCCAGAGGTCACGGGGGCCGCCGAGGGCGACGGTGCGGCCCTGCGCGTGGGCGGTCGAGCCGTCCGCGGTGTCGCGAAGCGCATGGCCGTCGCGGACGACGGTGGGAGCGAGGTGGAGGTCCGCCCAGAACACGAACCCCGGGTCGTCCAACACGTGGGCGCCGCTCTCCGTGGTCCGGCTGTCCGCGCTGGTCGGCTCGGGGACCTCCCAGCCGGGTTCCTTTCCATCGCGCAACGGCATGAAGGCGGCCGGACGGTGCAGGAAGCGCCCGACCGCGCGCCCGTCCGGCAGCTTGGTGAGCCTGGCCACCGCACCGCCCAGCGGAGCGACGACGAGGCCGCCGGGCACGCACTGGTCGAGCCACGTCCGGGGGAGGCTGCGCACGCCACAGGTGGCGATGATCCGGTCGTACGGTCCGTTGCCCGGGTATCCGTCGGCGCCATCGGCCTGGACCACGGCGGCCTCGAAGCCCACCTCGCTCAACCGGGTACGGGCGGTGGCCACCAGGTGCTCGGTGCGATCGATGGTCGTGACGTGCTGGGCCCCGGCAAGGTGGCAGAGCAGGGCGGCGTTGTAGCCCGTCCCGGTCCCGATCTCCAACACCCGGTCCCCGGGGCGGACATCCAACGCGTCGAGCATGTCGGCCATCAGACTCGGCAGCGTGGACGAGGAGGTCGCCACGCCGCGCACGCCTTCCGAACCGGCATCCTCCGCGTGTACGCCTTCGACCTCGGTGACCAGCACCTGGTCCGCGTACACCTCCCGCAGCCAACCGTCGCCCGCTCGCCAGGGACGATGAACGCCGCCCTCCTCCCGGTAGAACGCCGGCACGAACGCATGGCGCGGCACATTGAGGAACGCCTCGACCACCCGCGAGGACAGCACCCCGCTCACCCGCTCGATCTCCGAGGCCAACGCGACCCGAGCCCGCAGGAGTTGCTCGTCGTCATGGAGGTGATTCGTCATCCTCGGTCAGCCCCTTCCAGGTAGTCGCAGATGGCGGCTGTGATGGATCGAAAATATGCACCATCACGCGCTGTTGACCGGTGGCTCCTTGCGGGGAGCAAGGAGCCACCGGGAGGGAATGCCGGCGCGCCGGCAACTCGCGGCCGACAAGGTGGATCCAGCCGTAGGCACACGGAAGAGGCGGAACGCATGGGCCTTCCGGGTGGAACCCACCGTCTGGTAGGGATGGGCGGCGTGATCACGAACTCCTCGTTCTCGGCCGCCTTGAGGGCCGTCCCGTTCCACCGCCTGTCCGTGCGCGGGTACCGGGGGCCGCTGGTCCTGGCCGCGCTGCTGGCCGTCATCGGCGCGGCACCGGAGGGCTTCGTGCACGGGGCCGTGGTGGTGGGGACGGCGGTGGCCGGCATGCTCCTGGCGGTGCCGGCCGCGCTGTTCGCGCCGGTCGGAGCACCGGCCTTGGTGGTGCTCGCGCTCGGCCTGGCGGGGCTGGCCGCGTCACCCGCCGTACGAAGGCGCGTGCGCCGGCTCCACCGGCCGGGCAACAGCGTGCTGCTGGGCTGCTCGCTGGCGACGGGCGCCGTCGTGCTGGGCTTCAGCGTGCCCGGTGAGGACTACGGCATGCTCGGGCTCGGCCTGATCGTGCTCGTGCTCCTGCCATTCGCCTGGCTCGCCTGGCAGGCGGTGCTCGCCAGGGAGGAGTCGGCCGAGGAGACCGGAACGGGGCGGCGGCACGGCTCCTGGCGCTGGGTGGTGTCCCCGTTGCTGGTCGGCGCTGCGGCCCTGCTGATCAGCCACGACATCCCCCGCGACACCCGGTTCTCGGTCTCCCGGCCCGCGCTCACCTCCTTCGCCGAGCAGGCCCTGGCCACGGGGGCGACGGACCGCACCCAGACCTGGATCGGCGGCTACCCGGTCCGGGACGCCGAACTGGTCGACGGCGGCGTGAGGTTCGCAGTCGCCGGGTCCGGTGTCTTCGCCGCCCACGGCTATGCCTACTTCCCGGCGGGCGGTCCGACGCAGCACCCCTCCCGCTACACGCAGGTCGGTGACGGCTGGTACAGCTGGTCGGGGCCCGACCACTTCTGAAACGCACCCGATCACGCCGCCCGACCGACCCGTAGGCGCCACCTCCGTGAACCGGCGGCCCCTTGCGGAGGAGCAAGGGGCCGCCGGAACGAACTACGGGTATCTGCGCAGGAAGTCGGGCCGGCCGACCTCCTGCGCTCGGCTGCTGCTTCGGGAAGGCGGCGCCCAGGGCGGAGGAGCAGGGGCCCGGGGCGGCGAGCTACCGGGTCCCCTGCTCCCAGGCCGCCTTGAGGAGTTCGTACTCGACTTCGCCGTGCTCGGACCCCGGGATCGACTCCGGCCAGTCCCCGAAGTAGCTCCGGAGGAACGACAGGCCGGACTTCTCCATCACGCGCCGGGACCGCGTGTTCACGGCCATGGTGTTCGCCGTGACCCGCTCCACCGCGAGGTCGGTGAACCCCTTGTCGATCAGGGCCCTCGATCCCTCCGTGGCATAGCCCTTGCCCCAGGCGGCCCGGTTCAGCCGGTAGCCGAGTTCGACGACGGCGGGGTCGTGGTCGTCGAGCGGGCGGAGTTCGAACCAGCCCAGGAAGGTTCCGGTGTCCTTCTCCTCGGCCGCCCAGAAGCCTCGGGTACCCGAACCCGGGTGGTCGTGGAGAAGTCGGGGCAGAGTGCGCACCCGGATCGCGTCGCGGTCCGCCGGCTTGCCGCCGTTGATGAAGCGCATGACCTCGGGGTCGTTGTCCAGCGCGAAGAGGTGGTCGGCGTCGGCCGCGGTGAACGGCCGCAGCACGAGCCGTTCGGTCTGCAGGAAGGGATCCATCCAGCGATCTTCACCGGGCTCCGCCGAACCCGCCATCGAAATATCCGGGCCGGGTCGGCAGGGCCCGGGGCGACGCCGCCAGGGCCACGTGTCGCTGTCGGCCATCAGGGTTAACGGCCGTCCCGCCTTGCCCACCCGCTGGCGTGCCTGGTGAAGCGGCAGGCCCCTTCAGGCTGAAGTTGTGGCACCGATTCCCACCCCGGCCGGAGAGAAGCCCATGAGAATCCCCCGCACGGCGACCGCCATGGCCGCCGCCGTCGCCCTGATCACCGTGGTGTGCGGCGGCTGTTCCAACAGCAAGAGCACGACGACCACGGAAAGCCCGACAACGGCGGCGACCTCCCCCGGCAGTCCGGCCGCCACACCGACGTCGACGGGGAACACGAGCCCTGCCGCCGGATCCACCGGCGCCGGCGCCATGGTCGCGGCGGCCACCGTCGGCAAGTACCAGAGCGTCCTGGTCGACTCCCAGGGCAAGACCCTCTACCTGTTCGAGGCGGACACCTCGCCCACCTCGACGTGCTACGACGCCTGCGCCACCGCCTGGCCGCCCCTTCTGACCACCGGCACCCCCACTGCCGGGAAGGGCGTCGACCAGGCCAAGCTCTCCACCACCGCCCGCAAGGACGGCAAGTCCCAGGTCGTCTACAACGGCCACCCGCTCTACTACTTCGTGGGCGACAAGGCGCCGGGCGACACCAACGGCCAGGGGTCCCCCGAGTTCGGTGCCGGGTGGTACGTGGTCGACGTCGCAGGAGACAAGGTCGAGGGCGGCTGAGCAGACGCACGGCGTCGAAGGGCGGACTTCCGCCGAACGGGACTGCTCATCGTCGCCACGACCTGTCCGAAGAAGTCGGAAGCGGCCCGAAGCGCCACATGCATTGACCGGTGGCCCCTTGCGAGACGCAAGGGGCCACCGGCACGAACTGCCTCCACTGCGCAGGACGTCGGGCCGGCCGACTTCCTGCGCTCGGCTACGGCTTGGGGAAGGCGGCGGCCAGGGCGGAAGTGCGGGTGAGGACGGCGACCGCGACCAGGGCGAGGGCGGAGAGGCCCTGGAGGACGGCGTACCAGGCCGGGCAGAGGCCGGGGACGAGATCCACGCCGATGATGGCGATCGGCATGACGGTGGAGAGGGTGCGGACCCGGTCGAAGGCCTTGGCGGAGCCGCCGGCGGCACGGGTGGCCAGCCGGTGGAGAAACGGAACGATGGCGAGGAAGATCACGCCTCGGATCCACATGAACGGGGTCGTCGTGTGGCCGGTGGCCGCCATCACGGCGACCGTGCCGAGGACGACGGCGCCGGCGGCGCCGAAGAGCACGATGCACTTCTTCACCGTGGTGAAGGTGTCCCGGTCGGTCGTGGTCGCCATGGTTCTTTCCCCTCCGCGTCGTTGTGGGAACGACGCTACGGAGCGGACGCGCGGCCGGGTATGGGTCCAGCCCCACGAAGGGGTGGGTCCAGCCCCACCCCCCGTCAACCTGCGGGTCCGCACCGGAAATTGAGCGGCGCGTTCCTCTTGTCATGGCTATGGTGGCCCGATGACATCGGTCAAGCATTTCCAGGTCACCTTCGACTGCGCGGAGCCCGAGCGCGTCGGTCGCTTCTGGTGTGAGGTCCTGGGGTACGTCCCGCCGTCCACGCCGGAGGGGTTCGACACCTGGGACGACTTCCAGCGCTCGCTGCCGCCCGAGGAGCGGGGCTCGTGGTTCGCGGCCAGCGACCCCTCGGGTGTGGGCCCGCGCATGTACTTCCAGCGCGTTCCCGAGGGCAAGGTCGTCAAGAACCGGATGCACCTCGACGTACGAGTGGGCACCGGGCTGGTGGGTGCGGAGCGCCTGGCGGCGCTCGAAGCCGAGTGCGCCCGGCTGATCCCGCTCGGCGCGACGCGCGGGCAGTTGCTGGTCGCCGACGACAAGAACGAGTCGTGCCTCGGGATGTTCGACGTCGAGGGCAACGAGTTCTGCCTCGACTGAGCGCTCTTGCCGGGACCCTGCAAGGGACCAGCCGGGATCTTGCAGGGTTCTGTCGGCGCGGGGCGGAGCCGGCGTGGCTAGTGTGACCGGGAGTGGACGTGAGCGAACGTCCGTGACCTGGGGGGTGGGGGAATGACTCCACTGGGCTTGAGCGTGGCCACCTGGTGGTGGATCGTCGCGCTGACGACGGTGCTGTTCTGGGCGCTGGCGATACCGCCGCAGCCGACGCGGAAGTACCGGATCATGGTGTCCCTGGCGCCGTTGGGCGGGGCCATCTTCTTGGTCGGCCGCTCCCACATGAACGGGATGACCTCGGCCGGCGCGCTGTCCATGTACTCGCTGGCGATGCTGTCGATGACGCTGGGGACGGCCGGACACCTCGGAAAGCTGGCGCGCCGACAGCTCGCGGCCGACGAGGCGGGTGACACGGACGAAGTGCCGCTCCCCTGGAGCTTCATGGTGCAGCTGTTCCTGTGCCTGACCGCGGGCATGGTGGTGTACTTCGTGATCCAGCCGTAGGCGCGGGGGAGAGACGGAGCGGCGTACGGCCCGGGGTTCGGGTCGTACGCCGCAGTTCGTTAGGCCTCGGTGGTGAGCAGGTGGTCGAACTCGCCCGCCTTCGCGCCATGGAGGAAGGCGGCGAACCTGGGGGCGGCGGTACGGACGATGACCTCGCCCTCGTCGGACTCCCGGAGTTCGATCACCCCGTCAAGGGCTCGCACCTCAACACAGTCGGCGTTCGAGCCCGAGTAACTGGACTTCTGCCAAGTGGAGTTACGCATATTTGCTTTCCATGTCCTTCTTGATGGAGCGAATAAATTCGCGAGACTCCTCTTCTGAGAGAGCCGCCGAACCGATCCGGGCGAGCAGTGACCGGAACCTGGCTGTGTGGGCCGGGGCATCAAAGAGAAGGTTTCCGACACCTGAGTCCGACTGAACCGTGTCGAGCTCCTCAACCGGCCCGGCAAGGTACGTGAAGTTCTCGTTGGGCAGCGGGATCATATCGACGTCGAACAACACGATTCGGATGGAGATGTTGGGCCTCTCCGAGGCCTCGACAAGGGCGTCGAGTTGCTCGGCCTGGACCTTGGCTCCGCCGAACTGCATGCGTAGCGCCGCTTCATGGATGTACGCGGTGAACGGAGTCGATTCCGCGCGGATGATGTGCTGGCGCCGCAAGCGAAAGGCTGCTCTCAGATCGACCTCGTGTCCCGGAAGAGGCGGATAGGAGCGAGCAAACACAGCCGAGGCATAGGCGTTGGTCTGAAGCAGACCATGGATGAAGGCCATCGTGTAGACCGAGAGCCCTCGTGCATGAGCTTCAATTTCAGCGACCTCAAGGAAGTCCTGCGAGAGGTTTCCGCGGTACTCCTCCCACCAGCCGCCCTTGTCGCGGTCCGTGATGATGTCCGCGAGCGCGTCGATCAAGGGCTCGTTGACACACATGCACAGCGCGGCGATCGTCCGCAGGCGTTCGACGCTGATGCCGGTCTTGCCGCTCTCCATCTGGGTCACGTGAGCAGGGTTGATGCCCAGCGCTCGGGCGAGTTGGCTGCCGCCGAGACCGGCCTGCTCCCGCATCCTGCGCAGTTCGGCACCCAGCCGCAACTGACGGAGGGTTGGGTTCGATCGAAGGGCCATGGGATCAGTCTGCCAGCCACGTTCGGGGGAACTTCCCACAGATCGCCACAAATCTGTGGCGATACACGCTATGGTCATCCTCATAACGATCCGACGGATCGTCAGACACGCCTTGGTTCCTGGCAGTAGGCGCCTGCTGCCCGCCCGCCGAAGAGCAACCACACCCTGGCCTGGCTCACGGCTGCCCTCTCCCACACCACAGCCTCGCGGAGGTTCCCGTGTGCACCCTCAACACCCCCTCGATCACCCTCACCCGGCAGGCCCTGCGGGACGCCCTGACCCGCGCCGCCTGGGACACCGAGACCATCTTCAACGCCGAGCTCGCCCTCGGCGAGTTGATCGTCAACGCGTGGCGACACGCCCACACCGCCTCGCCCGTCGTCTACTTCTCCCTCCTGGACCACACCCTCCGGGTCTGCGTCGCGGACGAGAGCGCCTCCCTCCCCCAGGAGAAGTCCCTCAGCCTCCTCGCCGAGTCCGGCCGGGGCCTCCAGCTCGTCTCCGGCCTCACCCACCGCTGGGGCGTCGACCCGCAGAAGCGCGGCAAGACGGTCTGGTACGAGCTGGACTCCGCCGCGTGACCCGCGAGCCGATCGCCCCCGACGACCCCCGGATGCGGGACTTCACCGCCCCGCACATCACCGTCCTCCTCGGGGAGTTGCACCGGCGCGGCCTCCCGCACGGGCTCCTCTGGGGCTCCGCCTCGGCCGGCGAGACCATCCTCGACGGGCGTCTCCTGGTCGACTTCGGCAATGCGCCCGTCAGCACCCTCCTCAACCTTCTCCACCTGCTCCGGGACCTGGACCGGGACGCGGCGTGGCAGCGGTGAGGCTCGTCGGACCGCGCTGAGCACATGCGAAGGCCCTCGCCCACCGAAGGGGCGAGGGCCTCGCGGTCGTCCGGCGGAACCGGGTCAGCCGCCGGACGGGTTCCTGGGCATTCCTCCACCGCCCCCGCCACCGAAGCCGCCGAAGCCGCCCGCACCAGCGGCGCCTTCGACGAGCTGGCTGGCGGTGTAGCCACCGTTGGCGTCGGGGGTGCCGACGACGGTCACGCTCTGGCCGGGCTGGAGGTCGGCGACCTTGCCCTCCTTGTTGAGCTGGACCTTCGTCGCGTCGCCGGTGGTGACCTTGATGGTGTTGCCGTTGGTGTCGGTCAGGTAGACGGTGTTGCCGTCGACGGCCTTGACCGTGCCACGGGCGAAGCCGGCCTGCCCGCCCTGCCCCTGCCCGGCTCCCTGCCCCTGGCCCCCGCGGCGGGAGCCGTTCTGCCCGTAGCCGCCGCCCGGAGCAGCCGCAGCGGCGGCCGGCCGGGCGGAGGACTTCCCGCCGGAGGAGGAGCCGTTGTTCTGCTGGTACCAGACCCCGCCCGCGAACGCGCCGGTGGCGATCACGCCGCCCGCCAGCACCAGGCTGAGCCAGGGCAGCTTCCGCCGTGGCGGCGCGGCCAGTTCGGCGCTCACATCACGGGCGTCCGGCGGCGTGGCGAGCAGGGCGACCTGCTCGGCCGGGGTACTGGCGACCGTGGCGATCTCTTTGCTCATGAAGTGGAGTCCTACTCGTGCCGGAGGGCGTCGATCGGCCGCAGCGAGGCGGCCCGGTTGGCGGGGTAGCTGCCGAAGAACAGCCCGATGGCGACGGCGATGGCGAACGCGCCGAGCACCGACTCGGGGATCACCACCGGCTTGATGCCGACGATGCTGAAGTGCGAGCCGGCGATCCCGGCCGCCACGCCCAGCCCCGCGCCGATCACCGACAGCAGCGTCGACTCGGTGAGGAACTGCCCGAGGATCACCGCGCGCGGCGCGCCGAGCGCCTTGCGGATGCCGATCTCACGCGTTCGCTCGGTGACCGTCACCAGCATGATGTTGGTGATCCCGATCCCGCCGACCAGCAGCGATATCGCCGCCACTGCGCCGAGCAGCACGGTGAAGGTCTTCGTCGTGCTCTCCCTCGCCGTGAGCAGCGAGGCCTGGCTGGTGATCCGGAAGTCCGCCTTGGCCGGGTCGGCGATCGCGTGCGTCCCGAGCAGGACGCGGGTGATCTCGGACTGGGCCGCCGTCGTGCTGTCCGCGGACGAGGCCTGGACCAGGATCTGGTTGACCGAGCCGAAGCCGGTGAAGGCGTTCTGCACCGTCGGCAGCGGGGCGATCACCACGTCGTCCGGGTCGGTGAAGCCGCTGCCGCCCTTGGCCTGGAGCACGCCGACGACCGTGAACGGCGTGCCGCCGAGGACGACCGACTTTCCGACCGGGTTCTCGGTGTCGAACAGCTGCTTGGCCGTCGTCGCGCCGAGCACCGCGACCTTGCGCGAGGCGAGCACGTCGTCGTCGGTGAAGTACTCGCCGTACGCGACCTTCTGGTTGGCGGTCTCGAAGTACGACGGGTAGGTGCCGACGATCGAGCCCGGGCTGTACGAGATGTTCCCGTACAGCGCCGTCCCGCTGGTGGTGACCACCGGGGCGACCGACCTGATCGCCCCCGCGTCGGAGTCGCTCGCCAGCGCCTTGGCGTCGGCGACCGTCAGTTTCTTCACCGAGGAGGTGGCCCGGGAGCCGCCGTTCGCCGAACCGGAGCTGACCGTCAGGGAGTTGGTGCCGAGCGAGGTGATCGAGTCCTTGACCGCCACCGAGGAGCCGTTGCCGACCGCCAGCAGCAGGATCACCGAGGCCACGCCGATCAGCACCCCGAGCATGGTGAGCGCCGAGCGCACCTTGTTGGCGGCCAGGCCGCCGACCGCGAAGCGGAGCGTCTGCCAGAGGATCACGCCGACACCTCCGCGACCGGTGCCCCCGCGAACACCGGGTCCAGGAAGGGCGGCGGGCCCTCCACGGGCGCCTGCCTCAGGTCGCTCACGATCTGCCCGTCCACCAGCCGCAGCACCCGCTTGGCGTGCCGCGCGACCTCGTCCTCGTGGGTGATCAGCACGACCGTGCGGCCGGTGGCGTTGAGCCCGTCGATCAGTGCCAGCACCTCCTCCGTCGAGCGGCTGTCGAGGTTGCCGGTCGGCTCGTCGGCGAGCAGCATCGCGGGCGCCGTCACCAGCGCCCGCGCCACCGCGACGCGCTGCTGCTGGCCTCCGGAGAGCTCGTTGGGCTTGTGGCCGGCCCGCTCGGCGAGCCCGACGAGCGACAGCGCGGCCATCGCCCGGCGGCGCCGTTCGGCGGTGCGGACGCCCGCGTAGGCGAGCGGCAGCTCGACCTGGGCGAGGGCGGTGGTGCGGGGCACCAGGTTGAAGGACTGGAAGACGAAGCCGATCTTGCGGTTGCGCACCAGTGCGAGCTGCTGCTCGTCCAGGTGGCCGACGTCGGTGCCGTCCAGCAGGTAGCGGCCGGAGGTCGGAACGTCCAGGCAGCCGAGGATGTTCATCAGGGTGGACTTGCCGGAGCCGGAGCTGCCCATCACGGCGACGTAGTCGCCCTGCTCGATGTCCAGGCTGACGCCCTGCGGCTCGCCGGTCTCCGGGTCGGAGGGGCCGCGCAGCGCGTGCACGGTGGCGTCGCCGTGCCCGTACGCCTTGGTGAGCCGGCGGATCCGGATCACCGGGACGGGATGCGCGGGGACGCGGTTGTCGATGACGTGACGCATGACCGGACTCAGCCCTTGCCGCCGCGGCCGGCCCCGCCACCGGCGCCACCGCCACCACCACCGCCACCGCCACCGCCCGGGAAGACCGCGCCGCCCCCGGCTCCGCCGGCCCCGCCCCGGTTGCCGCCGAGGCCCGGGAAGGAGGCGTTCGGGAAGCCGTTGCCGCCGCTGGTGGTGGGGAGTTCGACCTTGTCGCCCTCCTTCAGCCCGGAGACCACCTGCACCGTACTGTCGCCCTCGACCCCGACCCCGACGGTGACCCGCTCGGAGGCGCCGTCCGGCTGCACCAGGGTCGCGGTGCGCGACGTGCCGGTGCCGGACAGGGCTGAGGTGGGCAGCGAGAGCGCGTTGTCGGCCTCGCCGGTGATGACCTGGACGGTGGCGCTGAGGCCGGTGCGCAGCGTACTGGTGTCGCCGCTGAGCTGGAGCGTGGCCGCGTACTGGACGGCGGAGGAGCCGGCCGCGCCGCCGGAGCCACTGCTGCTGGGCAGCGAACTGACCGACAGGACGGTCGCGTTGAGCTTGGTGTCGGACTGCGCGTTCAGGGTGACGGTGGCCGCCTCGCCCTTCTTCAGCTTGAGCGAGTCGAGCTCGGAGAAGTTCGCGGTGACCTGCATCCCGGTCGGGTTGGTGAGCACGATGAAGCCGCTCGGGGCGGCCGTCGAACTCGCGCCGCCACCGGTCGACTTGCCGGAGGAGGAGGACGAGCCGCTCGCGGTGGCACCGACGGTGTCGCCGACCTTGCCGGCGATCGAGGCGACCGTACCGTCCACCGAGGCGGTCAGGGTGGTCCCGGCCAGCGCCGCCTGGGCGTTGGCGAGGTTGGTCTGCGCGGTGCTGACCTGCTGCTGGGCCTGGGCCACGGCCGCGTCGTCGACCTTGGTGGTGGTGATCGTGGTGGTCTGCGGGGCGGGCGTACTGCTCCCGCCCGCCCCGCGGCCGCCACCGCCGCTGCCGGCCCCGCCGCCGGGAGTGGCGACGGAGGTGGCGCCCGGCAGGGGCTCGGTGGTCGTGGTGGTGACGCCGGCCTGGGCCTTGGTGAGGTTGGCCTGGGCCGTGGTGAGGGCCGCCTGGGCCGCGTCCACCTGCTGCTGGGCCGCCGTGGTGTCGACGGTGGCGAGCACCTGGCCCTTCTTCACGGCGTCCCCGACCGCGACCTTGACCGCGGTGAGCCGGCCACCGGTGGTGAAGTCCTGGGCGGCGTCGGTCGGTGAGACCAGGGTGCCGGTTCCGGACACGGTGGCCAGGACGGTGCCCTTGGACACCGTCGCGGTACGGGCCGCGGGCTTGGCGGAAGCCGGGCCGGAGCTGCCGCTGACCGTGGCGTACACCAGGGCCGCGCCGCCCAGCAGGGCCACGCCGAGCGCGGAGTTGACGAGGACGGCGCCTCGCCGCCGTGGGAGCACCTTCATGCCGGACAGCTTCCCGGTGAGCCCTTGCGGACCACTGGATGCCTGCTGGGAGAAGGCTGACCGGCCGGATCCGGGCATTGCGAACATATCGCCCGCCCCGTGCGGGCGCCTTGACCGCTCCGTGGCCGGCCGTTGGCCGAACTCCCAGCGGGCTCCCAGTGGCCCCCAGGCATCCGGGAGGACGTTCTGAGGACGTTCTCACGGAGCCGCCCGGGAACGCCGCGGGGGCGCGCCACAGGACCGGCGCGCCCCCGCGATCACCAGCAGGACATCAGAGCGACTTGCGGAAGGCCTCCGCCACCGACAGGAAGATCGAGTTGCCCTCGGCCTCGCCGATCGACACCCGCACGCCCTCCGGGAACGGCCGCACGATCACGCCGGCCTCGGCACACGCGGCGGCGAACTCCTGCGAGCGGTCGCCGAGCCAGAGCCAGACGAAGTTGGCCTGCGAGTCCGGGATCTCCCAGCCCTGGGCACGCAGCCCGGCCACCACCCGGGTGCGCTCCTCGACCAGCGCCTCCACCCGCACCAGCAGCGCCTCCTCGGCCCGCAGCGAGGCGACGGCGGCGTCCTGGGCGAGCCGGCTCACGCCGAACGGGGTGGCGACCTTGCGCAGCGCGGCCGCCACCGGCTCGTGCGCGATGGCGAAGCCGACCCGCAGGCCCGCCAGGCCGTACGCCTTGGAGAAGGTGCGCAGCACGCAGACGTTCGGGCGGTCCCGGTAGAGGTCGATGCCGTTGGGCACCTCGGGGTCACGGATGAACTCGATGTAGGCCTCGTCCACCACGACCAGGACGTCGCTCGGGACGGCGTCCAGGAAGCGCTCCAGCTCGGCGCGGTGGATCACGTTGCCGGTGGGGTTGTTGGGGTTGCAGACGAAGATCAGCCGGGTGTTCGGGGTGACCGCGGCGAGCATCGCGTCCAGGTCGTGGTCACCGTTGGCCTTGAGCGGCACCGGGACGGGCGTGGCCCCGGCGACCGTGGCGACGATCGGGTACGCCTCGAAGGAGCGCCAGGCGAAGATCACCTCGTCGCCCGGGCCGGCCGTGACGAGCACCAGCGACTGGGCGACGCCGACCGAGCCGGTGCCGGTGGCGATGTGCTCGGCGGGCACCCCGAAGCGCTCGGCCAGCACCGAGGTCAGCTCGGTGACCCCCATGTCGGGGTAGCGGTTGAACGAGCCGGCCGCCTTGATCGCCGTCTCCAGCACGCCGGGCAGCGGCTCGTAGGGGTTCTCGTTCGAGGACAGCTTGTAGGCGTCGGCGCCGGCCGGCTTGCCGGGCTTGTACGTGGGGATGCCGTCGAGGGTCGGCCGCAGCCGCGGGCCCTGCGCTGACGTACCACTGCTCACGGTCGTACTCCGTTTCCAGTTGCGGAACTCTCCGGTGCGCTCGCCCGCCACGGACGGGTTCGCCTCCGTGCCCGGAACCTCGTGACGCGCCCCGGACCACCCCGGTCGGGTGCCTTGCACGATACCGAGCCGCCCTCACCCGTAGGAGTGAGATGCCCGGCCGGGTTACAGGCGCAGATCAGCCATTCTGCCCGGTTCCTTTGGCACATGTCAGAGGTAAGAGGCCTGGTTTCAGGCGGGTATCGAAGGGGCGCACCCCGGCTCACTCGTGGAGAAACGTATCTCCGCGGGCTCCCGATGCGCCGGTCACAGACCCTTGTCAGGAGCCATACGATCGGTCCGCCATGACAGCAGCAGCCAACCAGAGCGGTCGGCGTCCCACCACCTCGCGGCGTCTGGAGCGGGCCGGCATCCGGGATGTGGCAGCAGCCGCCGGAGTGTCGATCACCACGGTCTCCGATGCGCTGAACGGAAAGGGCCGCCTGCCCGACGAGACCCGCAGCCGGGTGCGCGAGGTCGCCGAGCGCCTCGGCTACCGCCCCTCCGCGGCCGCCCGCACCCTGCGCACCGGACGGTCCGGCCTGATCGGGCTGACCGTCACGACCTACGGTGAAGAGCCGTTCACCTTCACCGAGTTCGCGTACTTCGCCGAGATGGCCCGGGCCGCCACCAGCGCCGCCCTGGGCCGCGGCTACGCGCTGGTGGTGCTGCCCGCCTCCTCCCGGCACGACGTCTGGGGCAACATCGCCCTGGACGGCACCGTGGTGATCGACCCGCCCGACCAGGACCCCCTGGTGAGCGAGCTGTACCGGTCCGGCGTCCCGGTGGTCAGCGACGGCAAGCCCGGCAACTGCCCGGTCACCGCCTGGGTCGACAACGACCACGAGGCCGCCGTGCTCGGCATCCTCGACCACCTCTCCGAGGCCGGCGCCCGCCGGATCGGCCTGCTCACCGGCACCAGCACCGACACCTACACCAGGCTCTCCACCGAGGCC
The DNA here is from genome assembly GCF_020103755.1 of Streptomyces sp. LS1784. Taxonomy (GTDB): domain Bacteria; phylum Actinomycetota; class Actinomycetes; order Streptomycetales; family Streptomycetaceae; genus Kitasatospora. The sequence continues at coordinate 21,450 of NZ_JAHSQD010000065.1, forward strand.
TACCTCGGCTGGTGCGCCAAGGTCGGGCAGGAACCGGTGTACGAGGCCTACCCGGCGCACGACCCGGCCGCCGGCGCCGTCGCCGCCGACCGGCTGCTCGCCCGCCCCGACCGGCCGGACGCCGTCTACGGACTGTTCGACCCCAACGGCACCGACCTGCTGGCCGCCGCCCGCCGGTACGGCCTGCGGGTGCCGGACGACCTGCTGCTGGTCTGCTGCAGCGAGAGCGACGTCTACGCGGCCACCGAGCCGCCGATCACCACGCTCTCGCTCAAGCCGCGCAAGATCGGCACCACGGTGGTCAACCTGCTCATCGACGCGATCGAGGGCGTGGACTCCGGGACGGGCGTCGACATCGCCCGGCTCTTCCCGCCGCGGTTCCGCACCGCCGGCACCGGGCCGCCGCCGGGCACCCTGATGCCGACCGAACTGATCGTCCGCGCGTCCTCCCAGCGCCGGAGCCCGCGCACCACCATCAGCCCGCCCCGCCCTCCGGGCGAGGTTTAGACCACCGAGCCACCGCACCGGGCACGGGCCGAGGGGCCACGTGCCGAGGCGGCGCGACGAGCGCTCGGGCAGTGCTGACGAGACCGTACCGAGCCGGGACAAAACGGACCCCGCGGGACCGCCCGGCTGACGCTCCGGAGGATTGGATACCCACCAGGTGACGACGCCGGGAGAGTGGTCTTCCTATGATGGGCGAATGACACCCGAGGACCGCTTCCCCGGACCCGAGCACCCCCACTCGGGCCCCCGCCACCAGCCGGACCTCGACGTGCTGCCGTACGGCACCTATTACGAACCCGATCCCGCCCCCGGCTACCCCGCCGCGTCCTACGACGGGGAGACCTACGAGGGGGAGACCTACAGCGGCTACGGCGGAGCCCGCTACCTGGAGCAGCACTGGCACGCCGACGACCAGGGCCACACCGTGCACGCCCAGGGGATCGGCATGGACCACGCCCCGGCCTTCCCGCACCAGGGACAGGACGGCTACGAGGACGGTACCGGCTACGAGGACGGTACGGCCTACGAGGACCGCCCGGGCTACGACGGCCAGGAGCAGGGAGGTTACGAGCCCACCCTGCCCGACCAGCCCTCCCCGGCGCTCCAGATCGCCGGCCGCGACGACCCGCCGACCATCGAGCTCGGCCCGCCGCTGCCCGACCCCGCCGCACCGACCTACCCGTACCCGGCCCCCGGCCCCGGCGAGCCGCCCGGCCCGGTCTACGTCGTCGGCGACGTGCACGGCTACCTGGAGGAGCTGCGCGCCGAGCTGCGCCACCAGGGCCTGATCGACGCCGACGGCCACTGGTCCGCCGGCCGCGCCCGGATCTGGTTCCTCGGCGACTTCACCGACCGCGGCCCCGACGGCATCGGCGTCATCGACCTGGTCATGCAGCTGGCCGCCGAGGCCGCCGCGGCCGGCGGCTACTGCCGCGCCCTGATGGGCAATCACGAACTGCTCTTCCTCGGCGCCGCCAAGTACGGCGACGAGCCCGTCCAGTCGACCGCCGGCACCGCCTCCTTCCTCGCCGCCTGGCGGCTCAACGGCGGCCAGCAGAACGACCTGGACCGGCTGGAGGCGCACCACATCAGCTGGCTCTCCCGGCTGCCCGCCATCGCGCTGGAGGACGGCCACCTGCTGCTGCACTCCGACACCACCGCGTACCTGGAGTACGGCGAGTCCATCCCCGACGTCAACGACGCGGTGCACGGCCTGCTCGCCGACGGCGGCGTGGACGAGTGGTGGGACTGCTTCCGCCGCTTCACCAAGCGGTTCGCGTTCCGTGGCGACGCCGGCCCGACCGCCGTCCACGAGCTGCTGGACACCTACGGCGGCAGCCGGATCGTGCACGGGCACAGCCCGATCCCCTACCTCACCGGCGCGGTGCACAACGACGACGGCCAGCCGCCGCACATCCCGGGGCCGTACGTGTACGCGGACGAACTCGCGGTGGCGATGGACGGCGGCGTCACCATGGAGGGGCGACTGCTGGTCGCCCGACTGCCCATCAGCTGACGGCCAGTCGATCACCGGCCGATCGCCGGCCGGTCGCCCATCGATCGTCAACCGACCATCGGCATCGAACAGTTGTTCCCGGCGCCCGCGCCGTCGCACGCGCGCGTCCGGGGGCGCGAAGTTCCGGAAACCGACTGTCAGCCCGGGCGCGCCCGCCCCTACCATGAGGCACACCACACCCGGCCGCCCATCCGGCGGCCCGCCTCCGCGCCCGTTTCGGCGTCCTGAGGGCCGCGCGCCCCCGGGGCGGAGCGAACGGGGTCCGCACGAACGGGGTCCCCATGTCCAACCCCCCGCCACTGCTCGCCGAGGACCGCCCGGAGTACGAGCGCCTCCTCACAGAAGCCCTGCGCGACCGCACCGTCCTCACCGCCCTGCGCGCTCCCGGCGCGCTCACCACCGACCAGCTGCGCATCCGCGCGCTGCGCGACGCCGACCGCGTCAACGCCGCGGCCGCCGGCGAGTACGCGCACTACACCCGGCTGCGCGAGAGCCTGCACAGCGCGCCCCCGCCCCCGCCGACCGGCAGCGAACCCGCCGCCCCCGGGCTGCTCACCCAGCTGCGCTCCGCCAACGGCGGCGCCGGACTGTTCCCCGTCCTCACCGTGCTCACCCCGATCCTGGCCTGGACCGCCGCCCTGTTCCTCCTGCTGATCGGCTACCTCCTGCGCGCCACCAACCCGGACCTCGCCCTCGCCCGGTCCCTGGTCACGGCCGGCTGGGTGGCGCTCGCCGCCGGGGTCGCCGCGATGGCCATCGGCATCATCGGGCTGCTGCTCACCGCCCTGCGCGACGGCACCGCGACCACCCCGGCCGGCACCGACCCGGAGCTCGCCGCCGAACTCGCCGACGCCCACGGCGAGTGGCGCACCGCGCTGCGCGAGCGCGGACTCGTCCCGTACCTGCTCGACACGCTGCCACCGGTGCCGGGCCCGGCGGCCCGGCCCGACCACGGTGGCCCGGACTTCAGCAGCCCCGACTTCAGCAGCCCCGGCTACACCTCACCCGCGTTCACCAGCCCCGGCCCCGACGGACCGACCGGCCCCGAGGGCCGCACCGCCCGCCCGGCCTTCACCCCGCCCGACTTCACCGGGCCCGGGTACACGCCGCCCGACTTCACCGGGCCCGACGAGGTCGGCTGAGCCCTCCGTTCCCCGGCACCGAGGCCGCTTCCGGGGGACATCCCCACCCCCGGTCCGGGTGCGGCCACCATCGCTCCGGGACTCCACCGCCCGCCAGGCTGGGACCCACACGTGGAGAACGACCGGGGGAGACCAACGTTGAGCACCGGATCCGTCCGAACATCCCGCACCGGACCGGCGCTGCCGCTGGTCACCGTCCTGCTGGCGGCCCTGCTGGGGCTGCTCCCCACCGCCGGGCCGGCGAGCGCCGCGCCCGTGGACATCACAGCCGCGAGCGCCTCGCCCGCTCCGGGCGATCCGGTCCCCATCCCGGTCGACTTCACCGGCGCCGGCGGCACCACCCTGCACGGCCTGGTGCTGGCCGCACCCGCCGCGCCGGCCGGCACCCGGGGCCCCGGACTGGTCATGCTCCCCGGGGCCGGCCCGGGCCCGCT
>NZ_JAHSQD010000650.1 GCF_020103755.1 Streptomyces sp. LS1784
CCCGCCGCGGAAAGGGGCGGGGCCGGGCGGCACTGCTCAGCCGGCGGGGGCGTAGCCGGCCGGGCGGGTGGTGAAGGTGCCGCGGCCCTGGGTGCGGCCGCGCAGGCGCCCGGCGTAGCCGAACAGTTCGGCGAGCGGTACCAGTGCGCTGACCTGGGCGGTGGTGCCGGGGCCGGGTTCGGTGGCCCGGACGTGGCCGCGGCGGGCGGCGAGGTCGCCGAGGACGGCCCCGAGGGCGTCCTCGGGCACGGTGACGCTCACCTCGGCGAGCGGTTCCAGCAGGTGCATCCGCGAGGCGCGCAGTGCCTCGCGCACACCGAGGCGGGCGGCGGTGCGGAAGGCGAGCTCGGAGGAGTCCTTGGGGTGGGTGGCCCCGTCGGTGAGGGTGACGGCGACGCCGGTGACCGGGTGGCCGCCGAGCGGTCCCTCGGTCAGGGCGTCGCGGCACCCGGCTTCGACGGCCTGCACGTACTCGCGTGGCACCCGTCCGCCGGTGACGGTGGAGGTGAACGCGAACCCCTCCTCGGCGTCTTCCGGCAGGGGGTGGACGTCGAGGACGAGGTGGGCGAACTGCCCGGCGCCGCCGTCCTGTTTGGCGTGCCGGTAGGTGAAGCCGGTGACGCCCTCGACGAGGGCCTCGCGCAGCGCGACGCGCGGACGGCCGACCACCGCCTCGACGCCGGCCTCGCGCCGGACCTTCTCCACCGCGACCTCCAGGTGCAGTTCGCCCAGGCCGGACAGGGTGCGCTGGCCGGTCTCGGGGTCGGTGGCCACGCGCAGGGACGGGTCCTCCTCGGCCAGGCGGGCGAGGGCGGCGGCGAGCTTGTCGGTGTCGGCGGTACGGCGGGCCTCGACGGCGACGGTGACGACCGGTTCGGCGCTCACGGGGGCCTCCAGGACGATGGGGTGCTCGGCGTCGCACAGGGTGGCGCCGACGCGGGTGTGTTTGGGGCCGACGACGGCGACGATGTCGCCGGCGCGGGCGCTGTCGGTCTCGGTGTGGCGGTGGGCCAGGTCGGTGAGGATGCGGGCGACGCGCTCGCGGCGGCCGGTGGTGGTGTCGAGCACGGTGTCTCCCTTGTGCAGGGTCCCGGCGTACAGGCGCAGGTGGGTCAGGCGCCCGGTCGGGGCGGCCGTGACCTTGAACGCCAGTGCGGTCAGGGGCTGTCGGGGGTCGGCCTCGCGCTGCTGGGTGCGGTCGGCGGAGCGGGTGGGCGGGACGTCGAGCGGGGAGGGCAGGTAGGCGACGGCGGCGTCCAGGAGCGGTTCGATGCCGCGGTTGCGGTAGGCGGAGCCGCACAGCACCACGACGGCCTCGCCGGTGCGGGTGAGGTCGCGCAGCGCGGCGGTGAGGGTGTCGGCGCCGAGCGCGGCGTGGGCGCAGAACTCCTCCAGGGCGTCGGGGTGCAGTTCGGCCACCGCCTCCTCCAGGGCGCGGCGGCGCTCGGCCGCCACGGCTTCGAGGCCGGCCGGGACCGGGCCTTCGTGCAGGGTGCCGTCGTCGTCCCAGGTGAGGGCGCGCAGGCGCACCAGGTCGACGACGCCGGTGAACGATTCCTCGGCGCCGATGGGCAGGTGGACGGCCAGCGGGCGCGGATGCAGGCGTTCGCGGATGTCGGCGACGGCGGTGTCCAGGTCGGCGCCCGCGCGGTCGAGCTTGTTGACGAAGGCGATGCGCGGCACGCCGTGGCGTTCGGCCTGGCGCCACACCGACTCGCTCTGCGGCTCGACGCCGGCGACCGCGTCGAACACCGCCACCGCGCCGTCGAGCACCCGCAGGGAGCGCTCGACCTCGTCGGCGAAGTCGACGTGGCCGGGGGTGTCGATGAGGTTGATCCGGTGCCCGGCCCAGGCGCAGCTGACGGCGGCGGCGAAGATGGTGATGCCGCGTTCGCGTTCCTGGGGGTGGCAGTCGGTGACGGTGGTGCCGTCGTGGACCTCGCCGCGCTTGTGGGTGGCGCCGGTGAGGTAGAGGATCCGCTCGGTGACGGTGGTCTTGCCGGCGTCGACGTGGGCGAGGATGCCGAGGTTGCGGACGGCGGCGATGGTGCCCTCGGTCGCGGCGGTGGTGGTGGCTGCGGTCGTGGCGGCGGTGGTGGTGTGGGTGCGCATGGCCCGGGTGCCTTTCGAGGCGGTTGTTCCTGGTGGTGGGCGCGCGATTGGGCAGTGCCGACGTGCCGTCGGACCGGGCGTGTGTGCCGTGGCGGGCCCGCGCGGTGCGCAGCAGGCGCAGCGGGCGCAGCGGGACCTCGGGTGTCAGACGGTGGCGGCACTGCTCCGGTGCCGGCCGCGCAGCGGGCACCGGGAGGAACGGGACACCAGGATCACCTCGTACCGCGACGCGGGAGAGGGGGCGGCGGCGCTCTGCTTCGGCATGGCCGCCCGCCCCCTTTCTCGTCTCGTTCGTCGCGGCGGTCGTCAGTGGTCGTCGCGGTGGGCCGCGCGTCGGGGCGCGGCCGCGTGGCGAGTGTAGGGAAGGCGGGTCGTGCGGGGCGACGGGTTTTACGGCGTCGGGCTCTGCGGGGCCGGGCTGCGCGGCGGACCGAAGCGCAGTACCGGCTCCGACCAGCCGTCGTCGCTCACCCCGGCGTCCAGGGCGGCGCCGATGGCCCGTTCCTCGTACGCGAAGTGGGAGTCCATGATGGCGGCGAGCCCGTCGAGTTCGCGTCCGATCGGCTCCAGGGCGGAGCCGGTGGCGCCCCCGGCGGAGGCGTCGGCGGCGGCGATGTCGGCGGCCCGGTCGGCGAGCTCGCGCACCCGGGTGAGGATGTGGGTGATGAGGCCGTGGTCCTCGACGAGTCTGCCGATGGTCGGCGCCAGGTCGGGCCGTTCGCGCAGGAGTTGGGCGAACAGTCCGGTGTCCTCGCCCTGGTGGTGATTGGTCAGGGCGGTGCAGAAGGCCAGGCAGTGGGTGAGGAGTCCGTTGTCGTCGCCGCCCGGGCGGCGGGGCCGGCCGAGGTCGGTGCGCAGGCCGTCGAGGCGGCGGCGCAAGTCCCGGTGTGCGAGGGAGAGTTGAAGGCTGAGGGCGGCCGTACGGCCGGTGGAGGGGGAGGCCACGGGTGGCGGTCCCTTCGGTTGCGCACCTCCATGCCTGACGCAGTCCGTCACCGGCACGCGATGCTCGCGCCATCGGACCACGCGGTCCGGCCGGAAGGCAAGCGGAGCCCCGGTACGCGCAGGGGTTCCGGGGCCGCCGTCACGCCCCGCCGTCACGCCCCGCCGGCGAGGTCGCGCAGGGTCGCCCCGGCCTTCGGGGTCAGGACGAGCGGGCCCCTGCCGCTGGTCCACACGGCCTGCACGTCGAGGCTTCGCAGGCGCCAGCCGTCGGCGGTGCGCACCGCCTCGCCGGTGAACGTGCCGCCGACGTCGAAGTGGCCGCCGGGTTCCTCGCCGCGTGCCTGCTGGGTCGAGGCGAGGTGGACGTGCGCCATGACGGCGTTCCAGCGCACCGCGGCCCGGTCCCCGTCCAGGTCGATCATGTAGTTGGCGCCCACGTGCTGGGTCCGCTCGAACTTCCCGAGGGTTGCCTGCTCGGACTCGGCCAGCCCGTCGATGCCCTCGTGGTCCCCCACCGGCGTGGTGATCCGCACGTCGGGGGTGAAGTAGCGCCGCGCCCACGCCTCGTCGAACCGCCCGCCGCCGCGGGGCACGGTGTCGAGGCTGAGCAGGTAGCCGTCGATGAGGCCGGTGATGTCGGCGCGGTCGGTGAGGACCTGGACCCGCTGTTCGAGCGCGGCGAGGTTCGTGGTGGTGGTGATGGTCATGGTCCCGACTTCCTGGGATCGCGGTGCGTGTCGCGGCCGGTCCGGTCGCGCACCACGGAGACTAGAAGTTCAAGTCGACTTGAGATCAAGGCCTCGGTCCGGAACCTGCCGGACCCGCCCGGCGGCGGGATCGGGATCGGGATCGGCGCAGGGCTCGGCGGCATCAGGCCCGGCGGCGGGGCCGGGCTCGGCGGTGGGCTCGGCAGCCGCACCGGTGCGCGGGCGCCCGAGCAGGATTCCGGCGACCACCAGCGCCAGCCCCGCGCCCTGGCGCACCCCGAAGGGGTCGCCGTCCAGTGCGGTGCCCAGCAGCACGCCGGTGAGCGGGTTGAGCAGTCCGAGCAGGCCCACCGTGCCGGCCGGCAGGTGGCGCAGTCCGGCGAACCAGCAGGTGAAGGCGAGCGCGGTGGCGACCACGGTGGCGTAGCCGAAGGCGAGCAGGGTGGGCCCGTCCGCCGCCGGGGGCGCGCCCTCGACGGCGGCGGCGAGCGGCAGCAGCACCAGGCCGCCG
>NZ_JAHSQD010000651.1 GCF_020103755.1 Streptomyces sp. LS1784
GAGGCGGTCGCGCAGCTGCTCGCGCAGCGGGTCGGGGCGGCCGAAGCGCGGCGGCTCGGGGTCGTCGGGGACCGGCGGCGGGTCGGCCCGGACGGCCTCCGGGGTGCCGACGCCGAGCGGGAAGAACAGGTCGAAGGCGGCGTCGAAGACCGATCGCTGGCCCTCCGAGCGCAGCAGGGCGGCGGCCAGGCCGGCCCGCATCTGCTCGCGGTCGGCGAAGCCCAGGACGTCCAGCACGGCGGCGGCGTCCACCGTCTCGGCGGGGCCGATCCGCAGGCCGTGCCCGCGCAGGGCGCGGACCAGGCCGGTGAGGCGGGCGGCGGTGTCCGTCGGGTGGGGCGTCGTCATGCGAGGGTGAGCTTCTCGGCGGCCCTGCGGACGTCGTCCTGGTGCTTGAGGATCACCCCGAGGGTGTCCCGGACGACCGTCTCGTCCAGGGTGTCGGCGCCGAGGGCGAGCAGGGTGCGGGCCCAGTCGATGGTCTCGGCGACGGAGGGCGCCTTGCGCAGCTCCATCGCGCGCAGCGCGCCGACGACCCGGACCAGCGACTCGGCCAGCGTCTCGTCCAGGCCGGGCACCTTGAGCCGGACGATCCGGCGCTCCAGCTCGGCCTCGGGGTAGTCGAGGTGGAGGAAGAGGCAGCGGCGGCGCAGCGCCTCGGAGAGCTCGCGGGTGGCGTTCGAGGTGAGCAGGACGAAGGGGCGGCGGCTCGCGGTGATGGTGCCCAGCTCGGGGACGGTGACCTGGAAGTCGCTGAGCACCTCCAGCAGCAGCGCTTCCACCTCGACGTCGGCCTTGTCCATCTCGTCGATCAGCAGCACGGTCGGCTCCTCGCCGCGGATGGCGGTGAGCAGCGGGCGGGTGAGCAGGAACTCCTCGCCGAAGATGTCGGTGCGGGCCTCCTGCCAGCCCTCGTCACGGCCGGCGGTGATCCGCAGCAGCTGCTTGGCGTGGTTCCACTCGTAGAGCGCGCGGGCCTCGTCGATGCCCTCGTAGCACTGGAGCCGGACCAGCCGGGCGCGGCCGATCTCGGCCACCGCCTTGGCGAGTTCGGTCTTGCCGACCCCGGCGGGGCCCTCGACCAGCAGCGGCTTGCCGAGCCGGTCGGCGAGGAAGACGGTGGTGGCCACGGCGGTGGAGGCCAGGTAGCCGGTGGCGGCCAGCTGCTCGGCGGCGTCCGCCACCGAGGTGAAGAAGCCCGTGCCGTTGTCGCTCATCAACCCGCCCCGTTCCGGTTCGCCGTCTCCGTGCGGCGCCACCCTACCGGCCGGTCACTTCGCTGTCTCGGGGGTGGGGCGGTGGTGTTGGTGCGGTACGGCGGTACGGCGGCGTGCGGCCCCGGTGAAGGTGCCGTACGCCGCCGTCGTCACGACGGGCCGGACGGGCCCTGGCGTCAGTTGACGAAGAGGAGCGGGCTGCCGGAGACGGAGCTGTCGACGACCGGGCCGTAGGTGGCACTGAAGTAGCCGGTCGAGAAGCACAGGCTCGGGCCGGAGGCCAGGGCGAACGGCTGGCTGGTGAAGCCGATGGTGTTGCCGGTGTTCGAGGTGGTGCCGTTGATCCCGGTGGTGTTCTGGTAGTTGCAGCTGATGCTGCCCAGGATGGTGTTGAGCACCACCGTGGTGCCCATCGCGCCGGCCGCGCCGGGGGTGAGCTTGACCGGGTTGCCGGCGGCGTCGCTGACGGTGTTGGTGTACGGCAGGTTGGTGACCGTGATGCTCTTGACGCCCGTGACACCGAGGACGTTGGAGGTGCAGGAGCCGAAGGTCTGGGTGTCGAGCCGCTCGACGGCGCTGCCCGGCGCGGCCGGGTTGGAGGTGACGGTCGCCGAGAAGGAGGAGGTGGCACACTTGATGCCGCTCGTCCCGGAGGCGCTGTTGTAGAACGTCGCGTAGGTGCCGGAGACCAGGCTGGCACTCAGCACGTCACCGACGGCGACGGCCGGGCCGGTCGGGCTGCCGGTGGTCAGGACTGCCGATCCGGCGGCCTGGGCGGGGGCCACGGCCGCGCCGGTGAGGGCGAGCGAGGCGAGGGCGGCGGTGGCGAGGGTGCGGCGGATGCGCATGGGTGTACCTCTCTCCGTCCGGTGGACGGGTGGGGGAATCCCCGCGTGCGGGTGTGGTGGTGTGCACGACGGGGGAGGTGCATGGCGTACCGGAGGCTTCGTACCGGAGGCTTCGGCTCATGCCGAGGGGCGGGCGGGCCCGGCGCCACGGGCCCGTCCGTGCGGTACGGCGGTGCGGACGTACGCGAGGTGAACGTACGGCGGTGCGGTGGTACGGCCTTGCGTACGGGCGGCGGCGTGGAACACCGCGGAACCGCGCGTTCGGTCGGGGACGTGCGGTGCCGTGGGGGCACGTCGACGGCTGCCACCGTCGCGGTCCCGCCTCCGCCGTGACCCCGTGGCCTGGGCGTTCGCCCCGGCCCGTCGGAGCCCCCGGAGGTCCCACCGGTGGGAGTTTGCTCGTCCACCGGTTGGAAACCTGTCAGTGTTGTAAACCCGGTGTTCCGTCAATGTCAATACAGGACACAGGAGTTGGTGATGGATCGGAAGTACCTCCGCGGAGCCGACGTGGTCCTGCTGCCGGGTGCCCGGACCGGCCGCGATCCGGCCCGCTCGATCAAGCCCGGCCCGCGCCGGCTGCCCGCCGGCGTGGTCGCCGCGACCCAGCGCGAGCGGCTGCTGGACGGGCTGGTGCGGACCGTCGCCGAGCGCGGCTACCAGCACGCCACGATCAGCGACATCTGCCGTGCGGCGGGCGTGACCAGGCCGGTCTTCTACGAGCTGTTCAGCGGCAAGGAGGACGCCTTCCTGGCTGCGCACCGGTACGGCACCGGCGTGGTGATCCAGCGGATGGGGGCGGCCTTCGCGGCCGAATCCGACTGGTGCCGGGGCGTTCGGAAGGCGCTCGGCGTGATGCTCCAACTGCTCGCGGGAACACCGGCGTTCGCCACGATGGCGGTGATCGAGATCGAGGCGGTCGGCCCGGCCGGCCGCCGTGAGCGAGCCCAACTGCTCACCAGGTTCCGGGCGTTCTTCGCCGACGTTCCCCAACTGCCCGGCGGTGTCGAGTCGAAGGAGATGGTGGATGCTGTGGTGGGCGGCGTCTACAGCGCGATCTATCGGCGGATCGACTCCGGCCGTACCGAACAACTGCTGGATCTCCTGCCGGTGTTGAGCATGTTCTGCCTGTCGCCGTTCCTCGGCCCGGCGGAAGCGGCCGAGCGGCTCGGGGTGAGGGACTGGCCGAGGCGGGTCGCGGATTGGTGAAGATCCTTCGTTCACCTGTATTGACCGGGCCAATACCGGGCAGTAGCTTCCCAGTTACTTACCGCGCTCCGACCTGACCCGCCCCGCTGCCGAGGGGCGGACGGACCGGTCGGGCCGGGGAACGCTGTCCGCGCCAGGACAACGTGCCAGTGCCTGCACACCCATCCACCCACAGGGAGCACACATGGCCATGTCCGAGGACGCCGCCACGGCGGCCGAGACCCCGCAGACGCCGAGCGCGTCGAGAAGAGGCCGGGTACGGCTGAAGCGCACCGCCCTGATGGCCGTACCGGCCGTCGCGGCCGGAGGCGTCCTGATGGCGCTCACCGCCCAGGGCGTGCTCGCCGCCCAGTTCTCCATCTCCGGTATGCCGTTCACCATCACCGCAGACAAGCTGGACGGTGAGGGCTTCGCGCAGTTCGGCGCGCTGGACTCGATGATCCCCGACAGCCCCAACGCGGGCTCCACCGGCGGCCAGGTGCTGGTCGCGGTGTCGGCGATCAAGAAGGCCGAGATCACCAACCTGTGCCAGAGCGTCGACCTCGGCGGCATCAACCTGGTGATCCACGCGGGCGACGGCGGCACCCCCGTCTCCGCCAGCAACCTCACCACCGACTCCGACCTGCTCTCCGGCGACGCGGAGTTCACCAACATCGAGATCGGCGGCGACGCCAGCACCTACACCAAGGCCGGCCCGATCGGCAAGGGTGGCCCCGGCGTGTTCGGCCAGCAGGCCGACACCGTCAAGCTGACCCACCTGAACCAGCACAACTACGCGAGCACCGCCGTCGGGTTCAAGCTGCCCAACCTGCGGCTGAGCTTCAGCTCCACGGGCTGCTGAGCATGACGGAGTCCGTACCGGAGCAGGCCGGCACCGGCGAGGCCACCGCGGCGCGGGCGGAGGGGGTGGTCGCCGAGGGGACGGCGGCCGCGCCCGCCCAGGCCGTGGCGGCCCCTGCGGCCGAGCCC
>NZ_JAHSQD010000652.1 GCF_020103755.1 Streptomyces sp. LS1784
CGGCGGGCACGCGCACGGCGCCCCCGCGCCGGAGGCCGTCGCCGACGCCCCGCCGGTCGGGGAGCCCGGGAACGACGAGCTCCGCAGCGACCTCGTGAAGGTCCGCCGCCGCGGCGCCGGCACCGAACTCGCGCCCAACGCCTGATACTCACGGGAGAACCGCCCACCATGCTCCAGCCGTCCGCCGACAGCCTGCTCGCCCTCGACCGCGCCCACGTGTGGCACCCGTACGGGCCGATGCCCGGAACCGTCACCCCGTACCTGGTCGAGTCCGCCTCGGGGGTTCGGCTGCGGCTGGCCGAGCCGGTCGCGGGCGGGCGGCGCGAGCTGGTCGACGGGATGTCGTCCTGGTGGGCGGCGATCCACGGCTACCGGCACCCGGTGCTGGACGAGGCGGTGCGCGAGCAGCTGGGGCGGATGAGCCACGTGATGTTCGGCGGGCTCACCCACGAGCCCGCCGTCAGGCTGGCGGCCACGCTGGTGGAGATCACCCCGGAGCCGCTGCAGCACGTCTTCCTCGCCGACTCGGGCTCGGTGGCCGTCGAGGTCGCGATGAAGATGTGCCTCCAGTACTGGCAGTCCACCGGGCGGCCGGCCAAGCGCCGGCTGCTCACCTGGCGCGGCGGCTACCACGGGGACACCTTCCACCCGATGTCGGTGTGCGACCCGGACGGCGGGATGCACCACCTGTGGGGCGGGGTGCTGCCCGGCCAGCTGTTCGCCCCGGAGCCGCCCGCCGGGTTCGACTCCCCGATCGATCCCGAATACGCCGCGAGATTCGAGGAGTTGATGGCCCGTCATGCCGACGAGCTGGCCGCCGTCATCGTCGAACCGGTGGTCCAGGGCGCGGGCGGGATGCGCTTCCACTCCCCCGGGTACCTGCGGATGCTGCGCGAACTGTGCGACCGGTACGGGGTGTTGCTGGTCTTCGACGAGATAGCCACCGGATTCGGGCGCAGCGGCGCGCTGTTCGCCGCCGACCACGCGGGCGTCTCGCCGGACGTGATGTGCCTGGGCAAGGCGCTGACCGGCGGCTACCTGACGCTGGCCGCCGCGCTGTGCACGAGCGAGGTCGCGGACGGGATCAGCCGCGGCGAGGTGCCGGTGCTCGCGCACGGGCCGACGTTCATGGGCAACCCGCTGGCCTGCGCGGTCGCCAACGCCTCGCTGGAGCTGCTGCTCGGGCAGGACTGGTCGGCGGAGGTGAACCGGATCGAAGCCGGGCTGGCCGAGGGCCTCGCGGCGGCCGCGGGCGTCCCCGGCGTGCGCGACGTCCGGGTCCAGGGTGCCATCGGCGTCGTGCAGTTGGACCACCCGGTGGACGTCGCGGCGGCGACCGAGGCGGCCGCCCACGCGGGCGTCTGGCTGCGGCCGTTCCGGGACTTGATCTACACCATGCCCCCCTATGTGACGGAGGACGAGGACGTGGCGCGGATCGCCGCCGCCGTGACCGCCGCGGCGGTGGCCGGATGAGCGCGCGCATCCTGTTCGTGACCGGCACCAACACCGACGTCGGCAAGACGGTCGCCACCGCGGCGGTCGCCTCGGCGGCGCTGCGGGCCGGGCTGAAGGTCGCCGTGCTCAAGCCCGGGCAGACGGGGGTCTCCCCGGACGAGCCCGGCGACGCGGCCGAAGTGCGCCGACTGGCAGGCGAACTGACGTTCCGTGAGCTGGTGCGCTACCCCGAGCCGCTGGCGCCCGACACGGCCGCCCGGCGGGCCGGTCTGCCGTACCTCTCCCCCGCCGAGGTCGCCGAGGCCGTCGCCGAACTGGCTTCCACGCACGACCTCGTCCTGGTGGAGGGCGCGGGCGGACTGCTGGTCCGCTACGACGACGAGGGCCGTACGCTCGCCGACCAGGCCCGGGCCGTCCTCGACGCCGGTCTCCCCGCCGAGGTGCTGCTGATCGCCTCCGCCGGGCTCGGCACGCTCAGCATCGTCTCCCTCACGGCGGAGGCCCTGGCGGCCCGCGAACTCCCCCTCACGGGCGTCCTGGTCGGCTCCTGGCCCAGCGATCCCGGCCTCGCCGAACGCTGCAACCTCGCCGACCTGCCCCGCTCCGCCGGCGCCCCGCTGCTCGGCGCGCTGCCGGAACGGGCGGGCGGCGGCGAGGACTTCGCCACCCTCGCGTACGCCTCGCTGGCCCCCGAGCTGGGCGGCACCTGGGACGTGGAGCACTTCGCGAGCCTCCACCGGCCCGGATCGGCCCCACTTCGCTCGAAGGGGTGATCCCGCCTCCCCGCCCTGTCGGAAGCCGGGGCGGCTCAATACCGTTCCTTCCATGACAGACGGGCTGACCATGGACGAGGCCCTGCGGGCCTTGGCCGCCCTGGAGGCGGCATGGAAGGACGACGACGAGGCGCTGTCCGCCCTGGCGGCGGGCAGCGTCGGTGAACGGCCGCTGCCGGCGCTGGTCGCCGTGTACGGCGAGCACGCCATGGACACCCTGATGGCGCTCGCCTTCGGGTTGCGCGCCACCATGAGCGACGAGGAGATCGCCGAGATCTCCGATGCCGTCAGTTCCAACATCGGCGCCCGGATGAGCGCCCTGCTCAACCAGACCCTCAAGGCCTGGGGCACCCTCTCGGCCCCGGACGACCTCTCGGTCACCAAGATCATCGCCCACACCGTGATCGACGCGATGCGAGCCGTCACCGAGGAGCCCAGCAAGACCGAGGTGCTGCCCCTCCTCGCCACCTTCCGCAGCTACGCCCTCAACGACAGCTGAGGAATCGGGAAACAGTGTGGGCTTCGAGTCGCCTCGAAGCCCACACTGTTGTGCCCGACCCTCATCCGCCCTGCCACGAGCAAGTCCGGACGAAGCAGCCGCCCCGCCCCTTCGGCGGGGCGGCTGCACCACCGCTCAGCGCCCCTCCGTGACGAGGAAGCGGCCGGAGCGCCAGTGCAGGCGGGCCGGGCCGCCGGTGGGCCAGTCGTGGTCCAGGTGCCGGCGGCCGCGGCCGAGTGCGCCGAGGTCGTGGGGGCGCAGGGTCCCGCTCCTCAGGCCGGCGGCCTCGGCGGCGGTCAGCGGCATGATCGTCACGTACTGGGCGTCGTCCCCGCCCATCCAGTCGACGACCTCGGTGAAGATCCACACGAACTGCTGCGAACAGTCCCGGCAGCGCCGGAGGTTGACGGAGAAGCGCGAACCGTCCACCACCTCCGCCTCGTGCTCGAAGCCCTCCCGCTGCCGCCCCCACACCGCCCGCTCGTCCTCGCCGTAGCACTTCGCGCAGCCGAACTCCGCCATCGGCCTTCCCATCGGGCGACTCCCTGTTCCGCGACGTCCCGGTCGCGGCCCATGATGCCCGCAGGGCCCCGGCGGCCGACCGGACAGTCCACCCGACCGGGGAACAATTCACGGACCGTTCCCACACCGTTCGCGCCCCAAGGCGGAGACCCGCCCGGCCGGTTGACGGCCGCGCCCCCGGATCAGGCGGTCCCCGGGGGGACGGCCGGGAACGCGGCCTCCCGCGGCAGGCTGCGGCGGAAGTGGCGGCCGACGTGCAGCGTGGCCGGCGGCTGTGCCGGCCGCTCGGGTGACCGGTCACCGCCGACGGCGCGCGCCCGAACGAAGCGCGTCGGTGCGTTGGACCAGGCGGTGACGCCGTTCCTGACACGGCAGTGGGTGGAAGGCGGCGGCGCGACCACCCTGGTCACGCCGCCGCCCGCCGCCCGCCGGGTGCTACTGCTCGGCCAGTGCCCGTGCCCGGACCGCGCGGCGCAACGTGTCCAGCTGGTCCACCAGTCCGCGCCGGGTCGCCGCGGTGAGGTCCGGATCGGCCAGACAGGCCTCGGCGGCCCGCACCGTCTGTTCGGTGGCGGCGAAGGCGGGGAAGCCCGCCGTGGTGAGCACCCGGGCCAGTGCGGGGCCGCGGCGGCCGGCGGCTGACCCCAGCTCCTTGAAGTAGCGCACGATCAGCTCGTCCAGGAGATCGGCCTGCTCGGGCTGCCACAGCCCCCTGGCGGTGGCGGTGGCCAGGTAGTTGGAGAGCTTGCCGTGGAACAGCGTCTGCCAGGCGGCCTCCTTGGCCCCTTCGTCGGGCAGTGCGGCGCGGCAGCGGGCGGCGCCCTGCTCGCTGGTGTCGCTGGGGTCGGCGGCGAGCTCGGCGGCGATCTCCGGCTCACCCGCCGCGCCGAGCACGCACAGCCGCAGCAGCAGCTGCCAGCGCAGGTCCGGGTCGAGCACCGGTCCGCCGGGCACCGTGCCGGCCGCCAGCCAGTCGCGCAGCT
>NZ_JAHSQD010000653.1 GCF_020103755.1 Streptomyces sp. LS1784
CCCAACCCGATTGAGGTCTTGCTCTACATGCCCGCTTTCAAGCTCCGTATGCGTACCTCTGCCGCGATTCTTGCCGGTGCCGCCGGTGTGACCGCCCTGGGTGCCGCCGTGGTCCCCGCCGTCGCCTCGGCCGCCGACGCCTCCCCGCAGGCCATCGCCGCCCGGATCGTGCCGGCGGACCAGCTGGCCTCGTTCAGCCAGATCATCTCCCACGAGTCCGGCTGGAACGTGACCGCGACCAACCCGAGCTCGGGCTCGTACGGACTGGGCCAGGCACTGCCGGCCTCCAAGATGGCCTCCGCCGGCGCGGACTGGAAGACCAACCCGACCACCCAGATCAAGTGGGCGCTGGACTACATGAACACCCGCTACGGCAGCCCGAACGCCGCCTGGAACTTCTGGCAGTCCCACCACTGGTACTAAGCCGACCTTTCGGCTTCCCCTCACCCCGGGGGCCGGACAGGGACCACCGGAGTGACCCACGAGGGCCTGTGCCCGCGCGAAAGCGCGGCCACAGGCCCTCCTGCCGTTCCCCGAACGTCCGAAACAACGCGGCATCGGCAGACAGCCGGCATGAGTTCGACCTCGCTAGCGGAGGTCCTCGGGATGCGGCCCCGTGGCGAACGGGTTCGGCTCGCCCTCCGCGAGCACCCCCACGAACGGTTCGCCCTCCCCTGCGAAGGTGTACGCGCCGCCCTCGATCCGCCCGATCAGGCTGTGCGTCCATTCCGCTTCGCTGTCCGCCGAGTGCACCCACATGTTCATGATCTCGCCGATGTGCCCGAGCTGTTCGGGGCCCTTCTCCGGCATGTAGTACCCGGTGACCTCGGCTCGCCACCGTTCAAGCCCCGCGATCCGCTCCTTGAGGAGCGCGACGGCCTCATCCCGCGGCAGGTCGACGATGAACCCGATGCCGGCCGAGAGCATGTCCATCTTCTGGTCGTACGAGGTCAGGGCCTCGCGCAGCAGATCGAAGTACTCCGCGGTGCCCTGGTCGGTGATCTCGTACTCGACGCGGGGCGGGCCGCCGACGGCGCTCGGTGCGACCTCGTGCGCGACGAGGAGTCCCTGCTTCGCCATCTGCTTGAGCGCGTGGTAGATCGAGCCCGGCTTGGCGCTGGACCACTCGTGGGCGCCCCAGAACTCCAGGTCGTTGCGTACCTGGTAGCCGTGCGCCCGTCCGTGCTGACGGACGGCGCCGAGGACCAGTAGCCGGATGGCAGACATGAGCAGCTCCCCTTCCTGGTTGGACTAATCAAATTTGACCAGCTGCGGAAGTCAGGCTACCTTCTCGGATTAGTCAAGTTTGATTACTGGCTGGAGGGGGACGTTTTGACTGACCACGATCCGGCGATCGTCGTCGAGGGACTGCGGAAGAAGTACGGGGACAAGCAGGCTCTCGACGGCCTCGATCTCACCGTCCGCAGCGGCACCGTCCAGGGGATTCTCGGCCCGAACGGCGCCGGCAAGACCACAGCCGTCCGCATCATGTCCACGCTGCTGCGCCCTGACGACGGGCGGGTCGAGGTGGCGGGGATCGACGCCAGGACCCGCGCCGACGAGGTGCGCTCGCGGATCGGGCTGCTCGGCCAGAGCGCCGCCGTCGACGAGGAGCTCAGCGGCCGACAGAACCTGGAGATGTTCGGTCGCCTCTACCACCTGGGCGCACGCCGCGCGAGCGCCCGGGCCGAGGAACTCCTCACCCGGTTCGGGCTCGCAGACACCGGAACGAAGGCCGTCAAGCAGTACAGCGGCGGGATGCGGCGGCGCCTCGACCTGGCGGCCTCCCTCATCTGCGAACCACGGGTGCTCTTCCTGGACGAGCCCACGACCGGGCTCGATCCCCGCGGCCGTACAGAGGTGTGGAACGCGGTGCGCTCGCTGGTCAGCGGCGGCACGACCGTGCTGCTGACCACGCAGTACCTGGAGGAGGCCGATCAGCTGGCCGACCGGATCGCGGTGATCAACCACGGGAAGGTCATTGCCCAGGGCACGGTGGACGAGCTGAAGACCAAGACGGGCGGCGACCGCATCGACGTGGTCCTGCACGACACGAGCCGCCTGGCCCGGGCGGCCTTGCTGCTGCCCGGGGCGGCGACCGTGGACGAGGACCGTCGGCTGGTCAGTGCCTCGGTCGGCGACCGGATGGCGGCGCTGACCGAGACCGTGCGGGCACTGGAGGCGGCCGGAATCGTGGCGGAGGACATCGCGGTGCGGCGGCCGACGCTCGACGAAGTCTTCATGCACCTGACGAAGACGGAGGCGGAGGCTGCATGAGCACGGTACAGAGCGTGAAGGTGTCCCGCGGTGCGGAAACCGCCGGCGGCACGGGTTCGAGGTTGCGCTGGGCGACCGCCGACTCCTGGACGATGACCAGGCGCGAGCTGGCCCACTGGGGACGGCAGCCCGTGCAGGTGGTCGTCGGGCTGGTCTTCCCGGTGATGATGCTGCTGATGTTCAGCTACCTGATCGGTGGCGGCCGGGGCATCGAGGGGGATTTCAAGGACTACCTGGTGCCCGGCATGCTCACCATGACGATGGCCTTCGGCCTTGAGGCCACGATGCTCTCCGTCACCCAGGACCTGGGCAAGGGGATCATCGACCGGTTCCGCTCGATGCCGATGGCGTCCGGTGCGGTCCTGGTCGGGCGGAGCGTCGCGGACATGCTGCAGTCGGCGGTCGGCCTGATCGTGATGATCGCGGTCGGCTACGCGATCGGATGGCGCTGGCACGGGGGATTCGCCTCGTTCCTGGGTGCGGTGGGACTGCTGGTGCTGCTGCGATTCGCGATGCTGTGGATCGGCATCCACCTGGCCATGGTCGCGGGCAAGCCGGAGCTGGTGCAGGCGGTGCAGATCCTGGTGTGGCCCGTCAGCTTCCTCTCCAACGTCATCGCCTCCCCGGAGTCGATGCCGTTCTGGCTGGGCGCGATCGTGGAGTGGAATCCGATGTCGGCGACGGCCACAGCGGTGCGCGGCCTGTTCGGCAACCCCGGTGCGGCAGGCGACTCATGGGCCGCGACGCACGCAGAACTGCTCGCGGTGGCGTGGCCGGTGGCCCTGGTGGCGGTGTTCTTCCCGCTGGCAGTGACGCGGTTCAGGGGCCTGAGCCGCTAGCGGACACGGCTCCGCCCCCGGGCCGACCGGTTCGGCCGGGAGCGGAGCCGTCCCGTGGTCTGCGGTGAGCCGATTTCCTCGGCTCACCGCAGACCACGGGGAGCAGCAGAGAGCGCAGAGACAGTCGCGCCGCGCCGCGACGGCGGCCCCAGGCAGTCCCGCGCGATCCGTACAACAGTTTTGGAGAGACCACGAGCATGGCCCCGAGGACGCACACCCCCCAGTCACAGTCGTCTGCGCCGCACACTGCCGACAGCCACGACCTGATCCGCGTGCCCGGCGCGCGGGAGAACAACCTCAAGGACGTCGGCATCGAGATCCCGAAGCGCCGGCTGACGGTGTTCACGACCCCGGCCCTGATGTCCGCACACACCGGTGAATGGTCCGTCAGGCACGACGGGACCGGCGCCACCCCCGACCTCGCCGAGCGGTTCGCGGAGACCGCTGCGTGCACCGCCCCGCACCGATGCGGTACGCCAACTCCCCAGGGACTGGGCAAGAGCCGTGTGGACGGTGGACGTTGACCGGACGGACGAACCAGGGGGCGGAACAGATGGTGTGGATGTCGCGAGAGCAGGCCGACCTGCTGGCGCAGTGCGCGGTAACCTTCGAGCCGGGCGATCCGGCGCGTACCGGAAGGCTCGCGTTCCGGTACCCCGACGGCCCGGCCGGCCCCGGCCTCGCCGCACAGCTGCCCTTCGGCGAACCCGGCGAAGCCGACCTGGTCACCGCCGACGGCGGCACCCTCGCGGTACGCCGCTGCCCGGTTCTGCGGCTGACCGTCGCCCAGGCACTGCCCACCCTCACCCTGGCCCGCCGGCTCCACACCGAAGCGACCGTCGAAGCGACCGCCGACGGGACCGCGAACGGCACCGCCGATGTCACCCCCAGCCCGTCCGCTGCGTTCTGGGGCGCCGCCACCGCCCTCGGCCTGCACCTCGCCGCCCGCGAACGGCTGCTCCCCGGCGTTTCCGCCACCGGTTACGACACCTGGCGCGCCGGCCCGCTCGCCCCGGAGGACGTCCGGCGCATTCGCGAACTGGCCGCCGCGGCACCGGCCGAGGCGCTCGCCGCGCCCCTGCCCGTCCCGCCGGGCGGCTCGCTGCTGCTGCCC
>NZ_JAHSQD010000654.1 GCF_020103755.1 Streptomyces sp. LS1784
CGCGCAGCAGTGCGATGCGCCGGGCCCGCTCGACCTGCGCCGGGCCGTAGCGGCGCACCCCGGTGCGCGGGTCGACCAGGGCGGGCGGCAGCAGCCCCCGCTCGCCGTAGAGCCGCAGGGCCTTGAGGCTGAGCCTGGTCCGGGCGGCGAGTTCGCCGATGGTGATCACGTTCTCCTGCACGCCCGCCACTGTGCCCCCTGCCCCTGGGGGAGGGGCAAATAAGGTGTGGACGCTCACTTGAGCTGCCGGAGGGGCCGCTGAGCGGACCCTCTCCCGGGTATCACCCCGGCAGCCAGGACGGCCACTGCCGGCGGGGCCGTACGGCGGGCCGGCCGGGGCCGATCAGGGCGTGCAGCCGGTTGGCTTCGGGGGATCCGATGGAGGCCAGGATGTCGTAGGCCTCCGACCGGCATGCCCGGGCCGCGTCCCCGTCGCCGTCGCGGTCGGCGAGCGCGTCACCGAGCGCCGCCAGGGCCAGCCCCCGCCCCCGGCGGTCGCCGTCGAGCGTCAGCACCTCGACCGCCCGGTCGGCCGCCGCCACCGCCTCCTCGCTGCGGCCGACGGCGCGCAGCGACTCGGAGAGCCGCAGCAGCGTACGGCCCGTGCGGCGCCGGTCGTCCGGCCGCAGCAGGGTGAGGGCGTTGCGGTGGTGGCGCAGGGCCTGCTCGAACTCGCCGCGGTCGTGGGCGATCGTCCCCATCGAATCCAGGGCGAGCGCCTGGAGCTCGTGGTCCGCGAGCCGGTGGCAGATCAGCAGGGACTGGTCGACGACGCGGACCGCCGCTTCGAACCGGCCGAGCTCGGTGAACGCGCCCGCCAGGTTGAGCAGTTCGGCCGCCACCGAGCGCTGGTCGCCGAGCCGCTCCCAGACCGAGATCGCCGCCGTGAAGCCGCCGACCGCGTCGCCCGGCCGGCCGACCTGGACGAACAGGGCGGCCAGCGAGGCGTGGGCCAGGGCGAGCAGCGGCCCCGGCAGGTCGTGGGCGGTGCACAGCTCGCGGGCCTTGAGCAGCTCGGCGAGGGCCGCGGGTTCGGAGCCGACCTCGGTCAGCAGCCGTCCGAGCACCAGCCGGGCCCTGACCTCGGCCGTCCGGTCGCCCTTGTGGACGGCGGCCCGGAGCAGGACCTTGGCCGCGTGCCCGAGCGGCCGGGTGGCCTGGCCGGTCTCGCACAACAGGCTGCAGCCGAGAAGCAGTTCGGCCACCAGATCGAGCCGGGGCGGCTCGGGGAGCCCGGCGTACTGGCCGACCAGCGCGCCGATGCCGTGGTAGTCGACGCGGCCGTGGGGCGCCACCGTGCGGGAACCGGCGTCGGCACCGGGCAGGGCGGCACGGGCGGCGGACGGGCCGAGCGCCGCGACGGTCTCGGCGTGGTGACGGGCCGCCAGGCGGGTGAGGACGGCAGCGGGGCGGTCCGCCTCCGCCGCCGGGCCTGCCTGCGCCTGTGGGCCTCCCGCCGTGGCGGGGGTGAGCTGCTGGGCGAAGGCGCGCAGCAGGTCGTGGTACCGGTAGCGGTCCGGTGGCGCCGTCTCCAGCATCGAGCAGTCGACCAGTGACTCGGCCAGTTCCTCGGCCTCCTGCCCGGGCAGGCAGAGCACCGCCGCCACCGCGCCCGGCGACAGATCGGGCACCTCCGGAACCGCCAACAGGCGGAAGGCCCGGGCCTGTTCGGGCGTCAGCTGGTCGTAGCCGAAGCGGAACGCCGACTCGACAGCGAGGTCCCCGGCGCGCAGCACGTCCAGCCGGCGGCGATCGCCGGACAGCTTGTCGAGCAGCAGGTCCATGCTCCAGCCGGGCCGGCAGGCGAGGCGGGCGGCCAGGACGCGCACGGCCAGCGGGAGATGGCCGCAGAGCCGCACGAGTTCCGCGGCCGTGTCCGCCTCGGCCCGCAGCCGCTGCCCGCCGATCACCTGGCCGAGCAGGCCGAGGGCCTCCTGCGGGGCGAAGGCGGTCAGTTCGACGACATGCGCGTTGGGCAGCGACCCGAGCCTGGCCCGGCTGGTGACGAGCACGGCGCAGCCGGGCCGGCCGGGCAGCAGCGGCCTGATCTGTTCGGCGTCCCGGGCGTTGTCGAGGACCACCAGCACGCGTCGGCCGGAGAGCAACGAGCGGAACTGGGCGGAGCGTTCGGCGAGTCCGGGGGCCATCCTGTCCGCCGGCACGCCGAGGGAGCGGAGGAAGGCCCCCACCGCCTCCTCGGGCCGGTTCGGGCGGCCGTCGGCCCCGTGCAGGTCGAGGTAGAGCTGGCCGTCGGGGAAGTCGGCGGCCAGCTTGTGCGCGACATGGACGGCCAGAGCGGTCTTGCCCACGCCGCCCAGGCCCGACACGGTCGCCACGGGCATGGTGCGGGGGGCGAGCAGGACGGTCCGCAGTTCCTCGGTCTGCGCCTCGCGGCCGGTGAAGTCGGCGAGGTCGGCCGGGACCTGGGTCGGCCGTACCGCTGCCTGGTACGGCGGACGGTCCTTCTGGGGCGGGCGGGCCGCGGTGGCGGACCGGGGCCGCGCGGGCGCCACGAGGGCGGCGTCGGCCACCAGGATCCGGCGCTGCAACTCGCGCAGACCGGGCCCGGCGGAGACGCCGAGCTGCTCCCGCAGCCGCCGGTCCGCCGTGCGGTACACGCCCAGGGCCTCGGCCTGCCGGCCGGTCCCGTAGAGGGCGAGCATCAGCAGTTCGGAGAACCGTTCCCTGAGCGGGTGTTCGGCCACGACCGCGGTCAGTTCGGCGACGGCCTCGCCGGACGGTCCGGCCTCGACCTCGGCCTCCAGGCACGACTCCAGGACGGTCACCCGGCGTTCGGCCCACTCGCCCCGCTGCCGCTCGGCGTAGGGGCCGGGGAGTCCGCTCATCGGCTCGCCCTGCCACAGGGCCAGCACCGAGCGGAGCGTGGCGGCGGCGCGGGCGTGCTCGCCGCCGGCGCGGAGCTCCTTCGCCTCGCCGACGAGCTCCTCGCAGTGGTGGATGTCCAGGCCCCCGGGGTCCAGGGCGAGCAGGTAGCCCCCGCTGAGCGTGGTCGGCGCGGCGGGCCCGAGGATGCGGCGCAGGCGGTGGACGTACGTCCGGATCACGGCGGCGGGCTTGGCGGGCGGTTCCTCGCCCCACAGGTCGTCGACGAGCTGACCGGTCGACACGGGGTGGTTGGCCCTCAGCAGCAGTGCGAGCAGCAGGCTCCGCTGCTGCGGCGAGCCGAGCGCGAGCTCGCCGCCGTCCCGCCATCCCCGCAGCGGCCCCAGCACCGCGAACCGTAACCCACTCACCGGCCGTTCCCCCTCCGCCCGCAAACGATCCCCCGGGCGCATGATACCGACCGCAAATCACCCCTGGTCAGGGCCGACGCACCGGGCTGGACCCGCCTGCCGGGGACGTTGCGGCACCGCGGTTCGCGGGTGTCGTGCCGTCCGGGACCGGGGAGGGCCGAAGGCGGCAGGGGCGTCGCACCCCGGTCCGTGAACGGGGGAGCATCCGCCCTCGTGTACATGCCGGCGCAGGCTCCCGCGGATCGCTCCGCGCGGAACGGCGAGCGAACCGTTCGGGTGTCCCGGAAGGCCCCTGCGACCAGCGACGACCCGCCGGCCGCGCCGGGCGGTGAGGCGGCCGACCGGCGCCGGTCGCCTCGCGTCACCGGTGACCGGCGGCCCGTTGCCTGTCCATCACCCGTCAACAGGCTGTCGATCTCCTGTCGACAGGCGCGGTCGAGCCTTCGACCAGGACGACCGCACCGATGCGGTCCGAGAGCGAGAGGAACATGCGATGGCAAAGCGGAAGGCTCTGATCAGTTCGGCCCTGGCCGTGGCCGGTGTCGCGGCGATGTTCGCGACGGCCGCCCCGGCCGGCGCGGCCACCGCGGACCGGCAGTCCGCGGCGGCGCAGGCACTGAGCGCGGCGCGCAGCACGCAGGTCTCGGTCGTCAACTGGACGGGCTGCGAACTGCGCCTGCAGAGCGCCTGGCTGGACCACGGCATCTGGTCGGACGGCCTGGCCCCGGTGGCCGTCATGTCCGACGGGACGACCGGACGCTGGCAGTCCGAGAGCAACGGCTTCATGACCGGGACCGAGGGCCACGTCATCTACGACGCGGAGAACTGTGGGAACCCCGGGCTCAATACTGCAACCGCATCTGGGGGTTGTGGCCTCGGCGTTTGTAGTGGGAGCGGCGGGCTCGGGCCTGGCTGCGTCGGCGGAAGCGTGACCAGCGCAGATGGTGCTCGTTGGTGTGGTGGCGGGGTGT
>NZ_JAHSQD010000655.1 GCF_020103755.1 Streptomyces sp. LS1784
GGCCGTGCGTCTCACGGCCGCGGATCCCGCGGTCGCGAGTCCCGCCGCCGCCCGTACCCGGCGCCGTGCTCCCGGCGGCCGCCGCGCGGGGCGTACGGCCGTCGGCGCCTCGTCCGTCGCGTCCGATCAAGGGCGGAACCCCACGCCCGCCACGCCGGTCATCCGCTCGGGGTGCTCGCCGACCGTACCGGGCTGGTCCGGGCGCCACAGCGGCAGGTAGACCACGCCCGGCTCGACCAGCTCGAAGCCGGAGAACATCGCGGTGATCTGCTCGTGGGTGCGCATGGTCAGCGGGGTCGGCGTCCGCCGGTAGAGCTTCTGGTGGTCCTCGGCTTGGTCCGGGCGGCCCTCCAGAGAGGCGTGCGAGAGCACCAGCGCGCTGCCGGGCGGGAGGGCGTCGCGGATCACACCGATCTGCTTCCACGGGTCGTCTTCGTCGCCGACGAAGTGGGCGACGGCAACCAGCAGCACGCCCACCGGTTCGCCGGCCGCCAGCAGTTCGGCGACCTCGGGACGGGCCAGCAGGTCGGCGGCGTCGCGCAGGTCGGCCTGGACGACGGCGCTGCCCGGGTCGTCCTCCAGCAGCAGGCGGCTGTGCGCGACGGCGACCGGGTCGCGGTCCACGTAGACGACTGTCGCCTCGGGGCGGATCGCGCGGGCGATCTCGTGCACCGCTCCGAAGGTCGGGATGCCGGATCCGATGTCCAGGAAGCGGGTGACGCCCTGCTCGGCGAGGAAGGTCACGGCCCGGCGCAGGAAGGCGCGGTTGGAGCGCATGATCTGCGGCAGCTCCGGCCACAGGGCGATCGCCTTGCGGGCCATCTCCCGGTCGACCTCGAAGTTGTGCGAGCCCCCCAGGTAGTAGTCGTAGACCCGCGCGGCGTTCGGTTTGTCCAGGTCCGTACCCTCCGGTACCCAGCTCGGTCGCCGCATGCCTGTGACTCCTTCACTCCGGATTCTGGGGTTGCAGCGCCCAGGGGGTGCTGCCGTGACTGATGAGACTACAAGCACGGAAGATCCTCCCCTGCACCCCGAACGGGTGCAAGCGGAGTGCCCCCTTCCCGGCTGACGGGCGTTTCCGGAACGTTCACTTCCGGGCGGGGCCTGAGCCGCGGACCAACTCGACAACGTTCCAGCAGCGTTCGCCCCTCCGCCCGACCGGGCCGCAATAGTGTGGGGGCCGTGGATCCCAACCACTACCGATTCCGGGGCGTCTGGCGGCTCACGGCTCCGGCACCCGCCGTCTACGCGGCGTTGGAGGACGTGCGGAGCTATCCGCTGTGGTGGCCGGAGGTCCGCGAGGTCCGGCCGACCGGCGACGACTCCGGGGACATGGTGGTGCGCGCACTACTGCCGTACCGCCTGGCGATCGGCCTGGTGGCGAGTCGGCGCGACCCGGTCGCCGGGGTGCTGGAGGTGACCATGCGGGGCGACCTGGACGGCTGGTCGCGGTTCACGGTGACGCCGGACGGGCCGGGCGGGCCGGACGGCGCGGGCAGCCGGGTGCTCTTCGAGGAGGACACCCGGCCCGGCAAGCCCCTGTTGCGCCGGCTCGCCCTACCGCTGCACCCGCTGTTCCGGGCCAACCACGCGGTGATGATGCTCCGTGGACAGCGAGGGCTCGCGGCGTATCTGGCGGCGAACAGATGACAGACGACAGCTTTCAGCAAACAGATGACAGATTTCGAAATCTGTCATCTGTTCGCGACGCCTCCGCCCCCGCGCCCGCCGACGCCCCCGACCCCGGCTTCGGCTTTGACGCCCCCTTCGACCGCACCGGCACCGGCAGCAGCAAGTGGGCCCGTGCGGACGCCCCCGGGGTGATCCCGATGGGCCTCGCCGACATGGACCTGCCCGGCCCGCCCTCCGTCGCCGAGGCGCTGGAGCGGCGCGCCCGTCACCGCGCGTACGGCTACACGGTGTGCGACCCGGCCGGCCGCACGCTGGTGGCCGACTGGTACCGCGCCCGGCACGGCGCCGCGGTGGACCCGGACTGGGTCCTGCTGCTGCCCTGCGGCCCCCGCACCGCACTGCGCATCCTGCTGGAGACCGTACGGCCGCAGGCCCCCGTCCTCTTCCCCACCCCCGAGTGGGGCGGCTTCGCCCAACTCTGCCGCGCGGCCGGCCTCCCGTACCGCGAACTGCCGCTGCACCTGGGCCCGGGCGGCTACCGACTCCCGCACGGCCCGCTCCCCCGCCCCGCCGGCGCCGTGCTCCTGAGCAACCCCCACAACCCCTCCGGCACGGTGTGGTCGGCCGGCGCGGTGCGCGCTCTCGCCGCACGAGCGGCCGAGAACGGTGCGCTGCTGGTCTCGGACGAGGTGCACGGCGACCTCACCCACCCCGGCCGGGCCCACCCCGTCGCCGTCACCACCGTCGACCCGGCGCACCGGCACCTGGCCGTCACCCTCAACTCCGTCGGCAAGACCTTCAACTGCTCCGGCATTCCCAGCAGTTTCGCCCTCGTCCCCGACCCCGGACTGCGGGCCCGGCTCACCGAGGCGCTGGCCGGCTACGGGCTCTGGGAGGGAGGCCTGCTGGAGCAGACCGTACAGCGGGCGGCGCTGTGCGAGGGCACCCCATGGCTGGACGCGTTGCTCGCCCACCTGGCCGCCGCCCGCACCCGGCTGACCGATCGGCTCGGGCCCGCCGTCCGCTCCGCCCCGCAGGCCTCCTACCTGCTCTGGCTGGACGCCGCCGCGCTCGGCCTGCCGCCCGCAGACGCCCGCCGGGCGCTGGTGGAGCGCTGCGGCCTGGAGGCCTCCGACGGCGCCGAGTTCGGCCCCGGCGGCCGGGGTTCGCTACGCCTGAACTACGCCCTGCCGGGGCCGGTGCTGGCGACCGTCCTGGAACGGCTGGAGCGCCTGTGACCCCGGCACATGCCCCGACAGGACCCACCCCGCACCCCGCCGGCCGACCACCCGGCGATCCCGGCCTCACCCGTTCGCCACACCGCTGACCTGCAAGAACGAACGTTCACACGATTTTTGCGGGGCGCCCCGGCATGCTCCGTAGCAGACTGGGCAGGGTAGACCGGGCCGCAATCGTGATCCCGAGGATGGTGAGTCCGGTGATACCGGTATCCCGCACCACTCCGCCCGACCGGCAGAGCACGCCACTACCCCCTCCGGGGGTGACCCCGCTGACCGAATCGGGGGCGCGCAGCCACGTGTCGGGCGTCTGTTTCAAGATCGGACCGCCCCGCCTGGTGGGTGTGGAGGTCGAGTGGTTCGTCCATGACGATCGATGTCCCTCCCGGCCCGTACGGCCGGAACTGCTCCACGCCGCACTGGAGTCGCTGCCCCTCGGCGGCCCGGACGGCACCTCGCTCCCCTCCGGTTCGCGTCTCACACTCGAACCCGGCGGACAGGTCGAGCTCAGCTCCCCGCCCGCCACCGGCCTCCTGGCCTGCGTCGAGGACACTCGCCGCGATCTGACCGCCCTGCGGGCCGCCTTCGCGGCGCAGGGCCTGCGACTCACCGGCACCGGGACGGACCCGCTGGCCCGCCCCCGACGGATGGTGCTGGACCACCCCCGCTACCTCGCGATGGAGCGCTTCTTCGACTCCGCCGGGCCCTGGGGCCGGATCATGATGACCGGTACCGCGTCGGTGCAGGTGTGCCTGGACGCCGGCGACGCGGACGGCCCGCACGCGATGGAGCACCGCTGGCGACTGGCCCACCTACTGGGCCCGGTGCTGGTCGCCGCCTTCGCCAACTCCCCCGTCCTGGACGGACGTCCGACCGGTCACCGGTCCACCCGGCAGGCCGTCTGGTCCCGGATGGACCCGACCCGCACGCTCGCCCCGGAGCCGGACCACGGCGACCCGCGCGAGGCCTGGGCGCAGTACGTGCTGGACGCCCGGGTGCTGTGCGTACGACGGCCCGAGGGCCTTCCCTGGACGGCCCCGGCCGGGCTGACCTTCCGCGACTGGATCCGCGGCGCGGGCGAACGCCCGCCCACGCTCGACGACTTGGACTACCACCGCACCACCCTCTTCCCTCCGGTGCGCCCGCGCGGCCACCTGGAGCTGCGGATGATCGACGCCCAGCCCGGGGACGGCTGGGTGGTGGTCGCCGCGCTGGTCACCGCCCTGCTGGACGACCCGGTGGCCGCCGACGCCGCGCTGGCCGCGCTGGAGCGGCTGGACCCCTTCGATCGACCGGAGGGGGCGGGCGGCCCGCGCCCGCCGCGCAGCGAGGTCTGGCG
>NZ_JAHSQD010000656.1 GCF_020103755.1 Streptomyces sp. LS1784
AGCCGGTGAGGAGCGTCAGCCTGCGGCCGGTGAGCCTGCCGCCGCGCCGGGTGTGCGCGACGGCCCGGTGCGGACCGAGCGAGGTCGAGCAGGCGGCGGGGCCGGGCCGGTAGTCGGCCAGGCCCGGGGAGTGCGGCCCGCCGTCCAGGGCCACCACGACGTTACGGGCGAGCAGTTCGGCCTGGGCGAAGGCGTGCTGGGCGTTGGGCGCGCAGGGGGCGCCCTCCGCGTTCGGGTCCGGGACGGCGGCGCAGTCGCCGGCCGCCCAGACGCCGGGCAGGGCGCGTCCGTCCGGTCCGACGGCCTGCAGGGTCGCCAGACATCGCACCCGGCCGAGGGTGTCCAGCGGCAGGTCGGTCTCGCGCAGCAGCGGGGAGGGCCGGACGCCCGCCGTCCAGACCAGGGTGCGGGCGCCGAAGCGGCTGCCGTCGGAGAGCGCCACGACCCGGTCGGCGGCCGACTCCAGGGTGGTGCGCAACCGGATGTCGACGCCGCGTTCGCGCAGTTCGCCGAGGGTGTGCTCGGCGAGTTCGGGCGACTCCTCGGCGAGGATCCGGCCGGTCGCCTCGACCAGGACCCAGTGCAGGTCCTCGGCGCGGACGTTGTGGTAGCCGCGCACGGCGGTGCGGACCATGTCCTCCAGTTCGGCGAGCGCGCCGACGCCCGCGTAGCCGGCGCCGACGAAGACGAAGGTGAGCGCGGACTGGCGCAGCGCCGGGTCGCGGGTCGCGGAGGCGAGGTCGAGCTGTTCCAGGACGTGGTTGCGCAGGCCCACCGCCTCGCCGACGGTGGAGAAGCCGAGGCCGTGTTCGGCGAGCCCGGGCACCGGCGCCGTGCGGGAGACCGAGCCGGGGGCCACCACGAGGATGTCGTAGGGCAGTTCGACGGGGGCGGGGGGTTCTCCCGGACCCGCGGCGTCGGCCAGTGCGCACCGGGAGGCGTGTTCGATCCGGGTGATCCGGGCGGTGAGCACCCGGCAGTCCGGCAGGACCCGGCGCAGCGGGACCACCACGTGTCTCGGATCGATCGAGCCGGCCGCCACCTCGGCCAGCAGCGGGTGGTAGGTGAAGTAGGCCTGCGGCTCGACGACGGTGATCTCCACCTCGCCGCGCCGCAGCCGTTCCCGCAGGGCGCGCTGGAGGTGGAGTGCGGCGGCCGTTCCGGCGCAGCCGCCGCCGGCGATCAGGATCCTGATGGTGCACCTCCTGCCGAAGCGACGTTTCGTCCCGGCCCCGCGGCCGGGGGTGTCCCCCCATCACGCCCCCCTATGAAGGACCGGCGGGGGTCGTCTTGTCCACAGTCCGTACGGGGCTGGTTGCCACAGGAGTGACCGTCGTGGCCAGTTGTGCCTACTGGGCGACTTTCTGACGCACTTTCGGCCTCGGAGAGTGGTGAACTATGGTCGGATTGTGTACCGGGGCAGCCGTCGCCATGACAATCGGCGGCGACGCACCGTGGAGCGGCCATTACGGCCAGTTCCAGCGTTGGCGTGAGAACCCGACTGGGGGACAGTCATCCGGGGAAGGGTAGATCCCGGACAGGGCCCCGGACGGTGCCGACGCGCCGAGCCGGACGTGGACCCGGCACGGCGGCACGAACCGTGGTCACCGGAACGGGACGGGCGGCACGAGCAATGGGTCATCGGGTCATTTCTGACGGGCTGAGCTGCACCGGGGGGTGCAGGGGCGGGCGACGACAGGGTCCGGTTTCGGACGCCTGCGGGGGAGAGTTGGGATGATGGATCAGGAGCAGGTGTTGGGGCGGGCGGGTGCACCGCAGGCCGGACCGGGCATGGTCCCCGAGCAGCGTGGTCCGGTGGACCTTCCGCCGCAGAGCGGGCCGGCGCAGGTCGGAATGGTTCATGCCGCCGTCCCGTACCGGGCCGAGGCCGCACCGGCCGCCGCGCCGGTGCCCGGGGCCCGGCTGCGGGTGGACGCCCGGCGGAACCTGGAGAGCGTGCTGCGGGCGGCCCGCGAGGTGTTCGGCGAGTTCGGCTACGGCGCGCCGATGGAGGAGGTCGCACGCCGGGCCGGAGTCGGGGTCGGCACCGTCTACCGGCGCTTCCCGAGCAAGGAGGTGCTGGTCCAGCGGATCGCCGCCGAGGAGGTGGCGTGGCTGACCGCGCAGGCACGGGAGTCGCTGTACGGCGGCGCCGGTGCCTGGGAGGCGCTGGCCGGCTACCTGGCCCGCGCGGTGAGCAGCGGCGCCGGGCGACTGCTGCCGCCGGAGGCGTTCCGGTACGCGGAGGAACTTGGCCGGGTGCCCGGGCAGCGGGCACCGGAACCGCCCGCGGCGGTCCGCTTCGACCTGCGCGGCGAGGAGGCCCGCTCCGGCGGGGTGGTCGAGCCGTCGGCTGCCGACGCCGATCCCCGGCTGCTGCTCCAGCTGTTGGCCGCCCTGGTGGCGCGGGCCGGTGCGACGGGCGAACTGCGGCCGGGCGTCACGGTGTCGGACGTGGTGCTGGTGCTGACCGCCTCGGTGCCGGTGCACGCGGTCCGTCCGTCGGTCTCCGCGCCGACGGCCGGCGGTTTCTCGCCGATTTCTCCGCAGACGGACGGTCAGCCGGCCGCCGGGCCCTCGGACCGGCTGCTGCAGATCCTGCTGGACGGCCTGCGGGCGCGCTGACGCTCACCCGCCGACCGTCCGCCACGCCCGGCGGGCAAGGGACTTGGAGGGAAGACCGGCGCGCGGCCCGAGTGCGCGCGCCGGGCGTGGGAGTCGCACACCCCATCGCCGCACGCTGGGCGGACGCATCCGCGGCGGCCCCTCGGAGGAGTGGAAGGCGGCCGGTCCGGCTACCGCAGGCCCCTGCGCTATGCCATCCTTTGCCCGTGGTTGGAGCCAATGTCCCGATGCGCGCCGTTCGCGCGCCGTCGGCGCCGCACGCCGGGGAACCGAGCGCCTTCGCGCTCCCGCGCGCCCTGCCACACTGCGGGGGCTGTCGTGGAATCTGGGGTCCGTTGTGAGCGCCGAGGAACAGAACGACTACGGGTACGGCCTCGACTTCGGAGGCCTCTCCGGTGATTCCGCCGAAGGGTCCGGCGCGGGCCCCTGCAGTCTCGGCAGTACCGGCGGAACGGCCCAAGTGCCGGGCGCCGCAGCGGGTTCGGCCGCCGGACACGTCCCCGACCAGGCCGGGATGCCCAGCCGCGAGACGCTCTCCGCCTCCGCCGCCGCGCTGCCCCCGGGCCGGGTGCCCGGGCAGGCCCCGGCGGGCCGGGGCGGTGTCGCCCCCGAGGCGTTCGTCGGCGAACCGTTCCCCGGCGACGGCCGGACCGCCCGGCCGACCGTGCCCGCCCCCGCCGATCCGGTGGACAGCGAGCGCCCCTCCTCCGACGCCGAGTTGACCGCCCGGGTGCGGGCCGGCGACGACACCGCGTACGAGGAGATCTACCGCCGGCACGCCGACTCGGTGCGCCGTTACGCGCGCACCTGCTGCCGGGACAGCTTCACCGCCGAGGACCTCGCGGGCGAGGTGTTCGCCCGCACGCTGCAGGCGCTGCGGGCGGGCAAGGGCCCCGAGTTCGCCGTCCGCGCCTACCTGCTGACCGCCGTGCGCAACGTCGCCGCCGCCTGGCACCGCAGCGAGCGGCGCGAGCAACTCGTGGACGACTTCGCCGTGTTCGCGCAGACCTCGGCCGCCGTGGTCGACGTCGACCTCGCCGACCCGGGCGCCGACGCCTGGGCGATGGCGATGGCCGACCAGCGGATGGTCATGCAGGCCTACGCCGAACTGCCCGAGGACGACCGGGTGGTGCTCTGGCACACCGAGGTCGAGCGGGAGTCACCGAAGACCGTCGCGGTGATGCTCGGCAAGACCGCCAACGCCACCGCCGTCCAGGCCCACCGGGCCCGCGACCGGCTCGCCGCCGCGTTCCTCCAGGCGCACCTCTCGGGCAGCCAGGACAGTGCCTGCGAGGCCTACGCCAACCGGCTCGGGGCGTACGCGCGAGGCTCGCTGCGCAAGCGGGCCTCGGCGGAGGTCGGACGGCACCTCAAGGAGTGCGACCGCTGCACGGCCGCCTGCCTGGAACTGAGCGAGATCAACACCGGGCTGCGCGCCCTGCTTCCCGGCGGTGTGCTCGTCTGGATCGGTGTCGGCGGGTTCAGCGCCGCCGCGGCCGCCGTGGGCGGTGCCGCCGCGGTCGGCGGTGCGGCAGCGGCCGGGACGGCCGCCGCGACCTCCGGCT
>NZ_JAHSQD010000657.1 GCF_020103755.1 Streptomyces sp. LS1784
GCTTGCCCTCCGGCACGGTCCGCGGCGCGGGCAGCGCCCCGCGGTCCACCTTGCCGCCGGCCGTCAGTGGGAAGGCCTCCAGTGCGGTCAGCGTCGCCGGGACCATGTGCTCGGGCAGCCGCTCGGCCAGCCAGGCCCGGGCCTCGGCGTACCCCGGCGCGGCGCCGGTGACGTACGCGGCCAGCCGGCCCTCGTGTGCGACCACCACGCAGCCGGTGACGCCCGGGTGGCCGGCCAGCACCTGCTCGATCTCGCCGGGCTCGACCCGGAAGCCGCGGATCTTCACCTGGTGGTCGCTGCGGCCGAGGAACTCCAGCGGGCCGTCCTCGGTGGTGCGGCGCACCAGGTCGCCGGTGCGGTACATCCGGGCGCCCCGGGCTCCGTGCGGGCCCGTTTCCGCGCCGGGTGCCGCGAACGGGTCCGCGACGAAGCGGCCGGCGGTGAGGCCGGGGCGGCCGAGGTAGCCGGAGGCCAACAGCGGCCCGCCGACGTACAGTTCACCGGCCTCGCCGGGCGGCACCGGGCGCAGCTTCTCGTCGAGCACGTGGAGTCGCCGCCCGCCGACCGCGATGCCGATCGGCACGCGGGCCTGCGACTGCTCACCGGCCGACCGGTGGGTGGTGGCGGTGACCACGGTCTCGGTCGGCCCGTACGCGTTCAGCAACGGCACCCCGGTCGCCGACCACCAGGCGGCGGCGGTGGCGGGCTCCAGCTTGTCGCTGCCGGAGATCATCAGCCGCAGGGTGCGCGGCACCCGGCCGCCCAGGGCCGCCACCACGTCCTGGAAGTAGCCCGCCGCCAGGTTGGCGACGGTGACGCCCTCGGCGTCCAGCAGGTCCAGCAGCGCGGCCGGGGCGAGGAGTCGCTGCTCCGGAAGGATCAGGCAGGCCCCGGCGGACAGCGCACCGAGCACCTGCTCCACGGCCACGTCCACGGTCGGGCGGGCGAACTGGAGCACCACGTCGTGCTCGGTCAGGCCGAAGGTCTCGACCACGGCGGCCAGGTGGCCGGTGAGCGCGGCGAGCGGCACGTGCACGCCCTTGGGGCGGCCGGTGGTGCCGGAGGTGTAGATGACGTAGCCGGCGCCCGCGCGCACGCCCGTCCCGTCGCCGAGCCCGGTGATCTCCTCGCCGTCGAAGGCGAGGTCCGCGTCGGCGTCCTCGGCGATCCAGCGGTTGCGCTCCTCGGGGGCCTCCCGGTCCAGCGGGAGGTAGGTGCCCCCCGCCCGCAGGACCGCCAGCAGCGCGACCACGTGGTCCAGCCGGTCGCGGCCGGTGACGGCGACCGTCCGCCCGGGGGCGAGCCGGGCGGCGAGGGCGGCGGTCAGGCCGTCCAGCTCCCGGTAGCTGACGGTCCGGCCGCCGGCCCGGACGGCGGGCCGCTCCGGGAAGCGGGCGGCGGCGGAGGCGAACGGCGCGAAAGCGGGCACCGTGAATTCGACGGGAAAACCGCGTGAGGACATCATCCAGCCCCAGATCGTGAGAGAGAACGGCGACGAGATTGACGATAGGAGGAATTCGACGGCCCTATCGGCAGAAGAACGGGAAGGAAATCGGCAGTTTCTCGGTGCCGAATTCCGCGCGGGTCGTCGACTACCGGCCGACCGGAATTCCGGACCCCTCGGGGGACCAGACGTCCTCCCGGTCCAGGGCCTGCGGAGCGTATTTCCCGAGCGCACTGATCAGCAGCCGGAGTTCCAGCGAGAGACATTCCGTGAAACGGCGGAGCCCGGATTCCGGATCCTCCGCGACAGCGAGCAGCGCCGCCCGCCCCAGGCCCACCGCACGGGCCCCCAGCGCCAGGCTCTTGACCGCCCGGGCGCCTTCCCAGATCCGCCCGGAGACCAGCAGGGAGGGCGGCGGCGCGGCCGCCAGCCGGCGCAGGCACTCCGCGAGCGGCAGGCCGACGTGCGGCAGGAACACCCCCGGCGCCCAGCCGGTACCGCCCTCCGCGCCGTCCACCACGACGGCGTCCGCCCCGGCCTCGTGCGCCACCCGGGCGGCCTCGGCCACGTCCCGGCCGGGGTAGAGCTTCACCCAGATCCGCACCCGCGGGTAGTTGTTGCGCATCAGCCGGATCTGCTGGCGCAGGATCTCCGCGGTGAAGGTGCCCGGGGTGGCGGCGCGCAGCACGCGCCCGTCGCCGAACAGCGGATCCAGTCCGAAGCGGTCGCCGAGCGCGGCGGCGGCATCCGCGTCCAGCACGGTCATCCCGCCCAGGCCCGGCTTGGCGCCCTGGCCGACCTTCAACTCGAAGGCCAGCCGCCCGGATTCGAGCAGCGGAAGGGCAGCCGGATCGCTGTGGACGAGGTTCCACACCTCGGCGTCGGCGTCCTCGGTGCTCTGCTGGACGGCCACACCGCCGAGCC
Source organism: Streptomyces sp. LS1784 (assembly GCF_020103755.1). Taxonomy (GTDB): domain Bacteria; phylum Actinomycetota; class Actinomycetes; order Streptomycetales; family Streptomycetaceae; genus Kitasatospora. Next base: position 2,369 of record NZ_JAHSQD010000657.1, read on the forward strand.
CGTCCGGAAGTTCCTCGGTGTAGGCGCGCAGCCGGCCGAGCAGGGTGCGGTCGACCGCCTCGCCGAGCCGGCCGTAGCCGTTGACCGGCACCACGTTCTCGCCGATCACCATCGGGATCCCGAGCGCCCCGGCCTGCCGGCTCAGGGCCAGCCCGAGGTCGCCGCCGGCCGCCCGGGTGGAGCCGGTCGCGGAGACGTACACCGGCAGCGCCGAGGCGAACCCGCCGACGGTGGTGGCGAGTTCGACGTCCCGGTAGTCGGGCTCGCGGCCGAGGTCGATCAGCTTGGCGAGCCGTTGCGGCAGGAACAGCGGCGGGACGATCCGCAGGGCGTCGAGGGCGTCGGGCGGCGCCGCCTGCTCGGGCCGGCCGGCCCCGAAGAGCACGTGCCCGTACTCCTCGGCCGGAGGGAACGCGGCGGCCGCCCCGGCACGGGCCCGCCGCCGGACCTCCTCCTCCGGAAAACCGGGCGCGGTCAGGTCGCTCACGCCGCCCACCTCGCTGCGCTCGGCAGGGGCGTTCGCCCACTCGCCCCTCTCGATGGTGAGCTCGCTCCGCTCGCTCACGCCGCCCACCTCGCCGCGCTCGGCAGGGGCGTTCGCCCACTCGCCCCTCTCAATGGTGAGCTCGCTCCGCTCGCTCACGCCGCCCACCTCGCCGCGCTCGGCAGGGGCGTTCGCCCACTCGCCCCTCTCAATGGTGAGCTCGCTCCGCTCGCTCACGGCGAGACCACCCCCGCGACCTTGGGGAACGCGCTGGCCTGCCAGACGGCGTCCAGCCCGGCGACGTACCGGGTGAGCCGCTCGACCCCGATGCCGAAGCCCGCGCTGGCCGGCACGCCCTCGCGCACCAGGTCCAGGTACCAGCGGTACTTCTGCGGGTTCTCGCCGGTCTCCCTCATCCGGGTGATGATCTCCGCGTAGTCGTTGGTGCGCTGGCTGCCGCTGCACAGCTCGCCGTAGCCCTCGGGCGCGAGCAGGTCGAAGTTCCGCAGCAGGCCCGGGTCGTCCGGGTGCTCGCGGTCGTAGAAGCCGCGCGATCCCTTCGGGTAGTCGGTGACGAAGAACGGCCGGTCGCGCCGGGCGGACAGCAACGCCTCGCCCTCCCAGTCGAGTTCGGCCTCGGCGCTCTGCGGGTGGCCGATGCCGCGCAGTTCGGCGACCGCCTCGGCGTGCCGGACGCGGCCGAAGGATCCCTTCAGGAGGTCGGCGAACGCCTGCGGGTCCCGGCCGAGTTCGGCGAACTCCTTGGGCAGTTCGCGCACCGTGCTGCCGACCGTGTGCACCACCAGCTCCTCGGCCAGCCGGACGACGTCGTCCCGGCTCGCACCGGCGACCTCCACGTCCAGCTGGTGGAACTCGGCCAGGTGCCGGCTCGTGCCGGCGGTCTCCAGCGGCTCCAGGCGGACGTTCGGGGCGATGCAGAAGATCTTGTCGAAGGCGAGCAGCGAGGCCTGCTTGTACAGGATCGCGCTGGTCATCAGCTTGTAGCGGTGGCCGTAGAAGTCGATGTCCACCTGCTTGGAGCCGCGCGCGCCGGGGTCGGTGACCGGGCCGATGATCGGCGGCAGCAGCTCGGTGAAGCCCCGTCCGCGCAGGAACTCGCGGGCGGCGGTCAGCAGGTGCTGCTGGATCCGCAGCGCGCTGCGGGTGGCCGGCGCGGTCAGGTGCCGCCCCGGGTCGGTCGGGGGCAGGGGCGTGGTGTCGGGCATGGTCGGGGTCCTCTTCTCTCGGGGTGTCCGTGGTCCGCCGTCGTGAGCGCGGGCGGTCGTCTGTCGTGGAGCGCCGGCCGGGCGGACGGCCCGGCGGCTCGGCCG
>NZ_JAHSQD010000658.1 GCF_020103755.1 Streptomyces sp. LS1784
CGGGTGACGGCCGGGGCCGGGGTGGGTGACGGCCGGGGCCGGGGTGGGTGACGGCCGGGGCCCGGCGGCGGCCCGGGGCCCGGAAAACGGTTCCGGGCCCGCCCGGGCGGCGTGAGATCCTGGAAGGCGACCCCGGCCGCGCGCCGGGGCGCCCCAAGCCGCCGAGCCGGAAGAACACCGTGACCGTCACCGACCACAGCCAGCAGCTCATCACCGTCGCCGCGCAGGCGGCGGCCGACAAGCTCGCGCACAACATCATCGCCTTCGACGTCAGCGAGGTGCTGTCGATCACCGACGCCTTCCTGATCGCCTCCGCGAACAACGACCGCCAGGTCCGCTCGATCGCCGAGGAGATCGAGGACCAGCTGCGCGAGCAGCTGGACATCAAGCCGGTGCGCCGCGAGGGCGAGCGCGAGGGCCGCTGGATCCTGCTCGACTACCTGGACATCGTCGTGCACGTCCAGCACTCCGAGGAGCGCTCCTTCTACTCGCTGGACCGGCTCTGGAAGGACTGCCCCGAGCTGCCGCTGCCCGAGGACGCCCTGGCCTCGCGCAACCGCCCGGACGCGCACACCGACGAGGCCGGCAACGCCGTCGCCCCCGCCGACGACTTCGGCAAGCCCGAGGACCTGCACTGAGCCGGGGCACCCGGGGCCCGCGCATCGTCTTCTGGCGGCACGGTCAGACGTCCTGGAACCTCGAATCCCGCTTCCAGGGCACCACGGACATCGAGCTGACCGGGCAGGGCGTCCTGCAGGCCCAGCGGGCGGCCCGGCTGCTCTCCGGGCTCCGTCCCGACCTGCTGATCTCCTCGGACCTCAAGCGCGCCCGGCGCACCGCTGCGGAGCTGGCCGCGGTCACCGGGCTCGACGTGCAGCACCACGAGGGCCTGCGGGAGACCTTCGCGGGCTCCTGGCAGGGCCTGACCAACGCCGAGATCCGCGAGCGCTTCCCGGAGGAGTACGAGGCCTGGGCGGCCGGCGATCCGGTGCGGCGCGGCGGTGGCGGCGAGCTGGCCACCGAGGTCGCCGACCGCTCGGTGCCGGTGGTCCTGGAGGCCGTCGGCAAGCTCCCCGAGAACGGCACGCTGGTGGTGGTCAGCCACGGCGGGACGATCCGCACCATGCTCGGGCGGCTGCTCGGCCTGGAGCCGGCCCAGTGGGAGCGCTTCGGCGGGCTGTCCAACTGCTGCTGGTCGGTGCTCGGCCACGGCACGCGCGGCTGGCGCCTGCTGGAGCACAACGCGGGCACGCTGCCGCAGCCGGTCATCGGCGACGACACCTGAGCGGTCCCGGCGCGGGCGGCACCGGACGCCGGGGGCCTCTCGGGGCCCTCGGCAGGGGTCCGGAGGGAGCGGATTTCGCAGTTCCGGCCCTGACCAGCTAGAGTCTTCCTCGTTCGCAGGGAAGGAACGCGGCCCGGAAGGGAAGCGGGAGATCCGGTGAGTGCGGGGCTATAGCTCAGTTGGTAGAGCGCTTGCATGGCATGCAAGAGGTCTGGGGTTCAATTCCCCATAGCTCCACTCCGCATCGGCGGTCGTGGTCAGCCAGGGTCGCCCGTGTCGCGGGGCTATAGCTCAGTTGGTAGAGCGCTTGCATGGCATGCAAGAGGTCTGGGGTTCAATTCCCCATAGCTCCACAGCAGTTCGGAAGGCCGTCGCCCAAGGGGTGGCGGCCTTCCGGCGTTTCGGCCTCCCGCCGTCTCAGTCTCCCGCCGTTTCATCGAGCGGGCTCCGGCGTCAGGCCTCGCAGGTGTGGCTCCAGCCGCCCGGCGGCAGCGAGCCGAGCCGCTCGACCCGCTCCCGGTCCTCCGGGCCGGCCGGCACGTACACCACGATGTAGCACTCCGGCACGCCCGGCATCGTCAGGTAGGTGGCGTTCAGCCGCAGCACCCCGACCTCCGGGTGGCGGAACATCCGCAGCCACGCCTCCGGCGGCGCGACCTCCTGGCGGTCCCACAGCTCCCGGAACAGCTCGCTGCGCGCCGACATCCGCTGCACGTGCTCCTCCCAGGCCGGCTCGCCCACGTGCTTGCCGTACGCCGAGCGCAGCACCGCCACCATCCGCGGCAGGGTCTCCTCCCGGTTCTCGCAGGGGTTGCAGCACGGCGGGGCGGTCAGCATGCACCAGAGGCTGTTGAACACCACCTCGCGCGACGGGCGCATCCGGTCGATGCCGAACAACGAGCGGTACGGGCCGTTGAAGCTCAGCACGTCGAACCGGGTGTTGGAGACCGCTGCCGGCAGCGGCGCCAGCGAGTCCAGGATCACCTGGATCGACGGCGACAGCTCCGGCACGGCCGGCAGCGCCCGCGCCGAGGCGGACACCCCGGCCAGCCGGAACAGGTGCTCGTGCTCGGTGCCGTCCAGCAGCAGCGCCCGGGCCACCGCCAGCAGCACCTGCTCACTGGCGTTGATCGGCCTGCCCTGCTCCAGCCACGTGTACCAGGTGACCCCGACCCCGGCCAGCTGTGCGACCTCCTCGCGGCGCAGCCCCGGCGTACGGCGGCGCAGCCCCGGCGGCAGCCCGACGTCCACGGGAGTGACCCGCGCCCGGCAGGCCTTCAGGAAGCGGGCCAGCTCGGTGCGGCGGCGGTCGCGTCCGCCGGCCACGGTGGGCAGTTCCTCCAGGACGGTCATGGACCCATGGTGCCGCAGCCCGGGCCGCCGATACAGGTGCTGCCAGTACCAGGATCGGCAGGCTCTAACCACCAGTACCGCCACGGGGCCAGGCTGGCCGCCATGACGGACCTTCAGATCCGGCCCCGCGTGGCCGGAGGCACCACCGAGACCCCGGCGGTACGGCCCGGACTGCTCCTCGCGCTCGTCCTGTGCGGGCAGTTCATGGCCGTGCTCGACGGCTCCATCGTCAATGTCGCGGTCCCCACCATCCGAACCGACCTGGGCGCCTCCGGCGCCGCCCTCCAGCTGGTCATCGCCGGCTACACCATCGCCTACGCCGTGCTGCTCATCACCGGCGCCCGGCTCGGCGCCCGCTACGGCTACAGCCGGCTCTTCCAGCTCGGCCTGGCCGTCTTCACCGCCGCCTCGCTGGCCTGCGGCCTCGCCCCGGCCACGGGCTGGCTGATCGCCTTCCGGCTGCTCCAGGGCGCCGGCTCGGCCCTGATGGTGCCCCAGGTGATGAGCCTGCTCCAGCGCACCTTCACCGGTGCCGCCCGCACCCGGGCGCTCGGCCTCTACTCGGCGGTGCTGGCCGGCGGCATAGCGCTCGGCCAGGTGCTCGGCGGCCTCCTGGTCAGCGCCGACCTGTTCGGCAGCGGCTGGCGGCCGGTGTTCCTGGTCAACGTGCCGATCGGCGTGCTGCTGCTCGCGGCCGGCGCCCGGCTGCTGCCCCGGCTGCCCGGCGACGCCACCCGCGGCTTCGACCTCCCCGGCCTGGTGGTGCTCGGCGCGGCTCTCGGCCTCCTGGTGGTCCCGCTCGTCCTCGGCCACGAGCTGGGCTGGCCCGCCTGGGGCTGGGCGATGATCGCGGCCGGCGTGCTGCTGTTCGGCCTGTTCGTGGCCGTCGAACGCCGGATCGGCCGACGCGGCGGACAGCCGCTGATCTCCGGGCGGGTGCTGCGCGCCCCCGGGCTGCGCCCCGCGGCCGCCGGACTGTTCTCGATCATGGCGGCCTTCGCGGGTTTCATGTTCGCCTTCGCCCTGCACCAGCAGGCCGCGCTCGGCCACGGCGCGCTGAAGGCCGGGCTCTGCTCGGCGCCCGTCGCCGTCGGCTTCGGGCTGTCCAGCATGCACTGGCACCGGCTGCCCGGGCGGCTGCACCGGGCCCTGCCGGCGCTCGCCGGGGCGCTGCTCGCCGGCGGCTACCTGCTGCTCGGACTGATGCTCGGCGGCGGGGCGGAGGTCGGCGCCGGTCCGCTGGTGGAGATGGCCGCGCTCGGCCTGGTCGCCGGCGGCGCGTACGCGCCGCTGTTCGCCCGGGCGCTCGCGGGGGTGGAGCCCGAGGACGCGGCCGACGCCAGTGGCGTGATGGTGACGGTCATCCAGCTCGGCCAGGTGATCGGCGTCGCGGTGCTGGGCTCGGTGTTCCTCGGCCAGGTCGACCTGCCGGCGCCGGCCGCCGAGTCGGGGGGCGCGCTGCGGACCACCCTGCTGGTCGCCGCCGCCGTGGTGCTGGCCGCCGC
>NZ_JAHSQD010000659.1 GCF_020103755.1 Streptomyces sp. LS1784
GCCGGACACACCGACGGCCCGCCCGCTCAAGGGGAGCGGACGGGCCGTGGGCGGACGGGCGGCGATCAGCCGACGTGGACGCGCGGGCGGCGCGAGCGGTCCGGCTCGGCCTCGCGCAGCACCTCGCGGGTGACCGGCGCGACCTCGCCCTGCCCGAACAGGAAGAACCGCAGGAACTGCGCGAAGGGGCTGCCCTCGGTCCACTCGAAGTAGAGGTGCGGCTGCTGCCCGGTGCGGTCCCGGATGTTCAGCGCCAGCGCGGCGAGCGCGTTCGGGATGCTGGAGCTCTCCAGGGTGAGCACCCGGTAGCGGCCGTGCAGCACCTCGCCGCGCACGGTCAGCTCGGCCTCGAAGTCGGAGGCGTCGCGGACGGTCACCTCGACGAAGACCAGGTCGTCCTCGCCGGGGATGTCGTTGTCGGCGCGGATCTGGCGGATCTTGTCGCGGTACTCGGCGACGTCGCGGTGGCTCGGCTCGTTGGCGATCAGCCGCAGCGGGCGGTGTGCGTAGTCCCTGATGAAACGTTCCGCCACATCGTCCAGGGCCACGTTGGTGACGCGCAGCTCGAAGGCGCGGCGCAGCCGGGACAGCAGCGAGACCAGGATGATCCCGGCGATGAAGCAGGCACCGATCTTCAGACCGTCCGGCCGCTCCAGCACGTTCAGCACGGTGGTGTAGAGGAAGATCGCCGCGATGACCGCGAAGGCGACGGTCCAGCCTCGCTCGCGCTTCTTGTGCGCGGCGATGGTCACCGCGATGGCGGCGGAGCTGATCAGCACCAGCACACCGGTCGCGTACGCGCCGCCCTGGGCGTCCACGTTGGCGTCGAAGATCCAGGTGACCAGGAAGCCGACCAGGGTCAGCACGATCACCATCGGCCGCACCGCGCGGGCCCAGTGCGGGGCCATGCCGTAGCGCGGCAGGTAGCGGGGCAGCAGGTTGAGCATGCCCGCCATGGCGGAGGCGCCGGCGAACCAGAGGATCGCGATGGTGGAGAGGTCGTAGACGCTGCCGAAGGCGCCCCCCAGGTACTCGTGCGCCAGGTAGGCCAGGGCGCGGCCGTTGGCGTCACCGCCGGCCTTGAACTGGTCGGCCGGGATGAGCAGCGTGGTGATGAAGCTGGTGGTGATCAGGAACACGCTCATGATCACGGCGGCGGTGGTCAGCAGCTTGCGGGTGCCGCGGATCCGGCCGGCCGGGTTCGCCTCGGTGTCGTCGGGGTCGCCCTTGATGTGCGGCATCACGGCGACGCCGGTCTCGAAGCCGGACAGGCCGAGCGCCAGCTTCGGGAAGGTCACCAGGGCCACGCCGACCATGACGATCGGATTGCCGTGCTGGACGGTCAGCGCGTCCGTCCAGTCGGTGACCACGTGCGGCGCCTCGATGATCTTCCAGAGACCGACGGCCACCACGACCACGTTCAGCACCAGGTACGTCCCGACCAGGAACACCGCCAGGCCGATCGCCTCGCTGAAGCCCTTGAGGAAGACCGCGCCGAGCAGGGCCACCAGGATCAGCGTGATCAGCACCTGCCTGCCGCCGAGGAAGCCGGTCAGGTGCGGGTTCTCCACCAGGTGCGCGCTCGCGTCGGCGGCGGACAGCGTGATGGTGATCAGGAAGTCCGTGGCCGCGAAGCCGAGCAGCGCGAGGACGAACAGCTTGCCCTTCCAGAACGACAGCAGCCGCTCCAGCATCGCGATCGAGCCCTCGCCGTGCGGGCTCTCCTTGGCCACCCGCCGGTAGACCGGCAGTGCGCCCAGCAGGGTGACCACCACCAGCACGATGGTCGCGATCGGCGACAGCACGCCCGCGGCGAGGGCTGCGATGCCCGGCTGGTAGCCGAGCGTCGAGAAGTAGTCCAGGCCGGTCAGGCACATCACCCGCCACCAGCGCTGGCCGGCGTGCGCACCGTGCGCGGCGGAGTCCCCCGCCGCCGCGCCCTCGTGCGACGTCTCCGGGGCGCCCTCCGCAGCGGACTGCTGCGCCGGCGTCTCCGCGGTCACGTCCTCCAGCAGCCAGCTGCGGAGGCGTATTCGCGCCGACGGCGCGTCCGACTCCGTCGTCTCCGTCGAACCCGACGAAACCACCTTGCACCTCTTGTTTAAAGACCCCGTAAAACGCCGTCGGGCGACGGCAGTGCGCCAGGCTATGCGACCGGCGTTAAGAATCCGCTACCGGCCCGCGTTAAGAAAACGTCATGGCCGCGCAGGTCGGCGCCGGTGGCACGATGCCCTGGGTCGGGTGCCGGGAACGGATCGACCCCGAACCGGTGGATCGGTTCGGGGTCCTTCCGGGGGTGAAACCCGCGCCCCTTTCCTCGGGGGGGGGGGAGCGCGGGGTCAGGCCCGGTAACCGAGGACGGTCATCATGCCCGTCTCCGCGTGGTAGACGTTGTGGCAGTGCACCATCCACAGTCCCGGGTTGTCGGCGTCGAAGTCGACGGCCAGGGTCGCGCCCGGCAGCACGATCGCGGTGTCCTTGCGCGGGCCGTCGCCGGGCAGCGCGAAGCTGTGGCCGTGCAGGTGGACGGGGTGCCACATGGTGGTGCTGTTGCGGAACTCCAGCCGCACCCGCTCGCCCGCCGCAACCGGGTAGCGCTGCGCCGGGTCGTACCGGCGGCCGTTGAACGCCCAGTCGGCCTTCGCCATCCCCCCGGTGAGTTCCAGCTTCACCGTGCGGTCGGGCGCCTTCGCGGGCAGCCGGACGCCCGGGGCGGCCTTGAGCTGCCCGGCGGTGACCAGCCGGCCGTCCAGCTCGGCCGGGCGGACGGCGGCGTCGGGCGCGGCGCCGCCGCCGGTGCGCAGCACGGCCAGGGCGGTGGCGTTCTTGCCCTCGGCCAGCGCGGTCAGCGGGAAGACGCCGTCCTGGGCGGTGACCAGCACGTCGTAGCGCTCGCCCATGCCGAGCAGCAGCGCCTGGACGGTGGCCGGTTCGACCAGGAAGCCGTCGGTGTGGGTGACGGTCAGCTCGTGGCCGCCGAGGGCGACCCGGTAGGCGGTGTCGCCGCCCGCGTTGACCAGCCGGATGCGGATCCGGTCGCCGGGCTTGGCGGTGAAGGTCTCGGGCGCGCCGGCGAGCCTGCCGTTGGCCAGGTGGAACGGGTAGGCGACGTCTCCGGCGTCGCCGCCCAGCAGCGGGCTCCGAGCACCCATCAGCATCCGGCCGGGGCCGGAGGCTCCGGCGCCCGGGGTGCCGCCGGTGTCCGTCCCGGGCATCCCCGGCATGTCGTGGCCCGGCATCCCGGACATGTCGCGCCCGGAGCCGCCCGAGTGGTCCATCCCGCCCATGCCCTTGGCGAGTTCGGCGAGGACGGCGTCCGGGGTGCTGCCGTCGACGCCGTCCACCCAGTCGTCCAGGACGACGACCCACTCCTTGTCGTAGGCCAGCGGCTCCCTGGGGTCCTCGACGATCAGCGGGGCGTACAGGCCGCGGTCCTGCTGGACGCCGGAGTGCGGGTGGAACCAGTACGTGCCCGGGTGGGTGAGTGCGAAGCGGTACTCGAAGGAGGCGCCGGGCCTGACGTCGGCCTGGGTCACGCCCGGCACGCCGTCCATGTCGTTGCGCAGCGCGAGGCCGTGCCAGTGCAGCGAGGTGGACTGCGGCAGGTGGTTGGCGAGGGTGACGGCGAGCGTGTCGCCGACGGTGGCACGCACCTCCCGGCCGGGCAGGCGGTCACCGTAGGCCCAGCTGCGGACGGTGCGGCCGCCGAGGTCGAGGGTGGTCTCGGTGGCGGTGAGCGTGACCTTCCGCTCCGGGCCGGGATTGCGCCGGGCCTCGGCGGCAGCGACCTCGGGGCCGTTCGGGGCGAGGTAGCCGGGCGGGGCGGCGGCCGGGCCGCTCGTGGAGCCGTGGTTCATGGACGCGTGGTCCATGCCCTTCATGGAGTCGGAGGAGCAGGCGGTGAGCAGGCCGGTCCCGGCGGCGGCGAGCGCGGCGCCGAGGACGGTACGACGGGTGGGTGTGCGCATGGCGGAGTGCACCTCGTGCGGTGTGTGGGTGTGCAGGACGTCGCGTCGGCCGTTCCGTGCGCGGGCGCTGCGGGGCGCGATCGGGGCGCGTGGCTGTGCGCGCGGGCGGCCCTCAGCGGGCGCGGGCGCGGAACGGCG
>NZ_JAHSQD010000066.1 GCF_020103755.1 Streptomyces sp. LS1784
TACGCACGGGCGTCGTCGTCGGTCGCGGCGGCGACGCCGTCGTGCTCGGTCAGGCGGCCGGCCGAGATGCGCGCCCGCCCCGCATGCCCGGGGCCCGGGTCACCGCCGGCCAGCGCGATCCGGTCGCCGAGCGCGGCGCTGCGCAGCAGGTACTCACGCCGTCGGCGGGGCGGGCTCTTGACGGTGTTCCTGCGGCCCTCCAGGTACCTCTCCTCCTCCTCGATGCCCGGGGCGTCCGCGTACGCCTGTTCCGCCGTGGGCACCGGGCCGGCCGGCACGCTGCGCACCGGCCTGCGCGGCATCCGCGGCAGCCCGTAGACGTGGAGCACGGCGTCGGCGAACTCCGGCCGGTCGACGGGCAGGTCGTGTCGGCCGAACAGGGCGAACAGCTCGGCCAGGGCGCGGGGTTCGACGCCGCGCGGCCGGTCGTCGTCGGTGACGTCGAACTGGCCGAGCCGCGGGCCCCAGAACCGGCCCGGCGGGTCCGCGAGGCGCAGCCGCAGGGTCACCCGGCGGACGCTGGTCTCGACCTCCTCGTCGAACTCCATGGCCAGGCCGCGGATCTCCGACCAGGCGTAGCGGCGCGGGACCAGCAGCCGAACCAGGGTGAGGCCGTCCTCCTCCTCCCGCAGCCAGAAGGCGTGCGGCATCCCGACGGCCACCGCGCCCGCGATCAGCGCGCCGATCAGGGTGGCCGTCCCCGGGCTGGTGGCACCGGATCCGCCCAGCGCGATCAACGTCGCCACAGCCAGCGCGCAGCCGACCCCGATGTTGCTTCCCCACTGCCGCATGAACGACAGCCGTACCGTCCGCATCCCGCCCCCTGGTGTCCCCTGCGTGTGGCTCCACGCTCCCGGGGAGCGCTCGGCGCGGGCAAGCGCCGACGGGGAGCTGTGACGGCCCCGTGACGAACCTGCTGCACGGCGCCCCGGGAAAGCCTCGGCACTACCGTCCGCGCAGCCGCCGGACGAGGTTGCGGGCGGCCTCCGGCCAGCTCGGGTAGTCGAAGGCGAAGCCCGCGTCGAGCAGGCGGGTCGGGACGACGCGGCGGCTCTTCAGCAGCAGTTCGGTGTCGGAGCGCAGCGCGAAGGCGCCCAGCTCGGCCATCCAGCGGGTGGCGGGCAGGGCCAGCGGCATGCCCCAGGCGGTCCGCAGCTCGCGCATGAACTCGCGCTGGGGCAGCGGGTTCGGGGCGGCGAGGTTGACCGGTCCGGTGAGGTCCTCCCGGGCGATCAGGAACCCGACGGCGCGGGCGAAGTCCCGCTCGTGGATCCAGGAGACGTACTGGGCGCCGCCCGCGACGGGGCCGCCGGCGCCGAGCCGGGCCAGCCAGGAGAGCGCGTCGAGGGAGCCGCCGCGCTCAGGGCCGAGGACGGCGGCGGTGCGCAGCGCGACCCGGCGGGTGTGCGGGGTGTCGGCCTCCGCCTGGGTGCGTTCCCAGGCCTGGGCGACGTCGATGCTGTGCCGCCAGGCGGGCGGGGCATCGGGCTCGCTGCCGCCGATCAGGCCGTCCCGTTCGTCGTTGGGGGCGTCGTGGCGGTGGGCGTAGACGGTGGCGGTGCTCATCTGGAGCCAGTACGCGGGCGGCCGGCGCGCGGCCGCGATGGCCTCGCCGACCACGCGGGTCGAGTGCACCCGCGAGTCCATCATCTCCTGCCGGTTCGCCTCGGTGTAGCGGCAGTTGATGCTGCGACCGGCGAGGTTGAGCACGACGTCGGCGCCGTCGACCTCCGCCGCCCAGGCGCCGAGGGTCCGTCCGTCCCAGCCGATCTGCCGGGGCCCGGCAGGCCGGCGGCTCAGGACGACGACCTGGTGTCCGGCGGCGGTCAGGCTCCGGTCGAGCAGCGTCCCGAGCGCACCCGTTCCGCCGGGAATGACGACCTTCATGGGTTCCCCCTCATGCCTCGGTTCCTCGGGCAGCAGCCTAACCCAGACTTCTGAACGCGTTCAATTCATCCGCCCGATCCACTGCCCCGACGCCTGCGCAGCGGTTCCGGCCCCCGGCCGGCGGAAGTGGACCTTGTGCCTGCGCATGCCGGCGCCTATGGTCCCGATGTATCGGTTCGATACATCGGGCCGATAGCTCATGCCGTCCGGGTCAGGTCGAGCCCGGTCGGCCACCCGCGTGCCGTGCCCCCTGGGGCGGCCCGCCGATCAGAAGGAGCTGCGATGACGGGGACCGACCACAGCACGGAGCACCATCAGGACCGCACGCGTGAAAGCGCACTCACCGGGCAGGAGTCGACGCGGGCCGAACGGCAGCTGCACAGCTCGTCGTTCGGCCGGGCCGCGGTCGCCTACGCCGAGCACCGCCCGGACTACGCGCACGCCGCGGTGCGCTGGGCCCTGGAAGCCGCGCCCGGCCCGCGGGTGCTCGACCTCGGCGCCGGAACGGGCAAGCTCACCGCCACGCTGATCGCCCTGGGCTACGAGGTCGTCGCGGTCGAGCCCGATCCGGCGATGCTGGCCGAGCTGCGCGGCTCACTGCCGGCCGTCCGCGCACTACCGGGCAGCGCCGAGGCGATTCCGCTGCCGGACGGGTCCGTCGACGCCGTGGTGTCCGGCAACGCCATGCACTGGTTCGACATGGACGCCGCGGGGCCGGAGATCGCCAGGGTCCTCGCACCCGGCGGCGTCCTGGCCGGCCTGTGGAACGTCTTCGACGACCGGGTCGACTGGGTGGCCGGGCTCGCCCGGGTCACCGGCCCCGCCGCCATCGGACCGCGCGACGTGCCCGCCGGTTGGCGCACCGAGACGGCCCGGATGCACCTCCCCACGTCGGGCGGGGAGGCCCGGTTCGAGTCGGCGGAACAGGCCGAGTTCCCCCACGGGCAGCAGCGGACCGCGGACTCCCTGGTCGCGACCCTCGCGACGAAGGCGGGCATCCTGGTCATGCCGGAGCGCCGGCGGGAGACCCTGCTGGACGAGACCCGCACCTATCTCGCCGGCCGACCGGAGACCGGCGGCGGCGAGTTCACCCTCCCGATGCTGACCAGCGTGCTGCGCGCCCGGCGGATCTGAGGCCGGCCGACCGCCAGGCGACGGCCAATGGGAGTCAGACCGGCCGGCGCCGGGACGGGCGCTGGACGCTGCCGGCTTCGACTCGCCGGCCAGTCGTGCGGGCAACGGCAGCCAACCTGGATCGTGTCGCCGAGCAACACGGGGTGCGGGTCGAGGACGTCCTGGTGGTGTGCATGTCGACAGGCCTTTCCCGGCACGAGTGCTTCACCCGCGGGAAGGACCGCGGACACGACTTCCGGCCCGATCTTCCCGACGAGTTGCACTGGCACAGGCTGAGTCGGTGGCGTATCGAGATCACGGACCGGCTGTCCAGCGCCTACGACCAGCACCTGTGGCACGAGCGGGGTGCGCTGGTCGCCTTCGCACTGGACTGGCTGATGCTGACCTCTTGCCGACCTCGCCTGCTTGTGCGCCCACCCCGCCCACCGCCTGGACCGACCGACGCACCCGCCCCCGGGTGGTGGGTGCCGCTCGGGGGGCGGGCAGGTCGCGTCGGATCGGGTCCGGAGCGTCAGGCGGTTACGGCAGCGTCCATCGTTGGTTGGCGCCTCCGTTGCAGTCCCAGATCTCCAGCGGAGTGCCGTTGGCGGTGTCCGCGGCCGGGTCGTCGAGGCAGCGGCCGGACTGGGTGCTCCTCAGGGTTCCGTCCGGCTGCGGCGCCCACTGCTGGTTGGCGCCGCCGTGGCAGTCCCACAGTTCGACCGGGGTGCCGTTGGCGGTACCGCCGCCGGTGACGTCGAGGCACTTGCCGTTGTGGGTGAGGGTGCCGTTGGAGCGGGTCCACACCTGCTCGGCGCTGCCGTCGCAGGCCCAGAGCTGCACGGCGGCACCGCTGGCGCCGGCGGCGGGGCGGGCGCAGGTGCCGGGCAGGGCGGACGCGATCGGGCCGGTGTGGGTGGTGGGCGTGCCGGGGGTGAGGGCGAAGTTGTCGAACTGGTCGGTCTGGTAGCCGGTCACGCCGAGGCCGGCGCGGCCGTTGGTGAAGCTCCCGTCCGTCGTGCTGCCGACGGTGGTGCCGTCGATGCTCGCGGTGAGGGTCTCGTTGTCGAGAGTGAGCGCGACGGTGTGCCAGCGGCCGGTGCCCAGCGCCGTCGCGGTGCCGCTCGCGAGGGTGGTGAACTTCCAGGTGGTGTCGCTCTTGTCGATGGACCAGGCGCCGGTGTCGCTCACCCGCAGGTGGTAGGCGTTCAGACCGTTGTTGTTGCGGCCCTGCTGGTTGACCCGGCCGAGGAGTTCGACGGTGCTCGACTGCTCGAACAGGGTGTCGGCGGTGACGGTGTAGTTGGACCAGCTGCCGTCGCCCATCATCGTGTACGGGGCGTTGTACGGCTCGTCCGTCCAGCGGATCGGCGAGGTCGGGGCCATCTGGCGCAGACAGGTGCCGGCCCGGCCGCCGCCGCAGGCGACGGTCTGGAAGGCGCCGTTCATGTCCGCGAAGTACTTCGGCGAGGTGGTGGTGGCCGGCCTCTCGAAGTCGTCCGCGTAGGGCAGCTTCATCGGGGCGGCGGCCGGCGGAGTGGCGGTGCCCTTGCCCTGGCCCGCGGTGGTGGTCACGGTGTAGACCCGGCCGGGCTGGAGGGTGAGGGTGTAGCTGCCGTGGGCCGGGGTGACGTCCTGCTGGTGGACGAACCAGTCCGCAGGGTTGGCGGAGTCGAGGTCAGTGGACCAGACGTGGACCTTGCCGGTGGACAGCCCGCCGGTGACGGTGAAGCTCGCGCTCTGGGCGGCGGTGGCGTCCATGGTCTCGATGACGGTGCTGTAGTCACGCTTGTTCGTGCTCTTCAGCGTGACGTAGCTGCCGTTGGTGCGCGCGCCGCCGAGGTACCCGCTCGCGGAGTCGATGTAGCGCCAGCCGGGCTTGGCGAACTGGGTGGTGTGCGCGGTGACCCAGGTCGTCCTGCCGATGCTGTAGTTGCCGGACCACGGCTGGTCGGCGATCGACATGCCGTCGGTGGAGAAGAACTGGTCGGGGTAGAGCGCGGCGATGACCGGCCAGTTGATG
Organism: Streptomyces sp. LS1784; assembly: GCF_020103755.1. GTDB lineage: Bacteria > Actinomycetota > Actinomycetes > Streptomycetales > Streptomycetaceae > Kitasatospora. Next base: position 5,024 of record NZ_JAHSQD010000066.1, read on the forward strand.
AAGGAGGTCATCTTGCCGTCGAGGTAGCCGCGGTTGATCCCGCGCGCCACCGCCGGAGCACCGGCGTCGGCGTCCTCGGAGCCGTTCTCGCTCGCCCACAGCGGTTTGCCGAGCGCCTGGGCGGTCGGCGTGCTGGGGCAGTTGCTGAAGGAGCTCATGTACCCGCACGGGTAGTGGACCCCGACGACGTCGACGGCGTTCTTGAACGCCGGGTCGGTGGCCATCGCGTCGGCCACGTCCCAGCCGTCGTCGGCGGCGACGACCTTGGTGGCGCCGTAGCCGTGGGAGACGAGCGCGCTCTTGAGGTTCTCGTACCAGGCCTTGTCGTAGCCGCGCTCGTTCCAGCCGCCGAGGTACGAGACGTTCAGGTGGTGCTGGGCGGCGCAGCCCATCCAGTCCATCAGGTAGTCGATGGAGTCCTGGGACCAGAAGTTGCCGCCGCTGCCGGTGTTGCCGATCCAGCCGGGCGCGCCCCAGGACAGGCCGGAGAACGTGATGTCGGGGTTGCGGGCCTTGGCCTGCTCGGCCAGCCACCACTCGTAGCCCTGGTTGCAGTCGACGGTGCCCCTGGTGTGCTCGATGCTCGGCTCGGCGCCGTCGGTGGAGTTGGTGTCGCCACCGATCTCCAGCTTCAGCACCTGCAGCGAGGCGCCGTAGCCGGGCTTGAACAGGTAGTCGAGCAGCCGGCTGCGCTGGGGCTCCGGATAGTCCACCAGCAGGCGCGAGTTGCCGCCTCCGCCGGAGATCGCGCCGACCCCGTCGAAGGTGAGGCCAGGCTTGGTGCCGTCGACGGTGACCGCGGTCCGGACGGCGGCCTGCCCGGCGGCGGACGCGGCGGGTGGCGCCGCCAAGGTGGTCAGCGCACCGGCGAGTACGAGCGCCGCACTCAGCGCGGCGCGCCAGGTCGAGGAGGGATGTTGACGGCCCATGGGCGTCTCCGGGGGTGGGGAGTGGTGGAGGCGGGGGACTGGGTTCCTCCGGATCCCGACGCCCACAGATGGCAGGTACATGCCGCGATGCCGGATGACGGGCAGAGCGTAGACCCGACTTCCAACACCAATCAACAACTTGCGCAAGATTCGAAGCAATAAGCCACATCCGCACGACAAGCAGCCGACAGCACCTGCACACTTGCCAGTCGATCCGCCAACTCAGGCCTGAACAGAGAAGACTGACGCCCAATAACAAGACTGTCTCAAAGGACTCCGATCGGATCGTCGGGTTGACGCCGATACGAACACGGCGTTTCCTTTGCAGGCACCGCGTTTGATTGCGATGGTTCCTGATCGGTTTCGTTGCCCGGCCGATCATTCCCCCACCCTCAGGAGCCCCACCATGCACCTGTCCCTCCGTGGCCGCCTGGTCTCGCTCGCCGCGCTGAGCCTGGTCACCTCCCTCGGTCTGACGGCCTGCTCCACCGGGCAGACGTCCTCGAACAGCGCGGACGCGCCCGTCGCGCCGGTGTCCGGCAAGGTCTCGATCACCTACCTGCAGAAGCAGGGCGACCAGCAGTACTTCGTGGACGAGGCCGCGGGCGCCAAGGCCAAGGCCGCGGAGCTCGGTGCCGACCTGAAGGTGGTGAACCTCGGCAACGACGCGAACAAGACGGTCGGCGAAGTGCAGGCCGCGATCGCGCAGAAGAGCAACGGTCTGATCATCGTGGTGCCGGACCCGGCGGTCGGCCCGCAGGTGGTCCAGACGGCCCGGGACGCCAAGGCCGCGCTGCTCACCTCGGACGACCAGGTCTGCGCGAGCGGACCGGCTCCGGCGCAGTGCGCGGCGACCGACCTGGTGCCCCGGATCGGCTTCTCCGGCCAGCAGATGGGCCAGCAGGTCGGCCGGCGCGCCGCCGAGGAGTTCAAGAAGGCCGGCTGGAACGCGGCCGACACCCGGATCATCTCCGCCTGGAAGCAGGACGTCACCGTCTGCGGCGACCGCGTGAAGGCCGCCAAGGACGCCTTCGACCAGGCCGTGCCGGGCGTGCAGCTGATCGACGTCGCGACCGACAACACCCCGACCGGCGCGCAGGACAAGGTCGCCGCCACCATCACCGCCAACCCCGGGGTCAAGCACTGGGTGACCTGGGGCTGCAACGACGAGAACGTCCAGGGCGCCGTCACCGCCCTGCAGAACGCCGGGATCAGCCCCGACGACATCGACGGCGTCGGCCTGGGCGCCTACCTGGCCTGCAAGAACTGGGCCTCCGGTAAGCCCTCCGGCATGAAGGCCGCCCTGTTCATCAACGGCAAGGACGTCGGCGCTCTGTCCGTGCAGACCATGTACGACAAGCTCAAGAACGGCAAGGACTTCCCCAAGGAGGCCTTCGCCCCGACCAAGATGGTCGACGCCGCCACCTGGCAGTCCGCGGGCGTGTCCTGCAGCTGACGCCGCACCTGACACCGTGTCGAGCCGGCGGTGCGACAGGCCCTCGCCGGCCCGCCGCGCCGGCACCGCCGCCCCCGAAGACCGTCCGTACCGCACTGCCAACGAGGCCTTGATGACCCCACCCGAACCCTCGCCCCTCCCGCCACCGGGAGGCTTCGCAGGCCTGAGCGCCCAGGGGGTGTCCAAGCACTTCGGCGCCGTCCAGGCGCTGACGGGCGTCACCCTCACCTTCCCGCCCGGGCAGGTCACCGCCCTGCTGGGCGAGAACGGGGCCGGCAAGTCCACCCTGCTGCGCATCCTCACCGGCGACCACCGCCCCACCGAGGGATGCGTCCTGCTGGACGGCCAAGCCCTCGACCTGCACTCCCCACAGGACGCCCGCCGCGCCGGAATCCGGATCATCCCGCAGGAACCCGAGATCATCCCGCACGTCCCCGTCGCCGAGAACGTCTACGCCGGCGCGCTGCCCCGCACCGGGCTGCGTCGCCTGGACCGCGCCGAACTGCGCCGCCGGATCACCGCGGACCTGGCCCGCCTGGGCTTCGACAAGGTCCTCGACCCCGACCTTCTCGGCTCCGAACTCACCGCCGCACAGCGCCAGTTGGTCGAGATCATGCGCTCCCTGACCGGCGCCGTGCCGCCACGGGCGATCGCCTTCGACGAGCCGACCTCCTCGCTCTCCGAGCACGAGGTCGAGGCCCTGTTCGCCCTGATCGGGCGGCTGCGCGACGAGGGCATCGCCGTCATCTACGTCTCCCACCGGATGAAGGAGATCTTCCGGCTCGCCGACCGCATCGCCGTGCTGCGCGACGGCACGCTGGCCGGGGTGGTCGATGCCGCCGCCACCGACGAGAGCGAGCTCGTACGGCTGATGGTCGGCCGGGACCTGTCCTCGCTGTTCGTCCGGCAGAACGTCGCCACCGACCGCGTCGTGCTGGACGTCCGCGAGCTCACCACCGACGACGTTCACGGGGTCAGCCTGACGGTCCGGGCCGGTGAGGTCGTCGCGCTGGCCGGCCTGATCGGCGCCGGACGCTCCGAACTCGCCCTCGCCCTGGCCGGCGACGCCCCGATCCGCTCCGGCACGGTGGCCCTGGGCGGCGAGGTCCTGCGGCTGAAGGACCCGCGCGCCGCCATCGCCGCCGGGATCGGCCTGGCCCCCGAGGAGCGCAAGGCCCAGGCGCTGTTCCTGCAGCGCACGATCCGCGACAACACCTCGCTGGTCAGCCTGCGCCGGCTCAGCCGCTGGCGGTTCGTGAAGCACCGCCAGGAGAAGGACCTCGCCCAGGAGTACGCCGATCGGCTGCGCGTGCGCGCCCCCTCCATCGAGGCGGAGGTCCGCACCCTCTCCGGCGGCAACCAACAGAAGGTCGTCCTCGCCCGCTGGCTCGCCCGCAAGCCCGACCTGCTGATCCTCGACGAACCCACCCGCGGCGTCGACATCGGCGCCAAGGCCGAGATCTACCAGATCATCGCCGACCTCGCCCGCGAGGGCACCGCCGTCCTCGTCATCTCCTCCGAACTGCCCGAAGTCCTCGGCCTCGCCGACCGGGTCGTGGTGATGCAGAACGGCCGCACCACCGGCGAACTCACCCGCGACCAGGCGACGGAAGAGGCCATCCTCGCCCTCGCCATGGCCGACGACCTCGCCACCACCGCCCCCGCCCAGACCGGAGAGACCCAGTGAACGAGCGCAGCGAGCGGATCACCGAACGGCGCGCGTGGGTGAATGTCCCTGCCGAGCGCAGCGAGGTGGGCGCATGAGCACCGCCACTCCCCCGACCGCCCCGGCGCCGGACGCCGGGGCCCTGCCCGGCCGGTCCGGCGGCCCGCGCGCCCTGCTCGCCGCGATCGGCGGCCAGAACCTCAGCCTGATCGGCGCCCTCGCCGTCGTCGTCGGCCTGTTCGGCACGCTCAACCCCAACTTCGTCGGCTGGGACAACATCCAGGTCATCGCCGAGGCCGCCACCATCTCCGGCCTGCTGGCCGTCGTCCAGACCGTCGTCATCATCTGCGGCGGCCTCGACATCTCGGTCGGCTCCCAGGCCGGCCTGGCCTCCGTCACCAGCGCCATGGTCTTCACCTCCACCGGCGCCAACCCGTACCTCGGCATCGGCGCCGCGCTCGCCATCGGCGCCGGCATCGGCCTGTTCAACGGCGTCGTCATCATCTACGGCCGGGTCAACCCGACCATCGCCACCCTCGCCGGACTGGCCGCCTACAAGGGCGTCGCCCAGCTCGTCTCGGACGGCCGCGCCCAGGGCTACGTGCTGGGCGACCCGGTCTTCGTCTTCCTCAGCCGCGGCAAGATCGCCGGCCTGCCCACCATGGTCTGGCTGCTGATCCTCACCGCCGCCGCCGTGCACGCCCTGCTCACCTACACCGACATCGGCCGCAACATCTACGCCATCGGCGGCAACGACACCGCCGCCCGCCTGGCCGGCATCAACCTCAACAAGTACCTGATCGCCGCCTACGCCCTCTCCGGCACCGTCGCCGCCCTCGCCGGAGTCCTCCTCACCGCCCGCACCGGCAGCGGCCAGCCGGTCTCCGGCAGCGAGGGCCTGGAGCTCCAGTCGATCACCGCCGCCGCCCTCGGCGGCTGCGCCCTCAAGGGCGGCAAAGGCAGCATCGGCGGCACCCTGCTCGCCGTCGCGCTGCTCGGCGCACTGCAGAACGGCCTCACCGTCCAGGGCATCAACGCCTTCTGGCAGAACGTCGCCCAGGGCACCCTGCTGGTCGCCGCCGTCGTCATCCAGCAGCGCCGCAACCGCGAGCGCGCGGTCGGCCTGCCCGCCTGACGCGGGCCCCCCGGACACGAGACGGGGACCGTCGGTGCCGCGAGTGCACCGGCGGTGCCCGTTTCCTCTGCCGTGTGAATCTGTTTGATTTCGTTCGACAACACGGCGCGAGCTTGACACATCCAAGCCCAACACTCTCCAACAGAAGCTGTTTGCGCCAACATTTCCCCGGGGAAGCGACAGGCAGCCGGCCCCCGCCATCTCGGACATCCGCGCGCGCCGGTTCATCCGGCCCGGCGCCCGGCTCATCGGCACCGACTCCGCCGGCAACCAAGGACGATGTCGACGGCCCCTCACTCCGAACCAGCCATGCGCCCCATGTTGGATCGTGACTGAGTATGGGGGTTTCGAGTCGACTAGGGGCAGCTCCTTGCGCCCAAGGTCTTGACGCTCGCCCGAGCGGCAGGCTTTCCTGTGACCCGGACGTTGGATTGCGGTTGGTTCTGATTGATTGCGTTGATACCCGCTCCATCGAGCGGTCAGCACCTCACCTGCCCGTCAGAAAGTGTTCGACCGGCGGCACTTCGCTCCACCCGTGCCCCGGGCGGCCCCGACACCTCTCGCCTCGTCAAAGTGGAGCTCCCCCATGCCCTTTGCCGTCCCACACAGGCTTCGACGATCCCTGACAGCGGCAACAACCGCGCTCACTCTCCTGACCGGCGGAGGAGCGCTCGCCGTCATGGCCGCCGTCGGTCTCGACGTCGCCACCGCGCCCCCGGCAGCCGCCGCGGAGAACACCTTGGCCCGCACCCCGCAGATGGGCTTCAACAACTGGAACTCCACCCACTGCCGGGCCGAGTTCAACGAGTCGATGGTCAAGGGCATCGCGGACATCTTCGTCTCGCAGGGTCTCAAGGACGCCGGCTACACCTACGTCAACCTGGACGACTGCTGGGCGCTGCCTCTCCGCGACGCCTCCGGCGACCTGGTGCCCGATCCGGTGCGCTTCCCGAACGGCATCAAGGCGGTCGCGGACTACGTCCACTCCAAGGGCCTGAAATTCGGCCTGTACTCCAGTGCCGGCACCTCGACCTGCGACGTCCCGGGCTTCCCCGGCGGCCTCGGTCACGAGCAACAGGACGCGAACCAGTGGGCCTCCTGGGGCGTCGACTACCTCAAGTACGACAATTGCAACAACCTGGGCCTGGACGCCAAACAGCGCTACACGGCGATGGGTGAGGCCCTGAAGGCCACCGGCCGCCCGATCCTGTTCAGCATCTGCGAGTGGGGCACGAACCAGCCCTGGACCTGGGCCGAGCCGCTCGGCAACTCCTGGCGGACCACGGGCGACATCTCCGACTCCTGGGACAGCATGATCGGCATCGCGCACGCCAACCAGGCGCTGGCGCCGTACGCCGGGCCCGGGCACTGGAACGACCCGGACATGCTGGAGGTCGGCAACGGCGGGATGACCGACACCGAGTACCGCACCCACTTCAGCCTCTGGTCGGAGATGGCCGCCCCGCTGCTGATCGGCAGCGACCTGCGCACCGCGAGCCCGGCCACCCTCGCGATCCTGAGGAACACCGACGTCATCGCCGTCGACCAGGATCCGCTCGGCGCCCAGGGAACCGTCATCGCCGACTCCGACGGCCTGGTCGTCATGAGCAAGCCGCTGGCCGACGGAAGCCGTGCGATCACGCTGACCAACGAGAGCACCAGCCCGCAGACCATCAGCACCACCGCGGCAGCCGCCGGCATCGGCGGCGCGTCCTCGTACACCGTCAAGGACCTGTGGTCGAAGAAGACCACCACCTCCCACGGTGCGATCAGCGCCTCGGTTCCCTCCCACGGCACCGTGATGTACCGGGTCACTCCGAAGAACCCGGCCCCGATGCCCACCGGGCTCCTCCAACTCGGCGACCTGGCCTGGACCTCGGCCACCAACGGTTGGGGCCCGGTCGAGCGCGACCACAGCAACGGTGGGGCAGCGGCCGGCGACGGACACACCCTCACCATCGGCGGCACCACCTACGCCAAGGGCCTCGGCGTCAACGCCACCTCCGACGTCCGGTACCACCTCGGCGGCACCTGCCGGAACCTCACCGTCGACGTCGGAGTCGACGACGAGGCGGGCAGCAACGGCTCGGTGGTCTTCCGGGTCTACCGCGACCGGACCCTGGTCGCCGACAGCGGCGTCCGCCGCGGCACCGACGGCCCGCTGCACTTGAACGCCGACCTGACCGGCGGCCACGACCTACGCCTGCTGGTCACCGACGCCGGCGACGGCACGGCGGCCGACCACGCCGACTGGGCAGAGCCCCGCATCGCCTGCGGCAAGGGCCCGAGCGCCGGCGCCCACCCCCTCAGCGACCTCGCCTGGTCCACCGCCACCAACGGTTGGGGCCCTGTCGAGCACGACCAGAGCAACGGTGAGACGGGCGCCGGCGACGGACACACCCTCACCATCGGCGCCACCACCTACGCCAAGGGCCTCGGCGTGCACGCCGCCTCCGCCGTCACGTACTACCTCGGCGGCGCGTGCACCGGCCTGAGCACCGACGTGGGCGTCGACTCCGAGTCGGGAATCCGTGGCTCCGTGGTGTTCCAGATCCTCGCCGACGGCGTCAAGGTCGCCGACAGCGGAACACTGACCGGCGCGAACGCGGCCGTGCACCTCACCGCCCCGCTCACCGGCGCCGACGAGCTCACCCTCCAGGTCACCGACGCCGGCGACGGCAACGCCTCCGACCACGCCGACTGGGCGACTCCCATCCTCACCTGCGCATGAGCCGGCCCGCACCCAGGCGCCTCCGCCGGCCGGCCCGGGAACCGGCCGCCTCCTGAGCAAGCCGGGCGCCGACCCCGGGCGGGTAGGCACGCCGCACATCGCGCCCGCACGGTGGAGCTCCGCGAGCATGTGGACCTCGGCTCGACCGAGGAGTAACCGGAACGTCGACGAAGAGGCCGGGTGGCCCGTGGAGTGTTCCACGGGCCACCCGGCCTCTCGCCGTGCGCCCGGGCCCCGCGCTCCGCGCTCCGCGCTCCGCGCTCCGCGCGACCGTCCACCGGGATGAAGTCGCGTGCCGGGGTCCGGTGATAATAGTCCCGGCCGACCCGGCCGTGTTCCTGGTCGCCGACGAGACCGCTCCGACCCCGCGTGCCCGGCCGACCGGAAGGACCTCCGTGGCTGACCAGACCATGTTCGCCGCCCAGCGCCGCGCGCTGATACTCGACGAGATCCGCCGCACCGGCGCCGTCCGCGTCGCCGACCTGGTCACCCGGTTCGGCGTCTCCGACATGACGATCCGCCGCGACCTGGACGCGCTCACCCACCACGGCACCGTGCAGAAGGTCCACGGCGGAGCGGTCGCCACGGGAACCGCCAGCAGCTTCGAGCCCGGCTTCGACGTCAAATCCGGGCTGGAGGAGAGCACCAAGGCCGCACTGGCCGACGCCGCCGCGCAACTGGTGGAACCGGGCACCGTGGTCGCGCTGTCCGCCGGCACCACCACCTACGCCGTCGCCTCCCGGCTGCTGGACATCCCCCGGCTGACCGTCGTCACCAACTCCCTGCGGATCGCCGACCTGCTCTGGGCAGCGGAGAGCGACGGAACGGAGACCGTCCCGTCGCTGCTGTTGACCGGAGGGGCACCGACCCGCTCCGCGGCCCTGGTGGGAGCCCTCGCGGACCAGACGATCCGCACCCTCCACGTGGACCTGCTCGTCCTCGGCGTGCACGGCGTCAGCGACCAGGCCGGACTCACCACGCCCAACCTCGCCGAGGCGCAGACCAACCGTGCCCTGATCGCCTCCGCCCGCCGGACCGTCGTGGTCGCCGACCACACCAAGTGGGGCGTCGTCGGCCTGAGCAGCTTCGCGTCCCTGACGGAGGTCGACTGCTTCATCACCGACGACGCCCTCCCGGCGGTGGCCCGCAGCGCGCTCGCCGACGCGGTAGGCGAACTCGTCGTGGTGCCGGCCACCAGCTGACCAGGCGGCTCCGCGCCGCCGCGCTCGACTGACCGGGACGGGCGGCAGTTGCCGTGTGGCGGCTGCGGCCGCTCGCCGGCGGCGGGTTCAGGCCGGCTGCGAGCGGCGGTCGTGGCTCAGGCCGCCGGTGGGGAGCGTTGCCTTGAGCACGCCGAGCAGACGGGCGACCTCGGCGGCGACGGCCGTGCGGGCCGGACCGAGGTAGCGGCGGGTGTCGACCAGCCGCGCGTCGTCGGCCAGGGTCCGGCGGACGGTGGTGGTGAACACCTGGTTGAGGTGAGTGGCGATGTTGACCTTGGTCATGCCGGCATCCACCGCGGCGGTGAGGTCCTCGTCCGCCACGCCGGAGGAGCCGTGCAGCACCAGCGGCACCGGGACCGCCTCACGCAGCCGTCCGATGAGCTCGAAGTCGAGTGCCGCGTCGCGGGTGAGCATGGCGTGCGAGGTGCCGACGGCCACCGCGAGCGCGTCCACGCCGGTGGCGGCGACGAACGCCGCGGCCTCGGCGGGATCGGTGCGCACGCCGGGTGCGTGGACGCCGTCCTTGCCGCCGACCTCACCGAGTTCGGCCTCCACCCAGACGCCCGCCGCGTGGCAGTGCTCGACCACCTCGGCGGTGGTGCGCACGTTCTCCTCGTAGGCGAGCACGGAGGCGTCGAACATCACCGAGGTGAGGCCCAACTCGACTGCCTCGTGGACGAGTTCGACGGACGTGGCGTGGTCCAGGTGGACCGCGACCGGCACCTTGGCGGCGCGGGCGACGGTGAGGGTGGCGGCTCCGATCGGAGCGAGGGCGCCGTGGTAGCGGACGGCGTTCTCGCTGATCTGCAGGATGACCGGAGCACCGGCGGCCTCGGCGCCGGCGACGATCGCCTGGGCGTGTTCGAGCTGGATGACGTTGAACGCGCCGACGCCGCGCGCGGCAGCCATGGCGGCGGTGGCGATCTCGCCGGTTCCGGTCAGGGGCATGGCTTGAGCTCCTCGGTCGCGAACGGTCGGACGTCCACCCTGGTCTGCAGGGCCTGGTGGACGGCGGGGTCGAAGTCACCGGCGATCGGTGCGGCAACGGCGGCCGCGGACAGTGCCACGGCCTCGGTCAGCCGGTCGGGCCAGGGCTCGCCGGTGACCAGGCCGAGGGTGAGCGCGGCGACCGCGGCATCGCCGGCGCCGGTCGGGTTGCCGGCCAGCCGCTCCGGCGGGCGGGCTTGCCAACCACCCTGCGCGGTGACGGCGATGAGGCCGTCGGCGCCGAGCGAGGCGACCACTGCCCCGGCTCCGGCGGTGTGCAGCGCGCGGGCGGCGGCCACCGGGTCCGCCAGGCGGGTGACGGCGGCGAGTTCGTCCGCGTTCGGCTTGATCAGGGCCGGTCCGGCCGGCAGCGCCATACGCAGCGCCGCCCCGTCGGCGTCGAGCACCGCCGGGACGTCGCGCGCGTGCGCGAGCCGGAGCAGGTGGGCGTAGGCGTCTTCGGGGACGCCACGCGGGAGGCTGCCTGCGAGGACCACCGCCGCGGCGTCCGGCAGAAGTGCGTCGAGATGGTCGAGGAACCGCGCCCATTCCTCGGCGCCCACCACCGGGCCGGGTTCGAGCAGGATCGTGGTGTCCCCGACGCTCTCCTCGACCACGGCCACCGTCCGCCGGGACTCGCCCGCGATCGTCAGCATGCGGTCGGCCAGGCCGGCAGCGGCCAGTTCGGCGCGGATCGCCCGGCCGGTGAGGCCGCCGACCAGGCCGGTGACCACGGTCGGGTGGCCGAGGGCGTGCAGGACCCGGGCGACGTTGACGCCCTTGCCACCCGCGCGCTCGGCCACCGTCCGGACGCGGTTGGCGCCGTGCGGGCGCAGCCGGTCCAGGTGGTGGGTGATGTCCAGTGCCGCGTTGAGCGTGACGGTCAGGATCACGCCGCCACTCCCGCTCCGAGGAGGTCCTGCGCGAGCAGTCCGGCACCGAAACAGCCTGCCTCGTGGCCGAGTTCGGCGGGTACGAGCTCCGGTACCGCCTGGAAGGTGAGCCGCGCCGCCAAGGCCGCCCGCAGTGGCGCGAAGTACGGCTCGCCCGCCCGGGAGAGGCCGCCGCCGATCACGATCCGCTCAGGGTCGAGCAGGGTGACCGTGCTCGCCAGGCCGTCGGCGAGCGCGTCGACGGCCTCCCGCCAGACGGTGGCGGCCGCGCGGTCCCCGGTCGCGGCGCGCTCGCCGACCTTCTTGGCGGTGATGTCCGGCTCGCCGGTGGCGGTGGTGTAGCGGCGGGCGATGGCGGCGGCCGAGGCGAGGGTCTCCACGCAGCCGTGGGTGCCGCAGGCGCAGAGCTCGCCGCCGGGGCGGACCACCAGGTGGCCGAGCTCGCCGGCGCGGGTGTGGCTGCCGGTGAGCGGGCGCCCGTCGACCATCACGGCGGCGGCGATGCCGGTGCCGACCGGGACGAAGAGGAAGTTGCGGCTGCCGCGGCCGGCGCCCGCCCTGGCCTCGGCGATGCCGCCGGCCCGCACGTCGTGCCCGAACGCGATCGGGATGCCCAGGTGTTCGTTCAGCCAGCGCCGGACGGGCAGATCGCGCCAGCCGAGGTTGGCGGCCAGCACCGCGATGCCGGCCGGTTCGTCGACGATGCCGGGCACGGCGATCCCCGCGGCGGCCGGGCGGAAGCGCTCGGCGAGTTCGGCGGCGCAGTCGAGGACGGTCTCCAGCACGGCCTCGGGTCCGCGCTCGGCCCGGGTGAACCAGCGCTCGGTGTGGCACAGGCCGCCGTCCTCGGCCACCGCCGCGCCCTTGATGTAGGTGCCGCCGACGTCGAGGGCGATCGCCGTGGCGCTCACGGCCGGGTCAGCACGATGGAGCGGGTGAGGCCCTGCGGCTGGTCGGGGTCCAGGCCACGGCCCTTGGCCAGCTCGACGGCGAGCCGCTGGGCGCGGATCAGGTCGGCCATCGGGTCCAGCGTGCTCACCGACAGCACGGCGCCGGTCGGCCGGACCTGGTCCACCAGTCCGGTCGGCGGCTCGCCGAAGAACCACACGACGCTGTTCGGGCCGGTGACGCTGATCGGGCCGTGCCGGTACTCCATCGCCGGGTAGGACTCGGTCCACGACCCGGACGCCTCGCGCAGCTTGAGCGCCGCCTCGTTGGCCAGACCGGCCGTCCAGCCGGTCCCGAGGAAGGTGAACTGGCTCGCCTCGACGGCCCGTTCGGGCAGCGGGTCGGCCAGCGCCCGCTCGGCGTGCGCGGTCAGGTCGGCGGGGGTGAGGCCGAGGTGGCCGCGCAGCAGCGCCAGCGCGGTGGTGGCGAAGCGGGTCTGCACCACCGACTTCTCGTCGGCGAACTCCAGGTCGATCACCGTGTTCGCGGCCGTGCTGATCGGGGTGGCGAGGTCGCCGGTGAGCGCGACGGTCGGCGTCGTGCCGCAGCGCTCCAGTGCGGCCAGCACCTCGGTCGTGGTGCCCGAGCGGGTGATGGCGACGACGCGGTCGTAGCGGCGGGCGGCAGGGAACTCGGAGGCCGCGAAGGCGTCGGTCTCGCCGAGGCCGGCGCCCTCGCGCAGGCCCGCGTACGCCTGCGCGATGTAGAGCGAGGTGCCGCAGCCGATCACGGCCACCCGCTCGCCGCGCTCCGGCAGCCCGGCGGGCTCCAGTTCCAGCGCCTTGCGCCAGCACTCCGGCTGGCTGGCGATCTCCCGCTCGACGTGACTCATCAGGGTTCTCCTCGCTGGGGGCACGGGTGGTATTCGGGCATCGGTCGGCCCGGAGCGCTGCGTCACGCTGCAAGCGCCTGCTCGAAACTGAGCTATTCATAGCTCAATGCGTCATCTATGAGCAATAGTGCTGCCAGGGGCACGCACCGCTCGGCCGGCGGTGACCGGCGGATAGGCTCGTGACCTGGACGGCCGAGTTGAGGAGTGATGATGAGCCCGGATGAGCGCTGGTCGCGGCTGCTTGAGATCCTTGGCGACCGGGGCCGGATCGACGTCACGACGGCGGCCGAGCTGCTGGGCGTCTCCGCGGCCACCGTACGCCGGGACATGGACGAGCTCGCCCGCCAGCAGTTGCTGACCCGAACGCGCGGTGGCGCGGTGCTGAGCGAAGTCGCGTACGACCTACCCCTTCGCTACAAGACCGCGCGTCAGGCCGGCGAGAAGCAGCGCATCGCGAAGGCCGCCGCCGCGCTCGTCCCGCCCGGCGCGGTGGTCGGGCTCAACGGTGGCACCACCACCTCCGAGGTGGCCCGCGAGCTCGCCACCCGTACCGACCTGGCCGGCCACGGCAGTCAGACGGCGCTGACCGTGGTCACCAACGCGATCAACATCGCCAACGAGCTGGCGGTGCGCCCGTACGTGAAGACCGTGGTCACCGGCGGCGTGGCCCGGCCGCAGTCCTATGAACTGATCGGCCCGCTGGCGACCATGATGCTGCAGGCGATCTCGCTGGACTTCGCGATCCTCGGAGTCAACGCCGTCGACTCGCAGTTCGGCGCGGCCACCCACGACGAGGGCGAGGCCAGCGCCAACCGGGCGATGGCCGAGCGGGCGGAGCGGGTGATCGTGGTGGCCGACTCCACCAAACTCGGCAAGCGCGCGTTCGCGCAGGTCTGCGACACGAGCGCGATCGATGTGCTCGTCACCGACGCCGACGCTCCGGAGGAGCTGGTGGAGCGGTTCACCGCCCGCGGGGTGGACGTCCGCTGCGTGTAGCGCCCGCGTTCGGTGCCGCACCGCAGGAGTAGCCACAGGATTACAGGTCGACGGGAGTGCCGGCGGCCGTCGTCGTGGTGCCGCCCGACGTCAGCGCGCCGTGCGGACGACCGGCGCTGCTGCGGCACATCCGAAGTCGTCGACGGCAACGGTCTTGTGGCCCTGGATGCCAACGGGGCAGACTCTGTTCGCGTCGATGCTCGATATTGAGCGAATATCGATCACACGGCGCATGTTCGCGCAGGTCGCACCATCCCCCACCCGGGCGGCCGCGGAGTCGGCCCCAGCTGCAAAGGCGGTACCAGAGATGAAGCGACGCCTTCTCGCCCTGTCGGCGGCCACCGTGGCCGGAACGCTCGCACTGTCCGGATGCAGCAAGGGCTCGGCCTCCGGTTCGACCTCAGCCGACGGCGTGACGACGATCAGGTTCGTCGCCGCCGACTACGGCTCCAACGGCCAGAACCCGAGTCAGGCGTACTGGCAGGGCGTGATCTCCGCCTTCGAGCAGCAGAACCCCAAGATCAAGGTCGACCTCCAGGTCATCAACTGGAACGACATCGACACCCAGGTCAAGACGATGGTGCAGAACGGCAACCAGCCGGACATCCTGCAGACCGGCGGCTACGCCGACTTCGCCAAGAACGGCCAGCTCTACCCGGCCCAGGACGTCCTCTCCGGCAGCACCGCCACCGACTTCCTCCCCGCGATGGCACACGCCGGTGAACAGGACGGCACCCAGTACGGCATCCCGTTCATCTCCAGCGCCCGGATGTTCCTGATCAACAACGCGCTCTTCAAGAAGGCCGGCCTCGATCCGGCCGACCCGCCGAAGACCTGGGCCGACCTCACCGCCGACGCCACCGCGCTGAAGAACGCCGGCGTGGAGATCCCTCTCGGCGTACCGCTGGGCAAGGAGGAGGCGCAGGGCGAGTCGTTCATCTGGATGCTGGAGAACCACGGCGGCTACCAGGACGCCAAGGGCAAGTACACCATCAACTCGCAGGCCAACGTGGACACCTTCGGCCAGCTCAAGAGCTGGGTGGACGCAGGCCTGACCGAACAGAGCCCCGCCTCCGTCAACCGCACCGACCTCGCCAAGGACTTCGCCTCCGGCAAGGTCGGCATGCTCAACGGCATCCCCACCCAGCTGAACGACGTCAAGAACATGGACGTCACCTGGACCGCGATGCCCAGCAAGGACGGCACCGGCAAGGCCACCCTCGGCGTCGCCGACTGGATGATGGCCTTCAGGAAGGGCGGCCACAAGGACCAGATCAAGGCCTTCCTCGACTTCGCCTACAGCAAGGACAACACGGTGAAGTTCGACAAGGAGTACAGCCTGTTGCCGGTGACCCAGTCCGCGCTCACCGCCCTCCAGGCCGACCCGGACGAGAAGGCCCTGGCGCCGTTCCTCCAGGCCCTGCCCACCGCCACGTTCTACCCGCTCAGCGACCCGACCTGGCCGGCCGTCTCCGCGCAGATCAAGACCCAGATCGGTAGCGCGGTCAGCGACCCGAAGAAGACCCTCGACGCGCTCCAGCAGGCCGCCCAGCAGGCCGGCGAATGACCCGGGTGACCGCACGGGGAATCCACGCCGTGTCCTCCCCCAGCAGCACGGACGCCCGGCCGGCCGCTCCGCCGACGGGCCCGTCACCCAGGCGCCGCCCCCTGTTCGCCCGGCTCGGGCCACTGCCCTGGCTGGCCCCGGCCCTCGTGCTCATCCTGGGCGTGGTCGTGTGGCCGGTCATCGAGATGGTCACCACCTCGCTGCGCCGGATCGACACCACCGGCACCGACCACGGCCCGGCCGGTCTGATCAAGTACCACAAGCTCTTCAGTGACCCCCGCCTTCCCGGAGTGCTCACCTGGACCGCCGTCTGGACGGTCGCGGTCGTCGGCCTGACCATGCTGATCTCGCTCGCGCTGGCCCAACTGTTCAACCAGAACTTCCCCGGCCGCCGCGTCACCCGCTGGGCGCTCATCGCCCCGTGGGCAGCCTCCGTGCTGATGACCGCGATCGGCTTCCGCTGGATGCTCGACCAGGTCGCCGGCGTGTTCAACCGGCTGCTGCTCGATCTCGGCCTGACCGATCACGCCCAGGCCTGGCTCGGCGACGCCGCCCACGCCAAGCCCTGGCTGGTCCTCGTCGCCGTCTTCGTCTCACTGCCGTTCACCACCTACACCCTGCTGGCCGGCCTGCAGACCATCCCCGCCGAGGTCTACGAGGCGGCCAGGGTCGACGGCGCCACGCCCTGGCAGACCTACCGCAAGGTCACCCTGCCACTGCTGCGCCCGGCCTTCCTGGTCGGTCTGGTGATCAACCTGATCAACGTCTTCAACTCGTTCCCGGTCATCTGGGGCATGACCCAGGGCGGCCCGAACGCCGACACCGCCACCACCACCGTGTTCATGTACATGCTGCGCGGTTACGACGTCGCCGAGTCCGCCGCCATGTCCGTGGTCAACTTCGCCGTCGTGATCCTCATGGTGGTCGTCTTCCTCAAGGTCAGCCGCTGGAACGGGGAGGAGAGCTGATGACCACCCTTCAGTCGCCGCCGGCGACGCGCCGCCCGCGCGCCCGGACCGTCCTGCTCACCGCACTGGCCTGGGCGCTCGCCGCGCTCTTCCTGCTGCCGTACGTCGAGATGCTGATCACCGGCGGTCGCCCGGCCGACCAGCTGCGCGACAACTCCTACCTGCCGACGCACTTCGACTGGTCCTCGTTCACCAGGGTCTGGACCGACACCACCCTCGGCCAGAACCTCCGGATCACCCTGCTGGTGGCCGGCGGCTCCACGCTGCTCGTCCTGCTGGTCGCCCTGCCCGCCGCGTACTACACCGCCCGGGTGCGCTTCCGCGGCCGCAAGGCCTTCCTGCTGCTGGTACTGGTCACCCAGATGTTCCAGCCCACCGCCCTGCAGGTCGGCCTGTACCGCGAGTTCTATGCGCTGGACCTGCTGGACACCCCGATCGTCCTGGTGATCGCGAACGCCGCCTTCAACCTGGCCTTCGCGATCTGGATCCTCAGCGCCTACATCGGCTCGATCCCGATGGAGCTGGAGGAAGCCGCGATGATCGACGGCAACGGCCGCATCGGCGCGCTGTTCCGCGTCACCCTGCCGCTCGCGCTGCCCGGCGTGGTCACCGCCGTGATCTTCACGTTCATCTCGGCCTGGAACGAGTTCATCATGGGCCTGACCCTCACCAACTCGCCCGACCGGCAACCGCTCACCGTCGGCATCAACAACATGATCGGCGCCTACAGCGTGCAGTGGAACTACGTGTTCGCTGCCTCGCTGGTGGCCATCGTGCCGGTGGTCGTGCTCTTCGCGGTGATCGAACGGCACGTCGTCTCCGGACTCACCGCCGGCTCGGTCAAGTAGGCCCGGCCACTCCACGAGGTCGCATGGCGAAGCGCGACCTCGCGCTCCGCCATGGCCTGCACGCACTGCCCATGCTCTCAACCTGCACCGGTCATGCGCGTTACTGATTGTTTCTGAGGCGTTCTTGTCAAACATAAGCAGATCCTCGTAGAAATGATCCGGCTGAGACAACGTCAGCCACCATGCCCCTGACCCCGAGATGCCGTGAGGTCAAAGCGTGTCAACCACCCTCCCCCGGTGGCTCCGTGCCACCGTCGCCTGCTGCACGACACTCGCCGCCGCGTCCGCAGGAACACTCCTGGCCCGGCCCGCGGCCGCCGCGGAGCCCACCCCGCCCGGCGCCGTCGCCCAGTACCCCAACTACGCCCCCACTCCGCCCATGGGCTGGAACGACTGGTCGTACTACCAGTGCGGGATCGACGAGCAGACGATCCTCGGCAACGCCCAGGCCCTCGTCACCACCGGGCTGGCGAAGAAGGGGTACGACACCGTCACCATCGACGACTGCTGGATGACCAAACAGCGCGACGCCAAGGGCAACCTGGTCGCCGACCCGACCCTGTTCCCCCATGGGATGGCCTACGTCGGTCGGCAACTCCACGAGCTCGGGCTGAAGTTCGGCATCTACGAGGATGCCGGGACGGCCACCTGTGGCGGTTACCCCGGCTCCCTCGACCACTGGCAGCAGGACGCGGACCTGTTCGCGTCCTGGGCTGTCGACTACGTCAAGCTCGACGGCTGCAACGTCCCCACCAAGCCCGGCGAGACCGACGAGCAGAGCTACCGCGACACCTACACCGCGATGAGCCGGGCGCTGCTCAACACCCACCGCCCGATGGTCTTCTCGATCTCCGCGCCCGCCTACTTCCAGGACCTGCCGAACTGGGACTCGACGATCCGCTGGTCCTCGCAGCTCGGCAACCTGTGGCGGGAGGGCGCGGACATCGCGCTCGGCCAGGAGACCGGCCCCGCCAAGTGGGCGTCGATCACGTACAACTACGGCTACAACGTCGGGTTGGCCGACCTGCAGCGACCGGGGCGGTGGAACGACCCCGACTTCCTGCTCGCCGGTGACTCCGGGCTCAGCCAGGACGAGATCCAGAGCCAGATCTCGCTGTGGGCGATGATGGCCGCACCGCTGATCTCCAGCACCGATCTCACCCACCTCTCCCCCGCCGCGCTGGCCGTGCTCGGCAACAGCGACGTCATCGCCGTCGACCAGGACCGGCTCGGTGTCCAGGGGCGCGTCGTCCAGCACGGAACCGGCTACGACGTGCTGAGCAAGCCACTGGCCGGCGGGGATCGCGCGGTCGCGCTCTTCAACGCCTCCGACTCCGCGCAGACGATCACCACGACCGCCGCCCAGGCCGGTCTGCCCGCCGCCGCCGGCTACCGGCTCGACGACCTGGTGAGCAAGAAGGCCACCGGGACGACCGGCGTGATCTCCGCGAACGTGCCGCCGCACGCCACGGTGCTCTACCGGGTCCACCCCGGCGCGGCCCGCAACCTGGCGCCCGAGACCGCCATCACCTGGAGCGACGTCAGCACGGCGCAGAGTCCCGGGACTTACCAGGTCAGCCTGGCCGATCACGGCGCCGTCGCGCTGAGCGACGTCCAGCTGAAGATCAGCGCTCCCGCCGGCTGGAGCGTCACCCCGGCGACCGTCGCGCTGCCGCGCGTCGCACCGGGCGAGGCCGCGTCGGCCACGGTGACGGTGCGCGGCCCCCAGGGCACCCCCGGCACCACGGTCACGGCGATCACCGCCACCGCGAGCTACCGGGCACAGTCGACCGCGGTCGACACGGTCAGCGGTGAGCAGACGATCACGCAGGTCGTGCCCTACCCCTCGTTGGAGGCCGCGTTCAACAACGTCGGCGCCACCTCCGAGAGCGACACCGCCCCCGGCAACTTCGACGGCGGCGGGGACAGTTACTCGACGCAGGCCCTGGCCCAGACCGGCGCCACCGCGGGCGCCGCGATCAGCGCCAACGGTCTCAGCTTCACCTGGCCGTCGGCGGCCGCGGGCACCAACGACAACGTGTCGGCCGCCGGTCAGGAGATCACCTTCGGCGGCCAGGGCCAGGCGCTGGGCTTCCTCGGGGCCGACGCGGGCTTCGCCTCCGGCACGGTCACCGTCACCTACACCGACGGCACCACCAGCACCGGCCAACTCGGCTTCCCCAACTGGTGCTGCACCCCGACCGACGCCTACGGCGCAAAGACGGCGTTCACCATGGACCACCGCAACACGCCCACCGGTCCGGCCAACTTCGGCATCAGCTACGGCGTCTTCACCAACACCGTCCCGCTGACGCCCGGCAAAACGATCCGTTCCGTCAGGCTGCCCGAGGCCCCCGCGATCCACGTGTTCGCACTGACCGTCCAGCCGTGACCCGCGCGGCCCGCGGGGTCCGCCCCGCGGGCCGGGCGGCCCGGCTCGAAGCCGGACACCCGGTGTTCCCCTTCCCGTTCCCAAGGAGGCCGTGATCGCCACGGACCGTACTGCCCTGGCCGGCGCCCGACTGGTCCTGCCCGGCGGCGTCGTCGAGGGCGACCGCCTCGCCGTCGAGGGCGAGCGCATCGCCGTCGAGGGCGAGCGCATCGCCGGCCTCGGCGGCGACACCGAGCCCGGCGATCTCGACCTGACCGGGTACACCGTCGTGCCCGGCTTCGTCGACCTGCACGTCCACGGCGGCGGTGGCGCCTCGTACGCCTCCGGCATCGCCGAGGAGGCACTGCTGGCCGCCCGCACCCACCTGGAGCACGGCACCACCACCACGGTGGCCTCCACCGTCACCGGCGAGATCGACGAGGTCGCCCGCCAGGCCGCCGTCCTCTCCGAACT
>NZ_JAHSQD010000660.1 GCF_020103755.1 Streptomyces sp. LS1784
CGGCGCGCGCGGCGGGCGAGGAGGCGTCGAGCCGGGCGAGCGCTCCGCTGCGCGGCGGGTCCGCGGACCGGTCAAGTGCCGGGTCTGCGACAAGGCGCTCACCGAGGCCGTCGAGCGCAAGCTGCGCCGCTGCGAGAGCTGCCCGTCCACGATGGACGAGGGGCTGTACGAGCGGCTGCGCGAGTGGCGGGCCAGGCAGGCGAAGAAGCAGGGCGCGCCGGCCTACGTGGTGTTCACCGACGCCACGCTGATGGCGATCGCCGAGGACGTGCCCGCCGGCCGCCGGGAGCTGGCCGCCATCTCCGGGGTCGGCGCCATGAAGCTGGACAAGTACGGGGCCGCCGTGCTCTCGTTGTGTGCGGGGGAGGAGCCCGAGGAGGATCCGGACGGCGTCGAGGACGGCAGTCCGGTCGATCCGGCCTGAGCCGGTCCGGGCGCGGCCCCGGGGGCTGTCCGGGTGGCTTCGGAACCCGTTGTGTGACGTGCCGAAGAACTCGCGTGAAAAATAGTTTGCGCCACGTGCCGGGAGCGCAATAGCCTGCCGGAGCGGTCAAGGGGACGCGGTCGCACGGGGTGAAACCTGTGCCGACGCCCCTCGCCCGAGAGCTTCACCCAGAGCTTTACCGAGACAGACATCCGAACATTCGGAGCCAGGGAGACCAGGCTCCGCGAGACGCCGAGAGGAGGCGAAGACAGTGGGAAACATCATGATCACCAAAATGACTGGCCAGACCGTTGTCGCTGCCTCCTTGCGTGCCGCCCGCCTGCGGGCGCTCGCCGAGCTCGGTGGAACCGGTCTGGGTCTCGACACCACCGGTGTCTCCGTCGTCCCCGCTGTCAGTGGTCTTGGACACACTGATCTGTGCTTCACGGGCAGCAGGAGCGTCGACGGCACCTTTGTCGAGACCGGTCTGTCCCGTGACTGGGCGTCGTTCGGCACGTCGTGCTCCGTGCGCGACGAGCGACCGATCCAGGCACCGAAGGCGGCTGTAGCCGCCGCCATGCATGGCGGCTATGCGCAGGTCATCGGTGCCGGAAACACCCAGAAGCAGAACGAGCAGCAGATTAACCAGGCCAAGGCCGCCTTCGCGGGCGCCAAGGCCGTCCGGATGTGGGCCTTCCGCGGCCCTGAACCCTGGAGAGAACGAACCTGAGCCAACCTCAGGTCGGCACCTCCAGGGCCGCGGAACCCGTCACCACCGGGATCCGCGGCCCTTCTGTTTTGTCCGGTACGCAAGACCCCCCAGGCCCTCCGGGGCCTCCGGCCCAGCACCACCAGTCCCCTGGGCCGGAACCACTGAGAAAAGACGAGGAAGACGCCCACAGTGTCCACGGTCATCACACCGCCCACCCCGTCCGTACCGCCGACAAGCCAGATCACCAAGGCCGACCAGGCCGACCCCCCGGAGGTTCCTTCCATGCAGCTCAGCTCGATCGAGCAGGCCGAGTCCCTCGGTCTCCCCATCCCCTGCCGCGCCTTCGACCCCGAGGTCTTCTTCGCCGAGACGCCGGCCGACGTCGAGTACGCGAAGTCCCTCTGCGGCACCTGCCCGGTGAAGGACGCCTGCCTGGCCGGCGCCCTGGAGCGGCGTGAGCCGTGGGGCGTCTGGGGTGGCGAGCTGTTCGTCCAGGGCGTCGTGGTGGCCCGCAAGCGTCCCCGTGGCCGTCCGCGCAAGACCGAGGTCATGGCGTGAACCCCGCCGTCGAGGCCAGGGCCGTCCGCCGGGGAGAGCAGCCCCCGCTGGAAAGCGCCCTCCGCCGATCCGTGCGGATCGCCGCCGCCAAGGCCGATGCCGCAGCCCGCATCCCGTTCCCGAGCAAGCACCACGAGCAGGACCACGACATGAACCCCGCCGCCGTCGATCCCACCGCCCGCGCCGAGCAGGCCACCGAACTTCAGACCCAGAACAGGATCCTCGAGATGCAACTCCTCCACGAATCCCTGGCCCGTGCCCATATGCAAGACAGGCTGCACGAGGCCGAGAACCAACGGCTCGTCAGCCGGGTCGTCCGGGCCCGCAAGCTCAGGCAGCGCGCCGAGCGGGCCTCGATGCGGGCCCGCAAGGCGCTTGCCGTCGCGCTGATGTAGGGCCTGCCGGCCCGCAGGCCCGTCGTCGACAGGCCCTCGCCGGCTACGGTCCCACCCCCGTCGTGCCGCAGGCCGCTCCCCGTCGCCGGGGAGCGGCCTGCGGCCGTTGTCGCGGTGCCGGCGTCAGTCCTTGCGGACCCGGGCGGGCTCGGCGAACTCGGGGGCCGAACGGGCCTGACGGGCCGGCTGAGCGGGCTTGGTGGGCTTGGTGGGCTTCGCCGACGGGTGCTCGGCGAACTCGGGCAGCCACTCCAGCATCTCCGTGCGGAACGGCGCCTTGGCACCCAGCTGGCAGAGCACCCCGATGGTGCTCAGCGTCACCCGGTGGATCAGCAGGTACGCCGGCGGCAGGTTCAGCTGCTTGCCCAGGTTGTAGGCGGGCGAGCGCGGATCGGCGATCCGGGCCGCCTGGGCGCGCATCCAGTGCCGGGTGAAGTGGAAGTTCTCCACCGCGGCCGGCTCGATGATCGGCAGCAGGTAGTCCAGCACCGCATCCGGATCCAACCGGATCGAGGGCTTCACGAAGCCCTCCGTGCGCAGCATCCGGAGCACGCCCGTCGCGTCCCCGGCCAGCGCCATCCGCAGCGAGGCCCCGATCGGCGCGGGAAGCCCGCCGGGCAGTCGGTCCACGGTGCCGAAGTCCAGCACGCCCAGCCGCCAGCCCGACACCGGGCCGTCGTCCTTCAGCAGCCGGAAGTTGCCCGGGTGCGGGTCCGCGTGCAGCAGACCGGTCCGGGACGGGCCGGCGAACAGGAACCGGGCCAGCAGCTGCCCGGCGCGGTCGCGCTCCTCCTGGGTGCCGTCCGTGATCACCTCGGCCAGCGGGGTGCCGCCCATCCACTCGGTGACCAGCACCTGGTCGGCCTGCGCCACGACGCCCGGCACCACGATGTCCGGGTCGCCCGTGAACTCCTCGGCGTGCCGGCGCTGGGCCTGTGCCTCCAGCTCGTAGTCCAGCTCCTCCGAGACGCGCTCGCGCAGCTCGGTGATCAGCGGCTTGATGTCCAGCCCGGGGATCAGCGGGCCCAGCAGCCAGGCCACCCGGCTCAGCTGCGAGAGGTCCGAGAGCAGTGCGTCGCCCGCACCCGGGTACTGCACCTTGACGGCGACCGTGCGGCCGTCGTGCCAGACCGCCTTGTGCACCTGGCCGATCGAGGCGGCGGCCGCGGGCCGGTCGTCGAACTCGCGGAACAGCTCGCGCCAGTCGTCGCCGAGCCGCTGGGCGAGCGCGGTGTGCACCTTGGCGGCGGGCATCGGGGGAGCGGCGTCCTGGAGCTTGGTGAGCGCCGCCCGGTACGGCCCGGCGACCTCCTCGGGCAGCGCGGCCTCGAAGACGGACAGCACCTGCCCGAACTTCATCGCCCCGCCCTTGAGTTCACCGAGGACCTTGAACAGCTGGTCGGCGGTGGCCTGTTGGAGCTCGGCGGTGACCACCTCGGCGGAACGGCCGCCGATCCGCTTGCCCAGGCCGAGCGTGGCGCGGCCGGCTATCCCCAGCGGCAGGGCAGCGAGCCGTGCCGTGCGGGTCATTGCCTTGCGCGGAAGATCGCTCACCCGGGGCCTCCATTCCCTGGCCGTCCGGTTCCGGACGGCCGACCATCTCTACGCCATTGTGCCCGC
Organism: Streptomyces sp. LS1784; assembly: GCF_020103755.1. Classification (GTDB taxonomy): domain Bacteria; phylum Actinomycetota; class Actinomycetes; order Streptomycetales; family Streptomycetaceae; genus Kitasatospora. The sequence continues at coordinate 3,710 of NZ_JAHSQD010000660.1, forward strand.
TCCCCGACTCGGGTCGGCCGCTATTTCCCGGGCCCCCTCCCCCTCCCCCCACCCACCCTCGCCACCCACCACCCGCTCACCTGCCGCCACCCGCCGCCCGCCTCGTACCCGGAACGGTGGCTCCCGGTCGTCTGCCGGCCCGTGCCCTGCCCAGGGCAGGGCACAGGCCGTAGGAGGCCTCGTACCCCGCCCATGGGGCGTCGACCCCCGTCCGGGGTCCGTCGGGACCGCGGGCTCACCTGGCCATCGGCTCGTATGGCCGGGTGGGTGCCCGTGGTGCCGTGGGGAGGCCGAGAGGCTGCCGAGCCGTGCAGCCGCCGGGCCTGCTCCCGTCAGACTCGTTCCTCTTCTCCTCCTCCCCTCACCCCGGCGGCAGCGGCTGCCACAGGC
>NZ_JAHSQD010000661.1 GCF_020103755.1 Streptomyces sp. LS1784
CGACTGCCGCCGCGCCGGCCTCGCCGTCGGCTGCTTCCGCCCGCCGTCCGTCCCGGACGGCATCTCCCGGCTGCGGCTGACCGCGCGGGGCGACCTGACCGACGGGCAGATCGCCGAGGCCGTCCGCATCGTCGCCGAGCTGGCCCCGGCGGGCGCGCGGAGCTGAAGCCCCGGGGGCCCTACTTCTTCCTCGCCCGGCTCGGCTGGACCCGGGTGGGCTCGCCGGCCGCCTTCGGGTGGTCCGGCGGGTACGGGAGTTCGCCGAGGCCCTCGTCGCGCAGCTGCTTGTCGTACAGCTCCAGCAGGGCCTCCAGGTGGAACGCCTGGCCGTCCATCTCGGCGTTCAGGTCGCCGAGTTCGGCGAAGCGGGCGGGGACGGTGCGCAGGTCGAAGTCCTCGGGGGCGGCGTCGTCCAGTTCCTCCCAGCGCAGCGGGGTGGAGGCGGTGGCGCTGGGGCGGGCGCGCAGGGAGTAGGCGGAGGCGATGGTGCGGTCGCGGGCCATCTGGTTGTAGTCGACGAAGATCCGCTCGCCACGCTCCTCCTTCCACCAGGCGGTGGTGACCTTCCCGGGCATCCGCTGTTCCAGCACCCGGCCGAGCGCGATCACCGCGTGCCGTCCGTCGGTGAAGGTCCACTCGGGCGCCAGCGGCACATAGACGTGCAGCCCGCGCCCGCCGGAGGACTTGGGCCAGCCGCGCAGCCCGTACTCCTCCAGCAGGGCGCGCAGCTCGTGGGCGGCGCGGACGGCGTCGTGGAAGTCGGTGCCGGGCTGCGGGTCGAGGTCGATGCGCAGCTCGTCCACGTGGTCGGTGTCGGAGCGCCGCACCGGCCAGGGGTGGAAGGTGAGGCAGCCCAGGTTGGCCGCCCACAGCACGGCGGCCGGCTCGGTGGGGCAGATCTCGTCGGCGGAGCGGCCGCTGGGGAACTCGATCCGGGCGGTGGGCAGCCAGTCCGGCAGCCCCTTGGGCGCACGCTTCTGGTAGAAGAACTCACCGTCCACCCCGTCCGGGAAGCGCTGCAGGGTGGTCGGGCGGTCGCGCAGCCCGCGCAGCACTCCGTCGGCGACGGCCAGGTAGTACTGAGCGACGTCCAGCTTGGTGAAGCCGCGCTCGGGGTAGTACACCTTGTCCGGGTTCGACAGCCGGACGGTGCGTCCGGCGACATCCAGTTCCACGGCTGAGCCCACGCCCCTCACGCTAAGCGCCGAACGCTCGGCGCGCGCCCCGAGAGGAACCGGGCGAGGATCGGTGGCATGGACCTGCCCGTGATGCCGCCGGTGGCGCCGATGCTCGCCAAGTCGGTGGCCGAGATCCCGCCGGGGATGCAGTACGAGGCCAAGTGGGACGGCTTCCGTTCGGTCGTGTTCCGCGACGGCGACGAGGTGGAGCTCGGCAGCCGCACCGGCAAGCCGCTGACCAGGTACTTCCCCGAGCTGGTCGAGGCGTTCAAGCGGGAGCTGCCGCCGCGCTGCGTGCTGGACGGCGAGGTGGTGATCGCCCGGGGCGGCCGGCTGCGCTTCGAGGAGCTGCTGGAGCGGATCCACCCCGCCGCGAGCCGGGTGAAGCTGCTCTCCGAGCGGACCCCGGCCTCCTTCGTCGCCTTCGACCTGCTCGCGCTCGGGGACGAGAGCCTGCTGGGCGAGCCGCTGTCGGTGCGCCGCCCGGCCCTGGAGTCCGCGCTCGCCGACGCCACCGATCCGGTGTTCACCGCCCCGGCCGCCACCGACCTCGACCTCGCCCGGACCTGGTTCGCCGAGTACGAGGGCGCCGGGCTGGACGGGGTGGTCGCCAAGCCGCTGGACCAGCCGTACCGGCCGGGGGAGCGGACCATGTACAAGATCAAGCACGAGCGCACCGCCGACTGCGTGGTGGCCGGCTACCGCGAGCACAAGAGCGGCCCGGTGGTCGGCTCGCTGCTGCTCGGCATCTTCGACGACGACGGCAGGCTCCAGCACGTCGGCGTCTGCGCCGCCTTCTCGATGGCCCGCCGCCGCGAACTCGCCGAGGAGCTGGCGCCGTTGCGGATGGAGGACCTCTCCCGGCACCCCTGGGGCGGCTGGGCGGACGAGGCCGCGCACGCGGAGGGGCGGCTGCCCGGCGCGGTCAGCCGCTGGACCGGCGGCAAGGACCTCTCCTGGATCGCGCTGCGCCCGGAGCGGGTGGTCGAGGTCGGGTACGACCACATGGAGGGCGCCCGGTTCCGGCACACCGCGCAGTTCCGCCGCTGGCGGCCGGACCGTACGCCGGGGAGCTGCACCTATGCGCAGCTGGAGGAGCCGGTCTCGTACGACCTCGGCAAGGTGCTGGGGATCTGACGATGTGCCGTGGGCCCGACCCGGACGACCGGGTCGGGCCTTCGACATGGTTCAGGTTCAGGAGACGTGCAGCGTGGGGGTGCCGGTGGGCACCGCCGGAGTGGTCGCCGTGGGCGAGACCGCCGGCGAGGGGGAGGTTGTGGGCGAGACCGCCGGCGACGGCGACACCGTGGGCGAGGCCGTGGGCGAGGCCGTCGGCGAGGCCGTGGGCGAGGGGGAGGCCGTGGGCGAGCCCGAGCCGGGCGGGGTGGGCAGCGTGTAGACGTTGTTCGGCGAGACGATCTGGGTGATCGCCCGTGCCAGGGACGTCGAGGGCTCCGAACCACCCTGCTGGATGTCGGTGTTGAGCAGGATGACCAGGCTGGCCTGCGCCTGCGGCAGGTAGAGCACCACACTCTCGTACCCGGGCAGCGAGCCGTTGTGGCCGATCCACCCGTGGGTGGTGAACACTCCGAAGCCGTAGCCGAGGTCGGGGCTCGTTCCGACGGCCTTGAACTTCAGCCGCTCCGCCTGGGTGGCCGGCTTGAGCAGCGGCTCGCCGGTGGCGAGCACCTTCGACCAGGTCTGGAGGTCGGCGAGGTTGGAGACGGCGGCGCCGGCCGCCCAGCCCCAGGACGGGTTCCAGGTGGTGGAATCCTCGACCGCGCCGCTCTGCGTCTGGTTGGTGTAGCCGTGGGCGTGCGGGTCGGGGAAGGCCGCGTCGGTCGGCAGGGACGTCTTGGTGAGCCCGGCCGGGGTGAACACCTGCTGGTTCAGGAAGTCCTGGAGCGGCTGTCCACCGACCTTCTCGACCACCAGGCCGAGCAGGATCAGGTTGGTGTTGGAGTACTCGTACTCGGCGTCCGGGGCGAAGTTCGCCGGGTGCCTGAACGCGAACGCGAGCAGTTGGTCCGGGGTGAAGGGCCGGTTCGGGTCGCTGAAGAACGCCTGCTGGAAGTCCGGGTCCCGGGTGTAGTCGAACAGGCCGCTGCGCATCTCGCCGAGCTGGCGCAGGGTGATCCCGTCGCCGCCGGGCACGTTCGGGACGTACTTGGAGACCGGGTCGTCCAGGCCGAGCTTGCCCTGGTCCACGAGACGCAGGACGGCGGTGGCGGTGAAGGTCTTGGTCACGCTGCCGATGCGCATGTACAGGTCGGGGGACATCGGCGTCCCGGCGTCCTTGTCGGCGACGCCGAAGGTGCGCTGGTAGCTGCCGTCGGGGGCGGTGTAGCCGACGATCACCCCGGGGATGGAGGCCTGGCTCATCACCTGCTTGATCGCGACGTCCAGGCGGCTCATGACGTCCGGGGTGAGCCGCACCACGCCGCCGGAGGGGCTGCTGTTCGGCGTGGGGGACGGGCTGAGCGCGGCCGGCTCGGCGGTGACCGCCGGACCGGCCTGCTGTGCGGGCTTCGAGTCCCCGGAACAGGCGGAGACGGCGAGCAGGCCGGTCAGCGCGAGGGCGGCGGAGGCCACCCGGGCGGAGCGGGCAACGGCCGCCCGCGGCGAGTGGGGTATCCGCACGGAGCGGGGCGTGGTCGGGCACGTGCGTCGGGTGTCGGTCATCAAGGCGCCTCTCCGGGGCGGTCGGCCCCTTGGCGAAGGGCCCCGGAGCGCTGGTCGGCCAGGCCGGAGTGCTGCTCCACGGGGCTGCGGGGGAGCGTCGCCACCGTAAGCACCGCCGCCGTGTGGCCGCGCGCGGGTCGGCGCCCGTCCGGACCGCACGGGAGCACCGTCAGCCGGGTGCCCCGCCGGGCCGGCAGGCCCTGGTCGGGCACTCCGGGAGGCCGGCGGCCGGTGT
>NZ_JAHSQD010000662.1 GCF_020103755.1 Streptomyces sp. LS1784
GCCGGCCCGGAGGCGGATCGCGGCGGTGCGGGGCGGGCGGCTGGGGCCGGGCCCGCCACGACCAGGGTGACGGCTCGGCGCACGATCCGGCCGACGTCCGTGGCGCTCACGCGCGCGTCGTGCCGGACGAGGACCCTGCCGGTGACCGGGTTGGCCTGCGCCTCGGTGATCCCGGGGATGCGCCGCAGGGCTGCGGCGAGGATTTCGGCCGTCCGGGGCCGATCGAGAACCGGCCTGACGTCCCAGCGCTGGCGGCCCGGAATGACCGAGCGAGGGCGCACGTCCAAATCCACGGAGCGATATCCGGCTTCGGCACCCAGTAGAGACGGCATGTGTACGATCACCTGTTTGCGGAGGTCGCGGGAATCCGTCATCGGCACGACGGAACACTGCGAAGGAGTGGGAGGTTCTGAAGGGGGAAGCGATGTGGCCGGCGGTCCCGCGGCCGACCGCCGCATGGGCGCATCATTCCGGCATTCGTCGGAACGCGCGCCCAGGCGACGGGTGGGGCCGCCGGACCGACCGTCAGTTCGGCTTGCCGGCTCCGGCGGTCGCGCGGATCTTCGGGGTCCTCGCCTCGCCCTCGCCCCGGTCGGAGACCTCGTCCTTTCCTCCGCTCGGGACGGCACCGTCGGCCGCACGCTGGCCGTCGCCGGAGGCGACCTGCGCGGCCACCATGTCGGCGGCCACTTCGGCCGCGAGGTCGTGGATGTTCTCCCCGGCCTCATGGGCCGCCTTCTTCACCTCCAGGACAATGCCGACGGACGTCTTGACGACGCCACGCACCAGCGGCTTGAGCAGACGCTTGGCCAGTGGGGCGACGATGAGACCGACCAGGAACGGCGGGACTACGGGTGGCATGATGCTCCATCCTCTCTACGCAGACGTATGACGGGGACCCCGGTCACTGCGAACACCGGAGCGGCGCACAGCTGGGCGGACGGACACGCCCGCCTCCGGAATCCGCCAGTCATTCCGTCGGATTATTCCGCCGGATCGAATTCCTTGATTCACGGGTTCGCCGTCCACAACCTTCGACACCGTAGTCGAGCCGGATGCATCGAGACCAAACGGCATCGGCGGGTTTCACTCGTGCGAGTGTTCTTGACCTTCCCGAGTAGCGCGAATTGCCGTACGCACATTCACCGAATCAACCGCTCATCACATCTATTAACCCGGGAGGATCAATTGCCGAGTTCCCGTGCCACCCTCCGCCGCAGGGCGGGGAACGGCAGAGCGCCACCGCCCAGCACCGCCTCGTGGAAGGCCCGCACGTCGAACCCGGCGCCCAGATCCCTCTCGACCCCCACCCGAAGCCGGGCGAACTCCAGATAGCCCGCGCGGTACGAGAGCGCCTGACCGGGCAGGTCCGTCGAGTAGCGCAACAGGTCCGAGGCGATCTGGGCCTCCGCCTCGGTGGAGTTGGCGCGCATGAAGTCATGCGCCTGCTCCAGGCTCATGGTCCCGAGGTTGAGCCCGGTGTCGACCACGAGGCGCTGGGCGGTGAACCGCTCCTGCGCGAGCCGCCCGTACGCGTCCCACGGGTCGTCGTAGAGGCCCATCTCCCAGCCGAGACCGGCCGCGTACTCGGCCCATCCCTCATTGAACGCGCCGAACTCGGCCACTTCACGGCGCAGTTGCGGCAGCGACCGGCTCTCCGCCTGCCGGGCGAGGTGGAAGTGGTGGCCCGGCGCCAGCTCGTGGTAGATCAGGGAGGCCGCTCCCAGCAGCGACCGCCGGTCCAGGTCCGAGCCGTTGTAGCGGTAGCGTCCGACCGGGCTCGCCGCGGTGGGCTGCTCGTAGTACCCGAAGGTCATCCCCGCCTCCAGCGCCGGGTCCAGCCGGGCCAGCCCGTACGGCGCGGCCGGCAGGGCGGCGAACCATCGCGGCAGCATCGGAGCCAGCCGGTCGAGGTGGCCATGGAACCGCGCCTCGACCTCCTCGGGCGTCCGGGCGTAGAACCGGGGCTCCGTCCCGAGCCGCTCGTGGAACTCGGCCTCGGACCCGTGGAAGCCCAGGGCCGCGCGCACCTCCCGCATCCGCTCGGCCAGCTCACGGCACTGGTCGCGGCCGAGCTCGTGGAGCCGCTCGGGCTCGGTGTCGCCCCCGGCGTGGGTCCGGACGAAGTCCCGGTACGCCTCCTCGCCGTCCTCGTAGCGCGCCCACCCGACCTCCTGCGGAGCATCCCCCGGCTGGGCCGGGTCGTCGACGGACGCGAGCAGCCGGTCGAAGGCCGGAGCCAACTCGGCCTCCACCAGCCTCCGTACACCGTCCCGAAGGCGTCCGCGCCCAGCCGGCCCCAACCCGCCGAGCCGGTCGTCCGCCACCGTGACCCGGTGCGCAGCGGAGGACCGCAGGCCCTCGATGACGGCCCGCGCTCCGGCCAGGGCCGGTGCCGGCACCCGGAAGCCGCGCGAGGCCTGCCCGACCACCTTGTCGCCGATCGAGCCGACCACTCGCGCGAGGTCGCGCACCAGCGTCAAGTACCGGTCGGCGTCGGCCCGTTCGGCGAAATGGAAGGGGCGCAGGACCGCGTCGACGTACAGCGACAGCGGGAAGAGCCGGTACGGCGTGGCGGCGGGCGTCAGCCAGTACCACCGGCGGGCCCGCAGCTCCTGTTCGGCCAGCGCCACGAGGACGGCCACGGTGTCGGCGTCCGCACCGGGCAGTTCCGCGTCGTCGAGCGCCCGGACCCGGTCCAGAACTCCCGCCGCAAACCGGGCCCGCTGCTCGGCCTCGCCGAGCGACGCCTCCGGCAGCGTCTCGACCGGGAGCCCCTGGCGGACTCGCAGCAACGGGTCCCGCTCCAGCAGGAACTCCCAGTATCGGTCCGCCAGGTGACCGACCTCGCGATCCGGTGCGTTCGTCGTCATGCCGACATACTGACGATGCCGGACCGTCAGGTCCCCCGGTCGGCGACACCCGGGCCGCGGCGCCCCTCGAAAGAGTGAATCGGGGATCGCCACACCCGCCGCCCCGCGTCGACGCCCACCTTTCCCAGCAAGGCGAGAGGCGGCCCCATCCATTCGAACAGGCCTTTCCCTCAGCCGAGTTGAATCGCCGCCGCCAATGCCCGGTGGCACCATGACGCCATGCCCCGTCGCCCACCTCTGGTCGCCCTGGCGGCCGCCATGACCGCCGCTGCCGTCGCGCTGAGCGGCTGCGGCGGCACCACCAGGTCCTCGACGACCACCCCCCTCGTGGACCACGGGACCGTCCGGATCGCGGCGGCCAGTGAGACCCCGAGCTTCAACCCGTACTCGGCCTTCGGCGCCTCCCAGTCCCGCTACGCCTACGACTCACTGGTCAGCCTCGCCCCCGACGGCACCGTGGTCTCCGGCCTGGCCTCCTCCTGGCAGGCCACCACCACCACGGCCACCTTCACCCTCCGCCCGGGAATCACCTGCGCCGACGGCACCCCCCTGACCGCCTCCGCGGTGGCCCGGGCGCTCACCTACGCGGGCGACCCGGCCAACCAGCTCGCCGGCGCCCGGACCGTGCTGCCCAACGTCCCCTTCACCGCGAGCGCCGACGACCGGACCGGCACCGTGTCGGCGACCAGCGCCGCCCCCTTCCCGTTCCTCACCCGCACCCTCGGCCTGCTGCCGATCGTCTGCCCCGCCGGCCTCGACCGGCCCCAGTCGCTGGACCGCGCCACCCAGGGCACCGGCCCCTACGTACTGACCCGCTACACCCCCGGCGGACCGTACGAGTTCACCGTCCGCGACGGCTACACGTGGGGCCCCTCCGGGGCGACGACCGCAGAGCCCGGCCTCCCCGCACGCATCGTCATCCCGGTGGTGCCCCAGGCCTCCACCGCGGCGAACCTCCTGCTCAGCGGGGGCGTCGAGATCGCGAACGTGAACGGGCCGGACCGCGCCCGGCTCACCGGCCACGGCCTGGCCGCCACCGACGTGGCGACCGTGGTCGGGCTGACCTTCTTCAACCAGCGCCCCGGCCGGCCCCTTGCCGACCCGGCGCTGCGCCGCGCCCTGGTCTCCGCCCTCGACCGTCAGGGTCTCGCCAACGTCGCCGTCGGCGGCACCGGCCGGCCCGCCACCGACTTCGGCGCCGAGGGCGCCGTC
>NZ_JAHSQD010000663.1 GCF_020103755.1 Streptomyces sp. LS1784
CCGGGCTCGCCGCCGGCACCGCGCAGGCCGCCGCGCCGGCCCACGGTGCCACCGCCGAGCCCCGTACGCTCGCGGCGAGTTGTTCGCAGGCGTACCTGCCGCTGCCCGACCCGTACTGCACCCCCGGTGCGTACAACCCGGACGTCACCCAGGCGACCATCGGGCAGACCATCTGCGTCTCGGGCTGGACCGCCACCGTCCGCCCGCCGACCAGCTACACCAACCCGCTGAAGGTGCAGCAGATCGCCGCCTACGGCTACGCGGACACCAGCACGGCGGACTACGAGGAGGACCACCTCGTTCCGCTGGAGCTCGGCGGCGCCCCGCGCGACCCGGCCAACCTGTGGCCCGAGCCGCGCTACGGCAACCAGCCGGCGCAGAGCAAGGACTCCGTCGAGACCAAGCTCAAGAACGCGGTGTGCAACGGCCGGGTGGGCCTCGACGACGCCCGCAGCGCGATCGCGAACGACTGGACCACCGCGCTCGGCGTCCTGGGGCTGTGAGGCCGGCTCCCCGGGAGCCGGCGTGACAGTGCCGCCCGGGCCGTCCGGTCCCCTGTGCCGGACGGGCCGGGCGGCCGTCTGTGTGGGCGGGTACCCCGCCGTGCGGTGTCCGGGCGCCCGCGAGGTGCGGTGCCCGCCGGGGGTCAGTGCCCGTCGCAGCCCGGAAGGGCCTCGCACATCGGCGCCGTCATGCCGGTGCCGACGAACCTGTCCTCGGGGGCCTTCCAGGCGTCCTTCGGCTGGGCGCCGGCCTTGGTGGTGGCCCAGACGGCCAGCTCGCTGACCGCACCGCCGTCGCTGACCACGTACTCGTGCAGGGTGACGGTGCTGCCGTCGGCCTGCGGGACGGTCAGCACGGCGGCGAAGTAGGGGGCGTCCGGGGCGCTGTCGACCTTCACGGTGGCGCCGGGCGCGGTCTTGGCGCAGGACTTGAGCGCCTCCGTCAGGCGGCCCTCGGCCAGGTTGGTGGTCTGCTTGGTGCCGCTGCTGCGGGTCGGGTCACCGTGGAACAGCAGGGTCTGCTGGGCCGCCCAGCGGTCCCCGTCGAAGCCGACCGAGGCCTTCGCGGCGGCGGCGCCGGTGAACAGCGGCTCGTCGTCCTTGGCGATCGCGGCGCGGCACAGCTCCATGCCCTTGAACTGGACTGGGCCGGAGACCGGCTTGGCGTTGGCCGCCAGCGGCGTGTAGTGGTAACTCTCGTCCATCGGGATGCTCTTGGTGTCCATCCAGGCCTTGTCCGGGATGCCCTTGTCGGAGCCGGCCGGCTTGGTGGGGTTGGTGCTGGGCGTGGTGCCGGCGGCCCCGGCCGGTGCGGCGGTCTTCCCGGCGTCCTGGCTCCCGTTGTCCGGGCCGCAGGCGCTGAGCGCGCCCAGGCAGACGAGGGCTGCGGCGGTGGCGGTGGCGAGTCTGGTGGTGCGCAACTGACGGTTCCTCGGGTGTCCGGTGGCGTTGGTCGGGGTCGGGCGCGCACCGGCCGTGGGCCGCTGGTGCGCGGCGCCGTCCGTCCGTCCTCGCCGCCCGGTCGACCCGTGGTCGCGGGCATGCGGCATGGCAGCTCCTCCCCCCTCTGCGTACGGCCGTCGTGCTCCTCGCCCGGCCGCCCGCCCCGGGATTGAGGGGTGGTCAGGGCCGATGGCATGCCGACGGCGGTCGAAACTTATGCCACCGGAGCGCCGGTCGCCAAGCCGGGTTCCGGCCGGAGGCCCGGATTCCCTTTGGGGTCGATGGGGCTTGTGGGGCCGATGTGAACGGGCGTGGAGGGTGTGTGGGGGATTCCTGGAGCGTGCCTTCGCGTCCGTGCGCGGGCCGGGGCGGCGCATCCGGGCTGGTGGGGGCAGGTGCGCCGGGCTCGTGCGACGTTCTCGGAACGTGCGGGGGCGGGAGACCCTCGGCGCCCGGGGCCTCCCCGTTCGCGGCCGGTGCGGGCGGCCGGTCGGAACGGATGCGGTCAGCCGACCCGGCCCCCGAGGCCGGAGCGGCCCGCCGGAACGCCGTCGAGGGTGACCACGGTCTGCTGCCCGACGGCCTCGCCGAGCACGCCGGCGATCGCCCCGGTGGCCGCCGCGACCAGACGCGCGGGCGCGTCCGGGACCTGCGGCAGGTGGTAGGCCGCCTCCCGCATGCTCAGCGTGACCACCGGCGCGACCTCGTCGGTCGGCAGCCCGCCGATGCCCCGGCGGCGCTGCGGGACCCCGATCAGCTCGACCGCGACCAGGGGGCGGAACTGCTCGCCGAAGACCGTGGCGACGGCCTCGGTGAGGCCGGCGATGAGCGACCGCTCGACGTCGGGGTCGAGGGACTCCTCGCGGATGTGCAGGCTCAGGTGCGGCATGGTGGAGCTCCGTTCGGCTCGGTTCGTACCATGGGCTGGCAGGTTTGCTTTGCACGTAAAACAGCTTTGCTATCAAAGGTAACTGGGAAGGGGTGTGCGATGTCAACGCCCGAGAGTGAACCGCGCGACGTGCGGCAGCCGTCGAACGGGGAGGAGCTCGACGACGCCGTACGGTCGATGCTGCTGCTGATGCCCCGGCTGGTCGGGCGGGCCAAGCGCATTCCCGTCCCCGAACCGCTGCTCGGCTTCGCGCTGGCGCCCCGTCACCTGTCGCTGCTGGCCTGCCTGCTGCTGGACGGGCCGATGGGCGTCAACGACCTCGCCGCCCGACTGGAGGTCGCCCCCACCACGGTCAGCCTGATGGTCGGCGACCTCAGCCGGCAGGGCATCCTGGAGCGGCGCGAGGACGAGGCCGACCGCCGGCGCCGCATCGTCGCGATCGCCTCCGCCCGGCTGCCCGCCATCGAGGCCTGGCTCGCCCCGGGGGCCGCCGCCTGGCGCACGGCCCTCGGGCCGCTCAGCGCGGCGCAGCGGCGCCTGGTGGTGGACACGCTGCTGGCGTACGAGGAGGCCGTGGGGCGGGAACGGGACTGACCTCTCGGGGGGCGGTTACGCGTGGGTGCCCGGGACGCCGAGCTGCTGGGCGAGCCAGGGGAGGGCCTGGGCGAAGGCCGCGGAACCGGTCTGCCAGGTGTGCCCGCCGGAGCCGACCGCGTTCACGGTCCGGATGCCGTCCTTCCGGGCCGCCGTCTCCAGGGCCCTGGCGGACTCGATCTGGCCGTGCTCCTCGTTTCCCTGGGCGAAGTAGCCGGAGACACCCTGGTACCTGGGGTGGTGGGCGAGCACGGTCAGTGGGTCGTGGGCGGCCCAGGCGGCCGCGTCGCCGCCGTACAGCTCCTGGACGGTGTGGTCCCGGTCGCCGATGGACGGACCCTTGTCGCCGGAGAAGTCGGCGAAGTGGGTGAAGACGTCCGGGTGCTCGACGGTGAGGTCGAACGCGCAGGTGCCGCCCATCGACCAGCCGGCCACGCCCCACCTGTGCGGGTCGGTGGCGGCGTTGAAGGTCTTCTGGACGAACGGCGGGACGTCCCTGAGCAGATGGCTCTCGGCGTGGCCGTGCGGGCCGTCCACGCACTCGGTGTCCACCCGGAAGCCGCCGGTGGCGTCCACGAAGACCAGGATCGGCGCGAAGCCGTTGTGCCGGGCGGCGAAGGCGTCGGCGGTCTTCACGGCGTTGCCCGAGCGGATCCAGTTGTCGGGCGCCGCGAACTCGCCGCCGATCATCTCCAGCACCGGCAGCCTGGGCCGGTTCCGGCTGCGGAACCAGGCGGGCGGGAGGTAGACCAGCTCCTGGCGGTGGGCGAAGCCGCTGGCGGTGTCCGGTATGTCGACCTGGACGATGCGGCCGGTGCCGGTCCTGCCGTGGACCGACCCGAGCTCGTCCAGGGTGATCTGGTCCGGCAGCGGCTGCCCGCCGAGCTCACCGATCGCGTCTCCCAGGGTCGGGTAGTAGCCGGTCGCGATGTTCACGCTGTTCGCCGCGCAGAACAGCGCCAGCAGCACGGTCGGCGCCACCAGCGCCCGCCGCCACCACCGGGCGCCGCGCCAGCCGAACCCGAGCACGCACAGCGCCGTGACCGCCACCCCGCTCCACAGCCACACCCCGAACGGGATCGGGTCGGTGATCCCGCTCAGCACCGGCACGGCGACGGCGCCGGCCGCGGTGGCCGCCAGCGCCGTCCCGAG
>NZ_JAHSQD010000664.1 GCF_020103755.1 Streptomyces sp. LS1784
GCCGTGAGCTGGGCCTGGGCCTCGGCCTGGTGCCGCAGCCGCGCGTGACGCCGTACGGCCGGTTCGGCCGACGGCTGCCCGGGCCGCCGCCGGAGGCCCCGCGGGGACGGCCCGACCCGCACGCCGCACCGGGCCGGTAGGGTGGCGGGCGTCGTTACCGGGCGCCCCACGAAAGGGCCGTCAGGGTACCGACCCAGCCCCCGTCGTCGCCCCGTCTCCGCGGGCGATCCCCGCCTCCGGAGAGGAACTGCCGGTCATGGCCTGCGACCTCTGGCTCGTCCCGCTGGTGGACGCGCTGAGCCACAGCCCCGACAACCCCTTCCGGGACGACCTCACGCTCTACAACTCGGTCCTGGCCTCACGCGGTCTGCCCGAGGTGCCGGTCTACCGGTTCGTCCCGGGCATCAGCGGTGCGGTCGAGCCGATAGCCGCGTTCGACTACGACTCGCTGCACTTCCTGCGCCGCGCCTACCTGTTGGGCCTCACCGGACTGGACATCACCCCGGTCGACGCGCTCGGCGGCGACTACGAGCAGCTGCTGGAGATGTTCGAGAGCAGCGCCGAACAGTCGCACCTGGTCTGGCACTTCGACCACGCCGGCGCGTACGTGCCGGTCGAGTTCGCGGTGCCGCTGGTGGACGACACGCTGCTCGCCTCCGGCGGCCCGCTCGGCTCCAGCCACGGGCTGCTGCGCGAACTCCAGGCCGTCGCACCGGCGCTGGGCATCGACCCGTTCAACCCGCCGGGCCCGACCCGGCCGCTCGGCCCGACCGGCCTGGAGCAGCCGTTCGGGCCGCCGATCGACGACGTCCACCCCTTCGCCCGGGAGCGGCACGCCTGGTCGGGCCTGTACGCGGCGGCGACCAGGAGCGTCACCCAGGGCTCGATGATCGTCTTCGCCTGACCTCCGGGCACTACCGCAGCGGCCCCTCCGGCGGCCGCTGGCGCGGCATGGTGGGCCGGGTGCCCGGCGGCGGCAGCACCCGCACCTGGGCACCCACCCCGGGCTCGCTGCGCCCGCCCCAGGCCCCGCCGGACTGGGTGGGCAGCTGGGTCATCGAGGCGCGGAACTCCAGCATCCACTCCGAGGTCTCGGAGCGGACCATGTCCGAGACGTCCTCGCAGAACCGGCGCAGCACACCCAGGCAGCGCTCGGCGGCCTCGCCCGCGGTGCCCTCGGTCGGGCCGAGCACCTCGCGCACGCACTCCGACGCCCAGTCGAACTGGAAGGCCTCCAGGCGGCGTTGCAGCGCCTGCCCGGTGGAGACGTCCCGCATCCAGCCGGAGGTGAGGCCGAAGACCCGGTCGGCGGCCAGGCAGGTGGCGGAGAGTGCGAAGCCGACGTAGCCCCAGCTGGTGCCGTGCGCGAAGGCGCCGGCCAGGTCGACCAGCGGGGCGACCACCCCGCCCGCCGCGAAACCGGCCGCGCCGAACCTCAGCAGGCGCGCCCAGCGGCGCTTCCAGATCCGGTCCCGGCGGTACCACTCGATCGCCTCGACCGCCCGCTCCTCGGACCAGCGGTAGAGCTCCTCCAGCCGTTCGGCGGGCTCGCCCCAGTCCCCGAGGGGGAACTGGCGGGTGCTCAGATCGGCTCGGTGGCGGATGGAGGCTCGTCGGACGACGGCGGCGGCGGGCTGGTCCTCCTCACCGATCTCCTTGCCCCAGGCACTCTCCTCGGGCTGCATTTCCGGCTGGCTCACCTGTGGGGCTCCCTGTGGCGGGCGGACTGCTGGGTCTGTCGGCGCAACGGCTGACGTGGTGTCCGCCGGTGGTTCTCCAACAGCACTTCTTACCGCCAAATGGCTGACCGTGGGGGCGCTTCTCCGTTGATCGTTACTGGTTTCGGCCACCGGAACCCGAGGTGGGCGGGTTGCGGGGGGCGGCGAGATTTCACCCGTCCGAGCGAGGGTCCGGTGACCCGGAGTCGTGACCCGACCACCCACCGCCGAACCGGCCCGGCCGGGCTTGGAGGATCCTCCGGCGCGCCCGGCGTACGGGGCTCTTCCCCCGGAGGATCCGACGGGACCGGAGAGCGGCCGGAACAGGCCACCGACTACGCTGCCAGGCGTGAAGGTCCTCGTCATCGGCGGCGGCGCCCGCGAACACGCCCTGTGCCGCTCTCTGTCCCAAGATCCCGCAGTGACCGAACTGCACTGTGCCCCGGGCAACGCCGGGATCGCACAGGTCGCGGCGGTCCACCCGGTCGACCAGCTGGACGGTGCGCAGGTCGCCGCGCTGGCCGGCCGGCTCGGCGCCGGCCTGGTCGTGGTCGGTCCGGAGGCCCCGCTGGTCGCCGGTGTCGCGGACGCCGTCCGCGCGGCCGGCATCCCGGTGTTCGGCCCGTCCGCCGCGGCAGCCCGGCTGGAGGGCTCGAAAGCCTTTGCCAAGGACGTGATGGCCGCGGCCGGCGTCCCCACCGCCCGCTCCTACGTCTGCACCACCGTCGCCGAGGCCGCCGAGGCGCTGGACGCCTTCGGCGCCCCGTACGTGGTCAAGGACGACGGCCTGGCCGCCGGCAAGGGCGTCGTGGTCACCTCCGACCGCGAGGCCGCGCTGGCGCACGCCGCCGCCTGCGAGCGCGTGGTCATCGAGGAGTACCTGGACGGCCCCGAGGTCTCGCTGTTCGCGATCACCGACGGCACCACCGTCGTCCCGCTCCAGCCCGCCCAGGACTTCAAGCGCGCACTGGACGGCGACGAGGGCCCCAACACCGGCGGCATGGGCGCCTACTCGCCGCTGCCGTGGGCGCCCGCCGGGCTGGTCGAGGAGGTCCTGGAGAGCGTCCTCCAGCCGACCGTGGACGAGCTGCGCCGCCGCGGCACCACGTTCTCCGGCCTGCTGTACGCGGGCCTGGCACTCACCTCTCGCGGCACCCGGGTGATCGAGTTCAACGCCCGCTTCGGCGACCCGGAGACCCAGGTCGTGCTGGCCCGGCTGCGCACCCCGCTGGCGGGCGTGCTGCTGGCCTCCGCCGACGGCACCCTGGACCAGCTGGAGCCGCTGCGCTGGGACGAGGGCGCGGCCGTCACCGTGGTCGTCGCCTCCGAGGGCTACCCGGCCGCCCCGCGCACCGGCGACCCGATCGAGGGCCTGGCCGAGGCGGAGGCGGACGGCACCGCGTTCGTGCTGCACGCCGGGACGAAGGCGGGCGAGGACGGCCGGGTGCTGAGCGCCGGCGGCCGCGTCCTGTCGGTCACCGCCACCGGCGCCGACCTGGCCGAGGCGCGCGAGCGCGCGTACGCCGCGGTGGACCGGATCTCCCTCAAGGGCGGCCAGCACCGCACCGACATCGCGCTGAAGGCGGCCACCGCCTGAGGCGTCGGCGTCCGCGCCGCCCGCGGCCCCCGTGCGAACCGCTCGCACGGGGGCCGCGGTGCGTCGCACCCACGGTGCGGGGCGGCGGCGGGCGGACTCCGGAAGGGGAGAGCGAGTCCCGAACAACCGAGCCCGCCGGTCAACCCCATGGGCGCAGCGTCCCGGGCGTTTCGGGGTCGGAGCGGCTGCAGGGGCCGACGCACCGTTCGGCCGACGGATTCCAGCCCATCGGGTGACAGCACCCGCATCCGGCTGACGCAACCGCTCGTTCGGCCTTATGGTGCGCTGGATCGCGGTGCGCGGGGCCCGTGCGCCGGGTCGCCGCCGGGTAGTGGTGCTCCCACGGGGGGATGCTGGACGGCGTCCGGCCGGGCGGTCGTCGGAGTGCTTCGCACCGGACCGGACGCCGGCGTCCGGGCGGCGTCACCGGAACGACCGGGCGGTGTCACCGGGACGAGTGGAAACCGGGGCGATCCGGAACGCCCACCCGCACCGGGGCGTCGAAAATGTCAGTAGCGCCACGCAGCATGCACTACCGGGGATCGGACGCCTCCGCTTCCCGGTCGGAACTGATCGTTTCGAGTTGGCTCAGGGCCCGAAGCCGGGCGCCCGAGGGCTCCGAAGGGGGTGCCGCACCGTATGGCCGCAGTCGACACCGCGCGCGCTCACGCCCAGGCGGTCCTGCGGGTCCGAGGCCTCGCCCGGGCCGCCGCCGCCCTGCCCGCCGCCGTCGCGGTGGTCCTGCTCGCGGGCCG
>NZ_JAHSQD010000665.1 GCF_020103755.1 Streptomyces sp. LS1784
ACGGCCGACGGGGCAGGGGCGGCGAGCCCGCTGACCCGGGCGCAGGACCTGATCGGCCGGCTGCCGGTGCCACGGGCGCTCAGCCTCGGGCTGGCCTCCCCGCTCAACCGGCCGGGCCGCTCGGCGACCACCGGCGCCGCCGTGGTGCTCGGCACGGTCGGGGTCACCCTCTGCGTCGGCCTGACGCTCTCGTTGAGCTCCCTCCAGGAGGGCCTGACGGCCGACCGCGCGGGCAAGGTGGTGGTCCAGGCTCCGATGGAGGGCTCCGCGCAGCCCGTCGACCACGTGGACGAGGCGGCCGTGGCCAAGGCCATCGACTCCCGCCCGGGCACCCGGGCCTGGTTCAGCAGCGTCCCCACCCCGGTCACCCTGGCCGGGAACACCGGGCGCTCCGAGGTGGTCGCGTTCAGCGGCGACGCCTCCTGGAGCGGCTTCCAGCTGGTCTCCGGCCGCTGGTTCCACGGCCCCGGCGAGGTCGTGGTGGCCGCCGCCTACCTGCGGGCCAACCAGGCGAAGGTCGGCGACACCGTCACCCTCACCGACCACGGGCGGAGCACCCCGGCGAAGATCACCGGCGAGGTCCTGACCACCAACGACCTGGTGTTCACGGACCGGGCCACGCTGGCGCCGCTCGGCGGCACGATCCACGCCGAGGCGCTCTCCTTCCACATCGACCTCACCCCGGGCACCGACGCGCAGGCCTACGCCGACGGGCTGGACCAGGCCGTCGAGCCGCTGGGCCTGGGCGCCGAACCCGGCGGGGAGCACCTCAACATCGTGGTGCTGGCGATGAACACCCTGGCGGGCACACTCACGCTGCTGCTCTCCGTGGTGGCAGGGCTCGGGGTGCTCAACACCGTGCTGTTGGACACCCGGGAGCGGGTGCACGACCTCGGGGTGCTGAAGGCGCTCGGGATGTCACCACGGCAGACCGTCGGCATGGTGCTCACCTCGGTCTGCGGCAGTGGGCTGGCGGCCGGGCTGATCGGGGTCCCGATCGGCATCCTGGTGCACCACCAGGTGATGCCCGCGATGGCCAAGGCCGCAGGGATCGGAGTGCCGGACGCGGACCTCGCCGTGTTCGCCCCGTCGGTGGCGGGGCCGCTGATACTCGGCGGCCTGGTGCTGGCCCTGCTCGGCGCCGTCCTCCCTGCCACCTGGGCGGCCCGTACCCGGACGGTCACGGCGCTGCGGACGGAGTGACGGCGGGGGAGAGCCGGGAGAGGGGCACGCCCGGCTCCGCCCGGCCCTGCCCGGGAGCCCCCCGTCAGGCTCCCCGGCAGAGGCCAGGGCAGAGCCGGACGCGCCCGGCCCGGCCCAGGCCGGACGGGGACCAGCCCGGCCCAGGTCAGCCCAGGCCGGCCCGACCCCGATCATCCGACCGGGCCCGGATCAGGACAGCCGCGCCGCCGCGTACGCCTCCATGGCGGCACGCTGGTACGCGGCCAGGCCCTGGGCGATGGCCTCGTACGCGGCGCTCCACTGCTCGTTCTCGGTGCAGGAACGGGCGATCGTCAGGTACTCCTCGGTCGGGACCGGCCGGATGGTGCCGAGCAGCCGGTACTCCTCGTCGATCGTGCTCTGCACGGGCTCGGCGTCGGCCGGGTGGCCGGCCGCCATCAGCTCCGCCAGGCGGATCATGCGGGCGGTCCGCTCGCGCTGTCCGGCCTCGATCTCGGCCGGGGCCATCGCGGCGGTCGCGCGCCGGGCCGCCTCGGCGTGCTCGGGGAAGTCACGCAGACTCGCGTCGACGTCATCGGGCTGGATGCCCTCGAACAGGTTCTCGGGGCGGTTGATGGTCATGGGCGTGCCGTCCTTCCGGGAGCGTTCCAGGTCGGCGATCGTGCGGGAAACGGTGGCGGCCAGGGCGTCGAGCCGGTCGCGCTCGGCGACCAGTCGCCGGCGGTGGCCCCGCAGGGCCTCCAGCTCGTCCACCTGATCGCCCAGGATCCGGGCGATCTCGGTCAGCCCCACGCCCAGTGCCCGCAGTACCAGGATCTGCTGCAGCTGGAGCAACTGCCGTTCCTCGTAATAGCGGTGGCCGTTGGAGCCGATCCGGGCCGGTGGCAGCAGTCCGATCTCGTCGTAGTGCCGGAGGGTTCTGGCCGTCACACCGGACATCCGGGCTACTTCAGCGATGGGCCAGGCCATGGCCGCCTCCCTCGTTTCCACGTCCCCACGTTCGCGTGGACCGGGCCGGTTCTCCGGCCCTGGTCACGACGGTAGAAGCTGCCGCTGCGGCAGCTTCAAGCCCGGGGGCCCTGTCCGTCGCCGCCGCCCGCATTGCCGCCTACGCCTCGGCGAACCAGTCCAGGGACTGCCCGTGCGGCCCGGTGAAGGCCACCGGCCGCTCGTCCAGGGCGAGCGCGAACAGTCCGGAGCCGGTCGGGGCCGGGCGGGGGAGGCGTCGGGCGACGGACGCCAGCACGGAGACCGCCTCGTTGGAGATCCAGTGCCCGGGCAGCTCGCGCATGGTCGCCGCGAACTCCTCCCGCTCCTCCGGAGGCAGGTACGCGAGCACCGCGCTGTGGAACACCACCGGCGTCGCCCCCGCCGGGGCCTGCGCCACCAACTCCCGTACCGCTGCGTTGAGATCGCCGCGCACCAGCAGCGGCGGTTCGGCCCGGGCGACCAGGACGGCGCCGCGCAGCCGGTCCAACCGGTGGGTCTGCTCGGGCCAGACCAGGGACTCCAGCCAGCGCATGTCCTCCTCGGCCCGTACGTCCAGCGGATTGAGGTCGATCCCGGCCCGCCACACCACCTCGGGCAGCCGTTCCCGCAGGGAGCCGGGGAGCGGTACCGGACCGCTCACCGTACAGTCCAGCGTCACCGGGCTCGCCTCGGCGCCGAACTCGACGCCGAACCCGGCGACCGGGGTACCGGTCCCACGCTCGCACCCGTCCTCCCCGGCCAGGTACCGGTACCGATACCGGTCCGGGTACAGGCAGAGCCCGGCCGAGGCGCCCACCTCGATCAGGGCGAGCGGCTGCGGCAGTGCGGCCAGCAGCGGCAGCAGGGTGGCGCAGCGGCCCGCCTCGTTGGTCTGCGTCCGCCGCTCCAGCATCGTCGCCGAGACCTCGGCCCAGTGCTCCGCCGCCCAGTCGCGGAAGGCCGGCCAGCCCTCCGTCACCGGCCCGCCCAGGTGCCTGACCGCGCCGAACAGCAGGTTCGGCTGCCGCTTCGCGGCCGGCAGCCCGTCCAGCAGCGCACACGACTGCTCGTCCTCGGCGACGCGTTCGGCCAGCGCCTGGTAGACCGGCGAGTTGCCGCGCGCCTCCCGCTCCGCGAACGCCCGGTAGAGCTCCCCCGTATCGCTGCGCATCCCCCGCATGCCCTTTCGACGCCTTCTCAAGTGATCGAATCGGCCCAGCCTACGCCCGCCCGACGCGCCTGCCGTCGCCCGCGGTGCGCCGACCAGTGCGTCGACCAGCGCGCCGAGGACCGGCTGACCCCAAGCGTCCTCCCGGACAGCGGCGTGCAGTGCGCGCACCGGCTCCGGACCGCTCAACCGCTGCCCGGCGACGCCCGGATGGCGCTGGGGCAGGCCAAGCTCGGGAACCAGTGCCGCCCCCGGACCGGCCGCGGCGAAACCCTGCGCGGCTGCGTGGTCCGGGCCGTCCACCGCGACCGCCGGGTGGAAGCCGGCCGTCCCGCAGCTGGACCAGCCGCAGACCATCCGAGGGCTGACCACCATCCCGAGCGCGGCGCAGCCGTCCCGCACCTCGGTGAGCGGGGCCTCGGGTCGGTCGCGCCGAGGTCGAGCCGTACGCCCGGGTCGTCCCGGCGGAACCCGGCCACGCTCGGGGCCACCAGCGCGACACCGGCAGTGGCGAAGTAGCGGACGGTCAGGTTGCCACTGCGCCCGGCCCACAGCCGGGGTGGTCTGTGTCAGTGGATGACGACGGATGCGCTGCTCGTGCCGCCGCGCTCAGGCCGGCCCGGCCCACGCTCCGGTCAGTCCGGCCCGTACCCGGGGCCGGCCGCCGACCGCACCAGCACCGTCAGCAGGCCGTGGACCACCGGGAACCAGGACGCGCCCGCCGCCCGCCGCCCGCCGCCGTCGGC
>NZ_JAHSQD010000666.1 GCF_020103755.1 Streptomyces sp. LS1784
TGCCGGCCACCGCCCCGGTCCCGACACCTACCGCCGTCCCCGCGCCCGCCGCCGAGGCCCCCGCCGCTGCGCAGGCCCCGGCTGCCCCCCAGGTGCACGGCCCCCGGGTGACGGTCTCCCGCGAGTCCGGCATGGCCTCCGGCGGCCTGACCGAGCAGCAGCGCGCCCACGTGGACGAGCTGGTCGCCCGCTTCACCGCCCGCACCACCGCTTCCAAGGCGATCACCCGCCGCCACCGCCGCACCCTGGCGGACAGCCGCGCGGTGGTCGGCTTCCGCTCCGGCACCAAGGAGATGCTCTACCCGCTCGCCGCCCGCCGGGCCAACGGGGCCCGGTTGGAGGACGTCGACGGCAACCCGTACGTCGACATCACCATGGGCTTCGGCGTCCTGCTCTTCGGCCACGATCCGGAGTTCGTCTCCGAGGCCGTGCGCGAGCACCTGTCCTCGGGGCTGCGGCTGGGCCCGCGTGGTCCGGAGACCGGTGAGGCCGCCGAGCTGCTGGCCGAGCTGACCGGCACCGAGCGGGTCGCCTTCGCCAACTCCGGTACCGAGGCGAACGCCGGGGCGATCCGGCTGGCCCGCGCGTACACCGGCCGGGACAAGATCGTCATGTTCGAGGGTTCGTACCACGGCCACTTCGACCACACCCTGGGCCGGACGCTGGGCCACGGCGCCGGACGGGAGACCGTCCCGGTGTCCATCGGCATCCCGGGCAGCGCGGTCGCGGACCTGCTGGTGCTGCGGTACGGCGACCCGGAGAGCCTCAAGGTCATCGAGGAGCACGGCGACCGGATCGCCGCCGTCCTGGTCGAGCCGGTGCAGAGCCGCCACCCCGGCCACCAGCCCGTCGACTTCGTCCGCTCGCTGCGCGAACTGACCGCCCGGCTCGGCATCGTCCTGGTCTTCGACCAGATGCTCACCGGCTTCCGGCCCCACCTGCGCGGCGCCGAGGGCTTCTGGGGCGTCACCCCGGACGTGTCCACCTACGGCAAGGTGCTGGGCGGCGGCTACCCGATCGGCGCGATCGCCGGGCGGGCGGACATCCTGGACGGCATCGACGGCGGGCACTGGGACTACGGGGACGACAGCTACCCGCCCAAGGACACCACCTTCTTCGGCGGCACCTACATCCAGCACCCGCTGGCGATGACCGCCGCGGGCGCGGTGCTGCGCCACCTGAAGGCGGCAGGCCCCGGCCTCCAGGAACGGCTGAACGCCCGCACCGACGAACTGGCCGCGACCCTGAACGGCTTCTTCGAGGAGGAGGAGTTCCCGCTGCGCCTGGCCCACTTCGGCTCGCTCTTCCGGTTCGAGCCCCGGGCCGACATGGAACTGCTCTTCCCGCACCTGCTGACCCGCGGGGTCTACGTGTGGGAGTGGCGCAACTTCTTCCTCTCCACCGCCCACACCGACGGCGACCTGGAGTTCGTGATCGACGCGGTCCGCGAGTCGCTGCGCGACCTGCGGCGCGGCGGCTTCTTCCCGGCCTCGCCCGGCGTCCGGCTGCCCGCCCCGCGGCCGGCCGCCGAACTCCCGGTGCCCGCCGAGACCATGGGCGGCGCGCCCGCCCGGGCCGTCGCGTACCAGCCGGTCAGCGACCCGCAGCGGCCGGTGGACTTCAGCCTCTACTTCTTCGGCGACTACCCGCTGGACTCCCCGGAGGACGAGAAGTACCGCATCGTCCTGGAGAGCGCCCGCTTCGCCGACCGGCACGACTTCCACTCCGTCTGGCTGCCCGAGCGCCACTTCCACTCCTTCGGCGGCATCTTCCCCAACCCCTCGGTACTGGCCGCCGCCCTGGCCCGGGAGACCACCCGGATCCGGCTGAACGCGGGCTGCGCCGTCCTGCCGCTGCACCACCCGGTGCGGGTCGCCGAGGAGTGGTCGGTGGTCGACAACCTCTCCGGCGGCCGGGTCGGCCTGGGCTGCGCCAGCGGCTGGCACCCCAACGACTTCCTGTTCTTCCCCGAGCGCTACGGCAGCCACAAGGAGCTGATGCACCGGCAGATCGACACCGTCCGGGCGCTGTGGCGCGGCGAGCCGTACCAGGGCCGCAACGGCAACGGTGAGCCGATCGAGGTGACCCTGCACCCGCGCCCCCTGCAGGACCTGCCGCCCATGTTCACCGCGATCGTCGGCAACCCGGACAGCTTCCGCGAGGCGGCCCGGCACGACCTCGGCGTCATCACCAACCTGATGACCCAGGACGTCGCGCAGCTGGCCGAGAACATCGCGGTCTACCGGCGCACCCGGGCCGAGCACGGGCTCGACCCGGAGGCCGGCCGGGTGGTCGTGCTGGTCCACACCTACCTGGGCACCGACCTGGCCACCGCGCGCGAGCAGGCCTACCGGCCGTTCTGCCACTACCTGCGGTCCTCGCTCTCGCTGTTCGGGCAGATGGCCAACAGCCTGGGCCTGACCCTGGACTACGAGAACGCCCGTGAGGAGGACCTGGAGTACGTGCTGGAGCGTGCGTACGAGCGGTACTGCGCCTCCCGCGCGCTGATCGGCACACCGGAGAGCGTCCAGGGGGTGCTGTCCGAGCTGCGGGCGGCCGGCGCGGACGAGATCGCCGCCTTCGTGGACTTCGGGCTCTCCCCCGACCTGGTGGCGGCCGGCCTGCCGCAGCTCGACGCCCTGCGCCGGGACACCCTGCGCGGCGCCCCGCTGTCGTACGCCCAGCAGCGGATGTGGTTCCTGCACCGGATGCTGCCCGACGGCGGGCAGTACAACGAGGTCAAGGCGATCGCCCTGGACGGCCCGCTCGACCCGCAGGCGCTGGACACCGCGCTGCGCCGGCTGGTCGAACGCCACGTCGCGCTGCGCTCCGTCTTCCGGGAGCAGGACGGCGAACCGTTCCAGCAGGTGCTGGCACCGCCCGCCGGCCCGGTGCTGCAGCGGGTGGCGTCCGACGGGACCGGGCAGGACGAGGTGACCCGGCTGGTCGCCGCCGAGGGTGCACACCGCTTCGACCTGGCCGAGGGCCCGCTGTTCCGTGCCCTGCTGCTGGAACAGGCGCCCGACCGGCACGTCCTGGTCCTGTCGATGCACCACATCGTGATCGACACCCTGTCGACCGTGGTGATCACCCGGGAGCTGGGCGAGCTGTACCTGGCCGCACAGGAGGACCGCACCGCCCGGCTGCCGGTGCTCACCACCGGCCCGGCCGGCGAGGCCGCCCGGGAGCGGGCCCGGGTGGCCGCCGGCGAGTACGACGAGAGCCTCGCCTACTGGCGCAAGGTGTTCGGCGGCGGCGGCGACCTGCCGGTGCTGGCCCTGCCGACCGACCGGCCGCGCCCGGCCGTGCCGGACGGCCGCGGCCGCGCCTTCGTCCACCACCTTCCCACCGAACTCTCCGACAGTCTGCGGGCGTTGGCCCGGTCTCGCCGTTCGACCCTGTTCATGGTGCTGTTGGCCGGCTTCGCCGGCGTCCTGCAGCGGTACGCCGGGCAGGACGAGATCGTGCTGGGCACCCCGGTGGCCAACCGGGCCGAGGGCACCGAGGACCTGGTCGGGTTCTTCGTCAACACCCTGGCGCTGCGCCTGGACCTCTCCGGCGAGCCGTCCTTCGCCGAGGCGCTGGGCCGGGTCCGCTCCACCGCGCTGGACGCCTACGAGCACCAGCAGCTGCCCTTCGAGGTACTGGTGCAGGAGCTGAACCCGCAGCGCGACACCAGCCGCAACCCGCTGTTCCAGGTCATGGTCGAGTTCGAGAACCACATGGTCTTCGAACTGGACCTGCCCGGCGTGACGGCCCGTCCGCTGGACCACGTGGCGGACCGCTCCGCCTTCGACCTCACCCTCTTCCTGACCAGCCTGCCCGACGGCATCCGCTGCCACGTGGAGTACGCCGAGACCCTGTTCGACCGGGCCACCATCGACCGGCTGCTCGGCGCCTTCGAGCGGCTTCTCGCCGCCGCGGTCGCCGACCCGGAGCGCCCGCTCGCCGAGCTCACCGCCGTACCCGCGGCCGAGGCCGACACGGCCCTGGAGTGCGGCCCCGCGGCCGCCCGGGACCCCGAGCAC
>NZ_JAHSQD010000667.1 GCF_020103755.1 Streptomyces sp. LS1784
TTCACCGGAGCGGGCGGAGCGGCGGCGGGCGGAGCGGCGGCGGGCGCCGGCTGCAGGACGTCCACCCCGAAGTCGGCGGCGATGCCCGCGAGCCCCGCGGCGTACCCCTGCCCGACCGCCCGGAACTTCCAGTCCGCGCCGTGCCGGTACAGCTCGCCGAACACCATCGCCGTCTCGCTGCCGGCCTCCGGCGCCACGTCGTACCGGGCCACCTCGGTGCCGCCGTCCTGATCGACGACCCGGATGTAGGCGCCACGGACCTGCCCGAAGGTCTGCCGCCGCTGCGCCGCGTCGTAGATCGCCACCGCGAAGACGATCTTCTCCACCCCGGCGGAGACGTCCGCGAGCCGGACCTCGATCCGCTCGCGGTCGGCGCCGCCGCCGGACCCGCCCTGGTGCCGGACCGAGCCGTCCGGGCTCTGCAGGTTGTTGAAGAAGACGAAGTGCTGGTCCGAAGCGACCTTTCCGTCCGCACCGCAGAGCAGCGCGCTGGCGTCCAGGTCGTACCCGGCCCCGGCCGTCCAGCCGAGGCCCACCCGGACCACCCGGAGCCCGGGGGCCTGCTTGCCCAGGGAGACGTTGCCGCCCTTCGTCAGGGCCACGCTCATGGAACTTCCTCCACCACCGTACGAGTACCGCTGTTCGACCACGACAACGCTGTAGAACTCGCGTCGGTTCCCGGTCGAACCGTCAGCTTTCCGTCAAGGCCGGAACACGCCCCGCCGGCGGCGGAACACCGCCCGGGACTGCGGAGACACCACCGCGCCACCCCCTTCCGGCGGCCCGCTCGGCCACCGCCCCGGCCCACGGGCACCGCACCGGCACCCTGGCGGGCCGTCAGGTCCGGACCTATTGTCGGCGCACATGACATGTCTACGTCGCGCCGCCGGACTGGCCGCCGCTCTCACCGGAACGCTCGCCGCCCTGCTGGCCCCGGCCGCAGCCGCCCAGGCCGCTCCGGCCGGCTGCCGCACCTCCGCCACGGTGCCGCTGGACGCCGAGCAGGCCCGCCTCCAGGACGCCCGCCTGGCCGCCTTCACCGAGCGCTCCGGCCTGGGCGAGCTGCTCGGGGGCTTCCCCTCCGCCCTGTGCGCCGCCCGCAACGCCCGACAGGCCGAAAAGGTGGTGGACACCTGGGGCCGGACGCTCTGGCAGACCGGCCTGGACCGCGCCCAGGGCCGGCGGCCGGGCGGCGAACTGCCCGCCCGGGACGACCGCCCGCTGTACTGGACCAGGCTCGCCATGACCGTCCGGCTCGCCCGCTGGCAGCCCCGGTTCGAGGCCGACCACGCCGCGCTGCGGGCCCGCTTCGAGGACGCCTCGCGCGGTCTGGACGACGGCTTCGAGTCCGCCCCCGACGTCCGGCGGATCTTCGTCAGCGGCTTCGACCCGTTCGGCCTGGACGCCGAGCCGCGCCGCGCCAACCCCTCCGGCTCGGCCGTCCTGCAGCTGCACGGGCAGCGGATCACGCTGGCCGACGGCAGCACCGCCGAAGTGCGGGCCGTCGTGCTGCCGGTGCGCTACGGGGACTTCGACGAGGGCATCGTGGAGCGCGCCTTCGCCCCGCACCTGCGGCCGGGCCGGCAGTCCGCCGACCTGATCACCAGCATCAGCCAGGGCTACCCGGGCAAGTTCACCCTGGAGGAGTGGGCCGGGCGCGCCCGCTCCGCCGACCCGGCCACCGACAACGTGGCCGCGCTCTCCGGCGGCACCTCCCAGCACCCGGTGGACGCCCCGGGGCTGGCCCCCGGGCCGCAGTTCGTCCGCACCACCCTGCCGACCGACGCCATGCGGGCCGTCCAGCAGCCCTTCCCGGTGCTGCTCAACACCTTCGTCACCGAGATCCCGGCGGGCGCCACCGCCCCGGTCTTCCGGCCGGACGGTCCCACCCCCGGCTCCCGCGCGGTCTCCGGGGGCGGCGGCGGGTACCTCTCCAACGAGGTCGCCTACCGCTCCAACCGGCTGCGCCTGCTCCTCGCGCCGGGCCTCCCGGGCGGCCATCTGCACACCCCGGTCCTGACCGGCCTGCCGGCCGACCCGAACCGGCTCACCGCACCGGAGTTCGAGCAGAACGAGGCCGCGATCGGCGACGAGGTGCGGGCGATCCTGAGCGCCACCCGGCTCTGACGGACCGGCCGGGGCGGGCGGGTGACCCTCCGCCCGCCCCGGACGCCCGTTCAGACCGGGTCGGCGTAGCGGGTGCCCGTCGCGCGGGCACGCGACTCGGCGATCTCGGCGCAGGCGGCGTCGCGGCCCACCCAGTGCGAGCCCTCGACGGACTTGCCGCGCTCCAGGTCCTTGTACACCAGGAAGAAGTGGGTGATCTCCAGCAGGTCGAACTCGCGCAGGTCGTCGATGTCCCGCAGGTCCGCATAGCGCGGGTCGCGGGCCGGCACGCAGAGCACCTTCTCGTCCGGGCCGCGCTCGTCGCGCATCACCCACATGGCCACCGCCCGGCAGGTCAGCACGCAGCCGGGGACGGCCGGCTCGCCGCCGAGCACCAGGGCGTCCAGCGGTTCCCCGTCGCCGCCGAGGGTGCCCGCGACGTAGCCGTAGTCGGTGGGATAGCGGGTGGCCGTGAAGAGGGTGCGGTCCAGGCGGATCCGGCCCGCCGCGAAGTCCATCACGTACTTGTTCCGCGACCCCTGCGGGATCTCGATCACGACCTCGAACTCCACCGCGGCCTCCTCCTCGGCTCCTGGGGGAATTGTCCGCCGTCCGGACGGCCGCCGAAAGCACCCCGGCCGGTCGGGCGCCCGCACCACCCACGCCGGACCCTCGACCTGCACGCATCCCAGGTCTCGATTGGGCTGCGGAACTGACGGCGCGACAGTTCTTCGTCCACGATTCCTCTACGGTGACGGCTGCAACAACCGTCACCATGCAAGAGGGGGCACGCCCATGTCCCGGAGCCGGAAGCTCCACCGCCTCAGCAACCCCGACGCCGACGAACGCCGCGCCCAGCGCGCGCTCTTCCGTCACCTCCGCGACGACACCAACGCCAACCGCGGCCGGATGGCCAAGCGCGTCCGCGAGCTCCAGCTGCTGCTGGCGATGGACCCGATCGAGTTCGAGGGGCTGATCGCCCGGCTGATGGAAGCGATGGGCATGAAGGTCGAGCTCACCGCCCGGTCGCGGGACGGCGGGGTGGACGTCCGCGGCATCGACCCCGACCCGTTCCGCGGCGGCAACGTCATCGTGCAGGTGAAGCGGTACCGGGACACGGTGACGCCCACGGCGGTGCGGGACCTGTACGGGACGCTGCGGCACGACCAGGCCGCGACCAAGGCCGTCCTGGTCACCACCAGCAGGTTCGGGCCCAGCTCGCACCAGTTCGTCGCGGGCAAGCCGATCAGCCTGATCAACGGCGCCGAGCTGGTCGGGCTGCTCAAGCACCACGGCTTCCACGAGGTCTTCGAGGCCGCCCAGGACGAGGCCTCCGCCGAGGCCGGCGCCCTGGACGGACTGCCCGCGATCGAGGTGGCCGCCGAGCCCTCCCGCCTGCTCCTGCACTGGACCGGGGAGGAGGAGTACGACATCGCCGCCCTGGTCTGCACGGGGAACGTGGCGCTCTCCGACGACCACCTGGTGTTCTACAACAACGCCTCGACGCCCGACGGTTCGGTGCGGCTGGTGACCGGCTACGGCGACGCGAACGCCTGCCTGATGGTCGACTTCGGCGCGCTGCCCGCCGAGGTCGACCGGCTGGTCGTCATCGCCGCCGCCGACACCGAGAACCACCCCGAGGCCACCATGGGCGGGTTCGCCGGGCCGGCGCTGATCCTGGAGGCCGGTTCCGGGCAGGACGCGGCCGTGGTGCACCTGGCGGACGGCGCGGAGACCAACACCGCGATGCGGCTCGGCCGGTTCGACCGCGAGCCTTCCGGGGACTGGGAGTTCACCCCCGCGCTCGCCGGGTACCCGGGTGGGCTGCGCCAGGCCGTGACCGCGTACGGGCTGGAGGTCGTGGACGCGTGACGGGGGCGGGGCGCGTCGCGGACCCGGCAAGGCCGCCCGGGACGCGCC
>NZ_JAHSQD010000668.1 GCF_020103755.1 Streptomyces sp. LS1784
GCCTCCCGGCCGGCCCGGAGCACCGGGACGGCCGTGCTGGCCGGCGGCGGCCGCACCGCCGCAGGTCCGCTGCTGCTCGGCCGGCCCGGCGCGGTGGAACTGCTGGGGGTGCACGACCGGCTGCTGCCCAAGACCCGCGGCCTGCACGCCCGGGGCTTCGCCAGTGCGCTCCTGCGGCTGCCCGGCACGGCGCCGTTCACCGTCACCAGCTGCCACCTCAGCCTGGACCAGGAGGAGCGGTACGGGCAGTTCGAGCTGTTGCTCGACCAGCTCTCGATCGCCGAGCTCGGCGTCGTGGCCGGGGACTTCAACGAGCACCCGGACGGGCCGGGCCGGCGGCTGCTGGCCTCCCGGCTCCAGGACGGGTACCCGACCGCGCCCTGGGGAGGCGAGTTCACCTCCGTACCGGAGCGCCCCTACCAGCGGATCGACGCCGTCTTCGCCACGCCCGGGATCACCGTCCTCGGCTGCGGGGTGCCGCACGGGCTCCCCGGCGTCACCGAGGCCGACCTGCGGGCCGCGACCGACCACCTGCCCGTGCTCGCCGTCCTCGAACTGCCGAGCAGCCGGCCGGGTGGTCGGCCGAGAAGTTAGACGACGGCGCCGTGGTCCGGGTCCTCCGGCTCGTCCTCGTCGCGGTCCTTCATCCGCGCGACCAGGGTGACGAAGCCGCCGAGGAAGGCGGTGATGCCCACCCAGGCGGGCCAGCCGGAGATCTCCCGCCAGACCACCGCGTCGACCAGCAGCAGGGCCGGGCCGCCGAGCACCGCCAGCCAGGCGAACTTGGCGGTCACGTCGGCGCTCGGAAGGGGCGGGGGCTCCGGCGGGACGTAGTGGCCCTCGTCGGTCTCCTCGGCCAGCTCGAAGTCGCGCGGGCCCGCGCCGCCCGCCGGCATCACCGGCCGGCCGGAGCGGGGACGGGGCTTCGGGGCGAGGTCGGACAGGTCGTCCTGCTCGCCGCGGCCGCCGCTGCCGTCCTTGTGGCCGCCCTTGAGCTCGTTCTGCGCCCGGAGGTTCTCGACCTCCGGCCAGTTCGGGTTGTTCAGGTCGACCGGGTCGTCGAACTGGGCCACCAAGGCGGCGAAGATCTCGTCCTGCTCGGCCTGGCTGCGCTCGGGCGCGCGGCGCGGACGACGTTCGGCAGGGGCCTGGGGCCCGGCGGCGTCCCCGGTGGCGTCCTTGACGGGCGGGGGCGTCCCGGCGCCGTCCGTGCCGGTACGGTCCGTCGGCGTACCGCCCGGGGCAGCGGCGTCCGTCCCGCCGTCCTTGGTCGCGCCGTCCTCGCGGGGAGTCTCGTCCCCGCCGCCCGCCGTGCTGCTCTCGTGCACTTCCGGCCCTTCAGCCATGGTGATCGTCGGATTCGACCCGGGTGACGCCCGCCACGTGCGCGGGAGCCAGCCGTCGGATGAAGTCCTGGGAGGCCGCGAATATTTCCGCCGCGTCGTGGTCCAGCGTCGCGACGTGGAAGCTGCGCTGGCACAGCCGCTCCGTCACGTCCGTCGAGGATATCCGGGCCAGTACCAGTTCCGAGTTGGCCGACGAGACGACGTGGTCCTGCGGGCTGTGGAAGAGCAGCACCGGCTGGGTCACCTCCGGCAGCAGCCGCTGGACCTCCCGCCACAGCCGGCTCAGCGACCAGGCGGCGTGCAGCGGGGTGCGGTCGTAGCCGACCTCGGTCGCACCGGCCCGAGCGATGTCGTTTGCGACTCCGGGCGCGCTGGGGAGCAGGTGGCGCAGCACCGGCAGCAGCACACTCGCAGGGGTGTCCGAGCGCACCGACGGGTTGACCAGCACCAGGCCGGAGACCGTCGGCCCGTGCAGCGCCGCGAGCCGCAGCGCCAGCGCGCCGCCCATCGACAGCGCGCAGACGAAGACCTGCTCACACTCCTCGGCGAGCGTCAGCAGCTCGCGCTCGACCTCGGCGTACCAGTCCTCCCAGCGGGTGAGCTGCATGTCCTGCCAACGGGTGCCGTGTCCGGGCAGCAGCGGCAGCGAGACGGTGAACCCGGCCGCCGCCAGGTCCTCGGCCCACGGCCGCAGCGACTGCGGCGACCCGGTGAAGCCGTGGCAGAGCAGCACCCCCACCGGTCCGCCATGGTGGCGGTACGGCTCGGCACCGGGCAGCAACGGCATGGCGGACTCCTTCGCGGGCGGGTGGCGCTGGGGGAGGGACGCGGGAGGGGGGTGCTGCGAAACCGCATCGTCCCACGCTCCGCGCCGGGTCGTACACCCCCTACGGGAGGCCGGACGCGGCCCCTACGGCGGGGCCGGGCACACCGGACGGCCGCGGGGCATTAGGATCGACCGGTCCGCATAACAGGAGGCCCGGGTTGTTCTACCGACTGATGAAGATGATCGTCGCGCCACTGCTTCGGATCTTCTTCCGGCCGTGGATCGAGGGCGAGGAGAACATCCCCGCCGAGGGTGCG
This sequence comes from Streptomyces sp. LS1784, assembly GCF_020103755.1. Classification (GTDB taxonomy): domain Bacteria; phylum Actinomycetota; class Actinomycetes; order Streptomycetales; family Streptomycetaceae; genus Kitasatospora. Next base: position 2,430 of record NZ_JAHSQD010000668.1, read on the forward strand.
GCGATCATCGCGAGCAACCACCTGTCCTTCTCGGACTCGTTCTTCTTCCCCGCGCTGATCAAGCGCCGGGTCACCTTCATCGCGAAGGCCGAGTACTTCAACACCCCGGGCCTCAAGGGCCGGCTGACCGCCGCGTTCTTCAAGGGCGTCGGCCAGCTGCCCGTGGACCGCTCGGGCGTGCGCGGCGCCGGCGAGGCCGCGATCCGCAGCGCCATCGCGGTGCTGGAACGCGGCGAGCTGTTCGGCGTCTACCCGGAGGGCACCCGTTCGCCCGACGGCAAGCTGTACCGCGGCAAGGTCGGCGGCCTGGCCCGCGTCGCGCTGGCCACCGGTGCCCCGGTGATCCCGGTCGCCATGATCGACACCGAGAAGGTGCAGCCGCCCGGCCAGGTGATCCCCAGCTTCGGCATCCGCCCCGGCATCCGGATCGGCCGCCCGCTGGACTTCTCCCGCTACCACGGCATGGAGAACGACCGCTTCATCCTCCGTTCGGTGACGGACGAGGTGATGTACGAGATCATGCGGCTCTCCGGCCAGGAGTACGTGGACATCTACGCGACCGCCGCCAAGCGGCAGATCACCGAGGACAAGAAGAAGGCCGACGCCGAGCGCCGGGCCGCGGCCAAGGCGGAGAAGGCGGAGGCCGCCGAGGCCGAGAAGGCGGAGAAGGCAGCCGAGGCGGAGAAGACGGAGAAGTCCGCCGAGCCGGGCACCTCGGAGAAGCCGGAGTAGACGTCAGGGCGGCCGCACGGCCGGCCCGGACGGGCCCAGGAGAGGGGCGGGGCGGATGACGGACGACGGCGGCAGAACCGGCGCGGTCGGCGGCACGGTGGCGGCCGGCGGCATGTCCGTCGAGCTCCCGCTGTGGAAGGCGATCTCCTACTTCAGGGTGCTGGCCCTGTGCTACGCCCTGCTGCGGTACTTCAACTCCTACCTGCACTTCCTGCACCCGGTGGCCGGCTGGATCTTCCTCGGCGCGCTGACCCTGTGGACCCTGGCCAGCACCCGGGCCTTCGCCAATCCGCAGCGCTGCACCTGGTACGTCCTGGGCACCGACCTCGCCCTCGCCGTCACCGGCATCGTGATGAGCGGCCTGACCGACTCCCCGGCCCGGATCAGCCACGGCGCGCCCACCCTGCCGACCATCTGGGCGGCCGGCACGGTGCTCGGCTTCGCCGCGAAGGGCGGCTGGCGCCCGGCGGCGGCCTCGGGCTCGGTGATCGGCGTCGCCAACATCCTCGGCCACGGCGGGCCGACCGGCGACAACCTCCACAACATCGTGCTGCTGATGGTGGCCGGCTGCGCGATCGGCTACGTGATCGAGCTGGCCCGGGCCAGCGAGGCCACCCTCACCCGGGCGCTCCAGGTCGAGGCGGCCACCCGGGAGCGAGAGCGGCTCTCCCGGGACATCCACGACGGCGTGCTCCAGGTGCTCGCCCTGGTCCAGCGGCGCGGTGCGGAAGCGAGCGAGGGGGCGGGCTCCGGCGTGGACTTCGCGGAGCTCGGCCGGCTGGCCGGCGAACAGGAGCGCGCGCTGCGGGCCCTGATGACGGGCGGTCCGCTGCCGGCCCAGCGCGCACCGCGGTCCGGCGCC
>NZ_JAHSQD010000669.1 GCF_020103755.1 Streptomyces sp. LS1784
CGGCGGACCGCCCGTACCGGCCCGCCCCGCGCCCACCGCCCCGTCCTCGCTCGCGCCGTCCCCGACCGCCACGCCGGCGCCGACGGCCGCCACCGGTCCACTGAGCACCGAGGCCCGCTTCGGCTGGCTGCCGGAGTGGCTGGCCCGTCCGGCCGTCGGCTACGCGAACAGCGACGGCCGGTCCGTCGTCACCGCGGCCACCACGACGGCCGTCCTCAATGCGGTCCCCGACCTGAAGCTCGAACTGCTGCGCGACCCCGGCGAGTCCCCCGCCCCCGGTACGCACACCGCCACCGCGCCCGCGGTCGCCGGCCGGGAGGCCCGCTGGCTGGTCACCGACGAGTCGGGGACCACCACCGGCCTGCGCTGGATGACCGCCTCCGGCCGCTGGGCCGAACTGCGCGCCACCGTCTGGTACGGGGCGAAGATCCAGGACGACCTGCTCCGGGTCGCGGCCGGCGTCGAGTTCGGCAGCCGGGACGTCCCGTTCCCGGTGCGGCCGGCCGGCGTGCCCGCCGACCTCAGGCTGCGGAACGCCGAGATCCACCGGCCCACCAAGGACTCCGAGCCGCCGTGGAGCGCCATCCTGTCGTACACCGTCGAAGGCAAATGGCTGAGCGTCACGATCCAGCCGGACGGCTTCGGGGTGTTCGCGGACGGCCGGCCGAACGGCGGCACCCCGGTGTGCCGGGTCGAGAAGGGCGTCCGGCTCTGCGCCAACGGCACCGCGGCGGGGATCCCGTCGGTCCAGGCGGTGGGCGGGCTCGCCGGTCTGCTCAAGCAGTTCGGCGTGCTCGGCGCGGACGAGAGGTCCTGGACCCGCTGACGCGCCCCGCGGACGCCGACGGCCGGCGCCCCCGGAGGGGAGGGCGCCGGCCGTCGGATCGTCAACCGGTCAGTAGCGGTACTGCTCGGCCTTGTACGGGCCCTCGACCGGGACGCCGATGTAGTCGGCCTGCTCCTGGGTCAGGGTGGTCAGCTTCACGCCCAGCGCGTCGAGGTGCAGGCGGGCGACCTTCTCGTCCAGGTGCTTCGGCAGCACGTAGACGCCGATCGGGTACTGCTCGGTCTTCGTGAACAGCTCGATCTGGGCGATCGTCTGGTTGGCGAAGGAGTTGGACATCACGAAGGACGGGTGGCCGGTCGCGTTGCCCAGGTTCAGCAGGCGGCCCTCGGACAGCATGATGATGGTGTGGCCGTCGGCGAAGCGCCACTCGTGGACCTGCGGCTTGACCTCGGTCTTCACGATGCCGGGCAGCTTCGCCAGGCCCGCGATGTCGATCTCGTTGTCGAAGTGGCCGATGTTGCCGACGATCGCCTGGTGCTTCATCTTCTCCATGTGCGAGGCAAGGATGATGTCCTTGTTGCCCGTGGTGGTGATGAAGATGTCGGCGATCGAGACGACCTCCTCCAGGGTGGTGACCTGGTAGCCGTCCATCGCGGCCTGGAGCGCGCAGATCGGGTCGATCTCGGTGATGATCACGCGGGCACCCTGGCCGCGCAGCGACTCGGCGCAGCCCTTGCCCACGTCGCCGTAGCCGGCGACGACCGCGACCTTGCCGCCGATCAGGACGTCGGTGGCGCGGTTGATGCCGTCGATCAGCGAGTGGCGGCAGCCGTACTTGTTGTCGAACTTCGACTTGGTGACGGCGTCGTTGACGTTGATGGCCGGGAACAGCAGCTTGCCGTCACGGTGCATCTCGTACAGGCGGTGGACACCGGTGGTGGTCTCCTCGGTCACACCCTTGATGGTGGAGGCGACCTCGGTCCACTTGTTCGGGGTGTCCTTGAGGGTGCGGTTGAGCAGCTCCAGGATGATCCGGAACTCGTCGTTGTCCGCGGTGGCCGGGTCCGGCGCGGCACCGGCCTTCTCGAACTCGACGCCCTTGTGGATCAGCAGGGTGGCGTCGCCGCCGTCGTCCAGGATCATGTTCGGGGTCTTGCCGTCAGGCCAGGTCAGGGCCTGCTCGGTGCACCACCAGTACTCCTCCAGGGTCTCGCCCTTCCAGGCGAAGACCGGCACGCCCTGCGGGTTCTCCGGGGTGCCCTCCGGGCCGACGGCGATGGCGGCGGCCGCATGGTCCTGGGTGGAGAAGATGTTGCAGGAGCACCAGCGGACCTCGGCACCGAGCGCCGTCAGGGTCTCGATCAGGACGGCGGTCTGCACGGTCATGTGCAGCGAGCCGGTGATGCGGGCGCCGGCCAGCGGCTGCGACTCGGCGTACTCGGCGCGGATCGCCATCAGACCGGGCATCTCGTGCTCGGCCAGCTGGATCTCCTTGCGGCCGAACGGCGCCAGGGAAAGGTCGGCGACCTTGAAGTCACCGGTGATGTCGGTCGACATGCGTCTGCTCCTCGCTGATGGGGTGGGGCCAAGGTCCGGGCGTGCGTCGCGTGCGTCTGGCCGTACGGGTGCACGGCCACGCCGAGGCGGCCGGGTCCGTGGTGGTGGACCGGCTTCCCGTTGCGCAGCACAAACCGTCGGAGGACCTCTCTCCCTCGACCGGCGCACACCCTACGGGCGTGGACCGCCGATCGACCGCCATCAGCAGCGACGTTCTGGCTCTGGTGACGAATCTACACTGATGGCCCCGTCGGCCGTCCGCCGATGACCGATTTCGGCCCCCGGTCCGAGCCGCTCTCAAGCCGGGCCCCAGGCTGGGGGTCAGTGCTCTGCGCCGGGGCCGGGGCCGCCGGGCGTGGCGGCCGGGTCGTCGCCCGCCGCGGCCTTCTCGGCGCTGTAGACGTCGGGCTCCAGGTAGATCGCCCGGGCGATCGGGACGGCCGCACGGACCCGCTCCTCGGCGGCGTCGATCGCCTCCGCCACCCGGGCGGCGCTGTCCTCCGCGTTGACGGCGATCTTGGCCGCGACCAGCAGCTCCTCCGGCCCGAGGTGCAGGGTCCGCATGTGGATCACGCGGATGACGGCCTCGCCGTCCACCAGCGCCTCCCGGATCCGGCGCACCGACTCCTTGGAGGCCGACTCGCCGAGCAGCAGCGACTTGGTCTCCAGGGCGAGCACCACGGCGATCACCACCAGCAGGGCGCCGATGCACAGGGTGCCGACGCCGTCCCAGACGCCGTCGCCGGTGATCACGGTGAGCCCGACGCCGAACAGCGCGAGCACCAGGCCGATCAGCGCGCCGGCGTCCTCCAGCAGCACCACCGGCAGCTCCGGCGCCTTGGCGGTGCGGATGAACTGCACCCAGCTCTGCTTGCCCTTGGCCTTGTCCGACTCCCGCATCGCGGTCAGGAAGGACCAGCCCTCCATGGCGATGGCGAAGAGCAGCACACCGACCGCCCAGCCCCAGGAGTCCAGCGTCTCCGGGTGGCTGATCTTGTGCCAGCCCTCGTAGATCGCGAACAGGCCACCGACGCTGAACAGCACGATGGCCACCAGGAAGCCGTACACGTAGCGCTCGCGGCCGTACCCGAAGGGGTGCTCCTCGTCGGCCGCCCGGCGTGCCCGCTTGCCGCCGATCAGCAGCAGCACCTGGTTGCCGGAGTCGGCCACCGAGTGCACGCCCTCGGCGAGCATCGAGGAGGAACCGGTGAAGCCGAAAGCGGTGAACTTGCCCGCCGCGATCGCCAGGTTCGCGGACAGCGCCGCGATCAGTGCCTTGGTACCGCCCTCGGCACTCATGCGGCCACCTCGCCACGCTCGGCGGGCGCTTCGCGCAACACGCACCTTTCAGTGACGAGCTCGCTTCGCTCGCTCATGCCTCTTCCTCACAGGTCGGTCGGCGTCGTCGAGCGCCTACCGTACCCGGCCGGGAGGTTCCGCCCGGCCGGCCGTCTCAGGACTGCGCGGCTGCGAGCCCCAGGTAGACGGCGGCGAAGTCGGTCAGCGCGACCAGGTCGGCCAGTGCGTGCAGCGCGTCCGGCCGGGTGCTCGCGTACTCGGTCAGCCGGACGTCGTGCGCGGCGGCCAGCCGGTGCGCCCGGGCCACGCCGAAGCTGCGCGGCCCGGCGTCCTCCTCCGGGACCTCGGCCGGGCCGTCCTGCTCGTCCTCCGCCGCCGC